>DASYKW010000259.1:0-9489 GCA_035995005.1 Pyrinomonadaceae bacterium
GAATTTCCCGCTGCCCGACCACTCGGCCTGCTCGCGCTCAAAAGTAAAAGACTGTTGGGACGCCGAGCCTGTCAACGATTCGGCCGCGGTGACAAGTATCAGCGTCTGAGTATCTTTGATCCGCGTGCGATAGCGGTACCAATAAGTCTTTGGCACCATACGAAGCTTGTTGTCCGGGAGGCCGTTAAGATTCAACCAAATACACCCGAACCCCTTTGCCTGCACCAGATAGTCGGTAGTCATAAAGGCTTTGTCGACGTTATGTCCGCATCGGACCCATAAAAGATTCTCTAAAATGACGTTGCCCAGAGACGCTGTACACGGGTCAAAACCGTGACTTGCATCCACCACCGCACAGACCTCGCCCTCAGCCGTGAGTTTTGCAAGAAGTGAGAGAGCGACGCTCGTTTTGCCCGAGCTGGGCTGGCCAACCACCTCGGCGATCGATCCACGCATTAGTGACAGCCCCACATGATCGAGCACGACCTCGTCGATATGCTTCTGCTCTTCCTGTAATTGAGCGAGGTTTTTTACGAGCGTCAGGTGTGCCATGGCCGGTAAACAAAATAAGCGATATTAAACAATGTTGCATGTATGAAACATCCAATTCCAGAATAATCCAGATAAGGCTTAGAAGGCAAATGTTTTTTAGGAAGTTTTAGAGAGGCGGAGTTTTACTCGTTGATCATGACCTCAACGGGATCGATCCCGGAGGCACGCCAAGCGGGATAGAGAGAGCCGACGAGGCTGCCGCCGATGGCGATCGCGACAGCGGTTAGGATCCAGCCAAGGCTGAATTCGAATGCAAGACCAAACTGCTTGCCGATCACATACGACGCGGCAAAGGCGGTCAGAGACCCGAGAACGATCCCGAGGATCCCGATCAAAAATGCCTCGCCCTCGATCGTGCCGATAATAAATCCAGTCGAGGCCCCGAGGGATTTGAGGATGCCGATCTCCTTTCTACGTTCGGTGATCGTTGTGTACATCGATAGCAAGACAAAGATCGTCGACACAAATGCTGCAAGTCCGACAAGCACTCTTAGAAATGTATTGAGTCCGGGAATGCGCTCCTGAGCATCGATGACGAGCTCGCGAGTGAGGTTGATCTTGTTGCCGGGCAGGACCTCGTTGATCTTTGCGGCGACCTTTTCCTGGTCATAACCGTCCTGGACCTTGACGAGAATATAGGTGCATTTGTCGGTTTGAAGCGCGTCCTGCAGAGCCGCGAGTGACATCTTTGTCCGGGCTCCCGACGGCGGCGAAAAAATGCCAACGATCTTGTACGGCTTGTCGCCGAACAGCGGATAATTATCGCCGACTTTTAGGTTTTCGCTTTGGGCCGCTCGTTCGTCGACAATGACCTCGTCATTCGCTTGGGGAGCACGTCCGGCGTTGAGCGACATGCCGTTCATCTTGGCGAAAGGCTCCCAATCGACGCCATCGACCTGCTTGATGCCCCACGTCCCTTTAGTATCAGCGGCGACATAGCGAATGACAGGCACTGTTGCCTCGACGCCCTCGATCTCGAGCAGCTTCTTAGCGTACTGAAGATTGACAGCCGTATTGGAGGTCGTCGCGTCCATGCCGCCCGGCCGAGTGAAGACGATCTCGGCCTTCCAATTTGCAGCGCGTTTTGCAACGTCATCGGTCATTCCTCTCGCCAGACCCGTGAAAAGCACTATAAGTACGACGCCGATCGCGACGCCGACAATGCTGATGAAAGTCCGGAAAGGACGGACCTTGAGGTTGGCAAAGACGAGCTCGAGCATTAGCCTTCAGCCTGTTCTGCACGGCGGCCGTTAACATATCGGCGGACAAAGATCGCGAGGATCGAGATCGGGATAAGGATGGCCCACGCGCCTAGAGCCCCGCGATACGCCCATTGCCACTTGCCCCGAAATGTCCCCAGGATCGTGCCGACCGTAAATCCGAACGCGAATACGGCCCCCACGGCATTAAGATATCTACCGCTGTCGTAGAATTTTGCGATCAGGACAGGCAGGGAGGCGGTAAATTCACACAGCAGCCAGGGTATCTGCCTGAGATCCTTGCCGAGAGACTGCGTCTCCTCCCCCGCACCTACGAGAAGCACGCCGTTACGCATCGCGTACAGGTTAAACAGGACGGACACTACGGAAAATAAGACCGAGATCGCGAACGTCCGCTGGCGTCCATTGTTTTGCGAGGCGGCGAGGACATCGGCAAAGTAATTGTCCTGCACGTAGTGCGCAATGAATTCGACGGTATGACTAAAAGCGGGAAGCAGTATCGAGACGATGACGTTTGCAAGCCATACAGGCTTTGCCTTCCTGAACGACTGCACCGCAGCACCCGCCAGCCCGGTCGTGATGAACCGGAAGAACATCTCGACCGCAACCGCCGCAAAGATCGCATTCCAGCTCTCGCCGCTGATCACATAGACGATCAGGTAAAAGAAGGCGCGCACGATCATCGCCAGAAGAACAGCCTTCCAATTCCAGCGGGTCACAAGCTGTACGGGATGATGCAGGAGGTTGCGAAATACGTCCGCAACGGAGATCTCGGGGTCCCAAACTTCTTCTATATCGTCCGCATCCGCGAGCGAGTGATGGATCTCGTCGGAAACCATATCAGGGTGAAAAATGTCTTCCCGTTGCATTGTCTGCTACAGATCTATTGCGGCGGGCCACAGAAAATCAAACTATGAATAATAGCATACGGCGGCATTTTCGATAATTTGCCGCCGGAACCGACCATTGCCGCTCTCAGATGCTAAGAAAATTGTCACAAACGCCATAAGTGCGGTGTTTTGCTGCTAGATAAGGGAAAAAACTCCCGTTCAACCGGATACACGGAGTGCATTTATGACTTGGTTATATTCAATATTCCTCGCGGGCCTGGCCTTTTCGTCGAACGGAAGCACGGTGAACATGCCGGCAGTCTCATTAGGCGAGCCAACAGCCGTCCGTTCTTCAACTGCGGACGAAAGTGAGAGCTTTTCGCAGACCTATCCACTAAACGCCAACGGCAGGCTAAACATCTCTAACGTCAACGGCTCGATCACTGTCGAGGCTTGGGACCGCAACGAGGTGAAGCTCGAATACGTAAAGACGGCTGACAGCAAGGAGCGTCTGGCCGACGTTGAGGTGCGGATCGACTCGCGGCCCGACTACATTACGATCGAGACCGACTACGACAACTGGAAGCGCGATAAGAATTCAAGCGGCTGGAAATTCAGCGGCAAACTCGAGGTCGAGTTTCGCCTCTGGGTGCCTCGCGGTGCGATGCTCAATGAGGTCGAGACCGTAAACGGCTCTGTCGACGTTTCCAATTTTAATAACTTTACAAAGGTGTCGGCTGTCAACGGTTCCGTCAACGCTCGCAACATTCGCGGCACCGCAAGGCTCTCGACCGTCAACGGTGAGGTGCATGCAGATTTTGATCGTTTAGAGACGGGCAGCAAGATCTCTCTCGATACGGTCAACGGTCGCGTAAATCTCGTCATTCCGTCAGACTCCAACGCCACGCTAAAGGCCGACTCGCTAAACGGCAGCATCACGAACGACTTTGGCCTCCCGGTCCGAAAGGGCAAATATGTTGGCCGTGATATGTATGGGCGCCTGGCAGGGGGCGATGTTCAGATCAAGCTCAGCAGTGTTAATGGCGGGCTCTCGATCGGACGCAAGAACGATGGTAAAGCAATGAGTCCGGCAACCAACCTGCTGCCGGAGAAGGGCAAAGGAGATGATGAGGACTGGGATGGCGATGTCGACGTCGATGTGGACAAGGACGTAAAGGTGGCCATCGACACCAAGAAGATCAACAAGCAGATCACGCAGTCGATGAAGGAATCGCAAAAGGCGATGGAAAAGGCTGTGATCGACACCCGCGTCGAGGTCGATAAGATCCAGCCTGAGATCGCAAGGGCAGTCGCTGATTCCGTTGCGGCCTCGGCCGACGCTGTAACCGCTACCGCGGTCTCGCTCAATTCGGAGCAGATGCAAAGAAGCATTCAAGATGCCGTCCGTCAGCAGGCAGTGCTTGCGCGCGCGGTTAATGCCGTATTCATGCCCGGAATAACGCGCGTTGACTCAAAAAGCGACACGATCAAGGTCAAAGGCGTTCCGACGGTAACCATCGATGCCGAGCCGGCGTCAGTCAAGGTAACGGGCTGGGACCGCGACGAGGTCCAGTACAACGTCGTTCAGTATTTGCAACCGAGACGGGCTGACGCGTTAAAGGTCAGCGAGCAGCATACGGACTCGACCGTCACGATCAGCGTCGACGAGCCGACACCCGATCACAACAATCGCTTTTATGGCGACGGTGCACGAACTCGCGTAGAAGTAATGGTGCCTCGCCGAACTAATCTCAAGATCAACGCGAATGGAGAGGTCCGTGTTCAGGGCATTTCAGGCGAGTTGAATATCACTGGCACCGACGGCGCGATCAATGTTCGCGACTCCGACGGCAGGCTTCATGTTGCGAGCTCGGATGGACGGATTCGCGTGATCGGCTTTCGCGGCGACGTTGATGCTGAAAGTTCGGACGGTTCGATCAATCTCGAAGGCGACTTTGCGTCGCTCATCGCCAAGGCAAGCGAAGGCCGGATCAACCTGATCCTGCCGGCAAACGCATCCGCGTTCCTGGAATCTAATTGCGATCAGGTGCGTGGCGACGGCATAGATGTGATCCGCGTCAGTACTAATGATGAGCACAGCTCTTATCGCATTGGCGGCGGCGAGACTCGGCGTTTCGTTGTCGAAAGCGAAGGCGGAATAACGGTCCGTTCAGCGGAATATATTTCTCAAATTAATTGATATCCGGCCGACGTTTTTTTTGAAAAAGACGCTCGTTTTCTTGAAACTTTCTGACCCGGGCTACGTTTTAGTCAGTGACGCTTTTCTCGCCCCGTAACAGAAGTAGTTCCCCATATATAGGTGCAGTTATGAAAAATCTAGGCCTAATACTAGTGGTCTTCCTGTTCTCGGCATTTACATCTACGGCTCAGTTTCAGACGACCGCCGAGACGGCGTCAACAAAAAGTCCTGCTTCCGGCGCGGCTCCTCGGACTGGCGGCAAGGTCGAGATCCCGGCGGAGAAAAAGGCCGCAATAAATATTCCGAAAGCTATCGCAGCTCCCGTGATCGATGGGAACCTCGATGACGAGGTTTGGAAGAGTGCGGCCGTATTCAAAGATTTCTACCAGACCGGTCCAGGCTACAACACCGAGCCTTCAAAACCGACCGAGGTCTATATGACCTACGACGCGTTGAACCTTTACGTCGCGTTCAAGTGCTGGGACGACAAGGACAAGATCCGTGCGAGCGTCGCCAACCGCGACAACGTTTACGGTGAGGACAATGTCCGGATCTGGCTAGACACTTATAACGATCAACGGCGGGCCTATGTCATAGGCTTTAATCCGCTCGGAATCCAGCAGGACGGCATCTATACCGAGGGCCAGGGAGCTGATTTCTCCGTGGACATCGTCATGGAGTCAAAGGGCGCGATCCACGATTGGGGTTGGGCCGTCGAGGTCAAGATCCCTTTTAAGTCGATCCGCTACACTGCCGGCAAGGGGAAGATGTGGGGTTTTAATGTAGCCCGCAACATCGATCGATTTAACGATGAGTTTGACCAGTGGCTGCCGGATGATCGCGACGTTTCAGGCTTTCTTATCAAGAATGGCCATATCACGGGCCTCGATGAGATCAAATACGAGCGGACACTCCAGATCGTACCGAGCGTTACCTTGAGCGAGTCTGGCGAACGGGTCTCAGACCGCCTCGTCCCTGCCGGCAGATTCGTCAATCATCAACTCAAAAAGGACATCGGCGTAAATATCAAATACACGATCTCACCGAATGTAACCCTTGACGCGGCGATCAATCCGGACTATGCCGAGATCGAGGCCGACGCGCCCGTAGTTTCGGCGAACCAAAGATTCCCGATCTACTTTCAGGAGAAACGGCCTTTCTTCCTTGAAAGCAAGGAGATCTTCGATTCGCCCCTCATCGTTTTTTACTCACGGAACATCGTCGACCCTGATGTTGCTCTAAAGGTCACCGGGAAGATCAACAAAACGTCATTCGGTATTTTGGCTGCCTCGGACAATGCTCCCGGCAATTTCTCGGAAGACGAGCGCACCAGGAACGAACAGTGCAAAGAGCGCTTGAGACTCGGACTATCGACTCGCCCATGTCCGAACGACGAGTTTATCGACAAAAACGCCTATTTTGGGATCGTCAGGCTCAAACGCGATTTCGGTTCGAATAATTATGTAGGGTTCTACGGTACAGCTCGGGTGTTTCCGCAGCGGCGTAACTTTACCGCCGGTCTGGACGGGAGCATCAAATTCAATAGCGCGACTGTGATGAAGTGGCAGGCGCTCGAAACCCACACCAGGAAGAACTTTTTTGATCCCGCGACAGGCACAAGTTCCTATCGCAACGGCGACGGTATCGGCTACTTTTGGAGCCTCGACTATACGAAGGATACGCATGGCTGGTACGCGGAGATCTTTGGCAGATCAAAGGATTACGTTGCGGATTCGGGCTTTACGCGTCGGACGAATACGAACCAGGCCTTCTTTGCTTATCGCGAGAGCACGAAATCCAAGCCCAAGGCGGCTGTCATACGATGGGACTTTAATCAGTTCGTGCGGTACACCTTCGATTGGCACGGACGCATTCAGTACGGACTGCTCGGAGGAAGCCTGAACGCCCAGCTCCAGAAGCAGCTTTATTTGAATCTCGAGAGTGGTTATCAGTTCGAAAAGAACTATGAGGAAGACGGGTTCGGGCTCAAAAGGAATCCGGTTACCGGCCTTGGCGGTGCGTTCTACGGTGCCGCAACTCGTTCAGCCGGGGCTCCCTACCTTAGCTGGAATATTAACAAGGCGTTCAATAAGAAGTTCAATCTCTACAACTATGGCTTTATAGCGTGGAGCTCCTTTGACTACGATTTCGGCGGCGGGAACCGCTTTCCGCGTGTAAGTCCGGCCGCGTTACTTCTGGGACAAGGAGCTCCGCTTGATCCGGGTGCGGGTACTCAATACAACGTCGGCGGCGGCTTTACATATAAACCGATAAATCCCCTCACGACCTCACTCGACTATACCAAGGACACGATCCGGCGGCATGATACGGGTCTGACCGCGTATGACGCGAATATTTTTACTTGGCGCACGACCTATCAATTCACGCGATTTACGTATGCGAGGGTGAGATGGGACTATGACACGCTGTCATCGAGCGCCGCGGGCCAGTTCCTCCTAGGCTGGAATCCGAATCCCGGCACGGCATTCTATGTCGGCTACAACGATTCGCTCAACTACAACGGATTCAATCCTTACACGACAGATCCAACCGGCGCGAATTTGCTGGAACCGGGCTTCAAGCGCAACGGCCGTACGTTCTTTATTCGGGCATCGTATCTTTTCAGGCGAAGCTTCTAGTAACTCCTCTCGATCGGAATACCCGGCAGCGGTTTTTATCGCTGCCTTTTTTATGCGTTACCTTAACAGCCGTGTGTCACAAAAAGCTGAAAATAAGTTCTTGCAAGAAATTAATAGTTAATGTATAAATGTTGCTGTTATTGATTTTCTCGGCCTTACCGGGCCCGAATAAGGAGACAACATGAGAACTCAGCGTAAGATGGCTATTAGCCTGTTATGCATAACCTTAACGGTTTTCGGCTTAATTCCGGTCGTATCGGGGCAAGCTACGCAGGACACCGCCTTCGCTCTGCAACGCGGTTTTCGCACCGGTTATTCCGACGGATATATGGCGGGATATCGCGATACGATCGACAGCCTCACGCGAAGCCTGAACCGGCATGACGAGTATCTCAAGGCAAATAGGACCTATGCGAAGGACTACGGTTCGCTGCAGGATTTTCGCGACGGATACCAGCAGGGTTTTGAGTCGGGCTATGACACGGGATTTGAAAGGCGCTCGTTCGAGGCGAGTCTGCCGACCGGACTGAAGCGTCGGGGCGTTGTCGTCGGTGATCGCCAGGATCTCGTCGCCGACAACAACGAGCAGCCGCAGTCGACGGGTGTTACGACGACACCGAACACGGTCTCCAATCAACCGGCACAGACCGATCCTACGTACGAGACGGCTCGATACACGCCGTCCTCCAACTCGATCATCGTCATTCCGCGTGACACCGAGCTGATCCTCGAGCTGCAAAACGACCTCAGCACGGAGCGCAGCCGTGAGGGCGAAAAATTTACGGCGAAGGTCGTGTCGCCATCCGAGTTGAACGGAGCGATCGTTGAGGGCCGCGTCTCAAAGATCACGCAGCCCGGCCGCATCAAACGCCGCAGCGAGCTGTCGCTCACCTTTGACCGGATCCTGCTGAGCGATCAGCGTTGGAGCAATCTCAGCGGGACGCTTATCGAGGTAATGCCGGTCAAGGGCGACAACATCAAACGCGTCGATGTCGAAGGCACGGCGATCGGTCAAAGCTCGCTGAAGAGCGACGCAATGAAGGTCGGCGGCGCGACCGGCGCGGGGCTGGTCACGGGTGCGGTGATCGGCGGGCCTGTTGGCGCAGCGGTCGGTGCGGGAATGGGCGCGGCCTTTGGCGTGGGAGCGGTTGTGATCGAGCGTGGCAAGCACGTTCGTCTGAGCCCTAACCAGCAGCTTAGAATAAAGACGGCTTACGAGACACAGATCCGCTAGGCGCAGGCGATACCCAGATAGTGGAAAGGCGAGAGTGCGTGACTCTCGCCTTTTTCTTGTCGCGCTCCAGCCCTCTCGCCATCGGCCTCTCACGCCGACCGTGACGCTTGTCACGGTATTCTCGCTCCGGTAAAATGTAAGTTTGGCAACGGGACGCCGATGCGGGCTTATCTAAGCTGTTAGCAGGACGACGCCCTGAATCGCACAATTGCTCGCGAGCGAATAGAATATAGATACACAAACTCTCGATAAGAGGACTTGATAATGAGTACAGACACAGCAACTTCAGCAGCCGCCGCTGCCGGGCTCCGCGGAGTGGTCGCGGCCCAGAGCGCGATCGGCGATGTTAACGGCGAGCAGGGCGTCCTTATCTATCAGGGCTACGATATTCACGACCTGGCCGAACACTCGACGTTTGAGGAGGTCATTTATCTCCTTTGGAATGGCCGTCTGCCGAGCTCGGGCGAGCTTGCCGAGCTGGAAGAGCGTCTTCGTCGGAATTACGAGGTCCCGGCCGAGGTCATCGCCACGATGAAGTCCTTTCCAAGGGACGCGGATCCGATGGATGTCCTTCGCACCGCGGTTTCGTCGCTCGATTTTTACGATAAGAACGGCCATGGAACGGACCGTGAGACGGCGATGAAGGCCGCGGTTCGCATTACTGGCCAGATCGGTACCATCGCAGCCGCGTGGGACCGCATCCGTAACGGCAAGGACGTCGTTGCTCCCGACAAGTCGCTCGGTATCGCTGAGAATTTTCTCTACATGCTTCGCGGCCAGCGGGCCGATCAGGATGAGGAGCATATGTTCGACG
>DASYKW010000260.1:0-6934 GCA_035995005.1 Pyrinomonadaceae bacterium
CTGTGGGAGGCTCAGAATTTGACGACGACCTATACGCGAGCGGGCTCTGTGCCGTTCACGATCGGCCAGTCGCGTTCGTCGGACATTTGGGGACACCAATTCCAGTTCGCCGATACGCTTTCCTGGACAAAAGGCCAGCACTACCTCCGTTTTGGCGCGAGTGTTATGAGGCATGAGTCGGGCGGGACGGGCAGCGAGCCCGGAACGGCCACTCTCGGAACCTTTACTTTCAAGAATACGACGACGGCACCTTTTGGCTCACTGACGCTCTCGGACGTCCAGAACTATCAACAGCCGATCAGCTTCGGCATTGATAGATACGATCTTACTCAGTGGCTGCTCACGGGCTTTGTGCAGGATAGTATCCGCGTCGGCAATGACCTTGTTCTTGACCTCGGACTACGATACGACCGTCAGACACTGAGCGATGCCAAGACGAATTTCGCACCGCGCATCGGCTTTGGCTGGCATCCGGGTGGCGATCCCAAGACCTCCATACGCGGTGGATACGGAATGTATTACACGCAGATCCGGTCTAATGCTGTCGCCGGTTATCTCGTAAACGGTCTGGATGGCCTAACGACCTATACGGCGATCGCGGGCCAGACCGGCTTTCCGACCTGCCTCACGTGCGTACCGGTGAACGTTGATCCGAAGACTATCCCCCCCGCGTTGCTGCCAAAGCGCGACATCACGATCGTGGCCGGCAAACGCGACTTTTACACTGCTCAATTCGCGAGGTACGGGCTCGATTTCAGCAAGATCGCAGCACTTTATCCCGATGAGCTCGTGAATCCGCGCAGCCAGGTATTTACCATCGGTGCCGAGCACGAATTCTTTAAGGGATTCTTCGTCGGGGCCGATTACGTTCGCCAGCACCTCAGCAACATCGATCGCACTGTCGATCTAAACGCACCTTCGCCGCTCGATCGCACCCAGGTCGGCCAGTGCCGCCTTGGCGTCGGGACCGTTGCGTGCAACCTCGCCAACAGCACGATCGCCGGGCAGAACGTCGCGGCGGCCGACGCAACCCGGCCGATCCTCCCTGTAAATGGCGGCGTCCGCCAGATCAACACGATCATGAATTTTGGGGTTGCCGATTATAACGGTCTGCAGACGTTGCTCAGCTATCGCGGGCATTCGCGCGTCTACGCTTCGCTTAGTTACACGCTTTCCAAGGCGACGAATACGACCGAGCCGGACGGCAACGGCATCGCTGCAAATCAGCCGGTTCTGGGACGTTTGGGCGAAGAAGAGCGCGGCCCGTCGGTCGTCGATCAGCGGCATCGCGCGGTCGCGATCTTTACGTATCGCTTCCCTTGGAACTTTACAGCCGGCACGCTCGCACAATTTGCATCGGCACGGCCGTTCAACGCGACGACCGGTGCAGACAACAACGGCGACGGAGCAAACAATGATCGACCCGTGATCAACGGCGCGGTCATGCCAAAGTCATTCTTCCGCGGGTCGGCGACATCCGAAGTCGCGATCTTTATCCAGAACAGGATACGGCTGTCGGACCGCATGGCTCTGACATTGAGGCTCGAGGGCTTTAACATTTTCAACCATGCGAACATGCTCGGTCGCGGGCAGACGATCTACTCAACCCTATCGAGCGGGATCGACACGGCGACCGTCCGTCCCGACTACGGTGCCTTTACCACGACGTTTACGGACGCAACCAACAAGTTTGCGATCCCGGCATTCGCCAACATCGATCCGCCGCGTATGTTCCAGCTGCAGGCTCGGTTTAATTTCTAGGCGCACGCTCCTCTCGCGTCTAACTTGATAAGCGCCGGCAGGTAGTGTTGTCGGCGCTTACCTTTTGTTTTACAGGCATTTCGTGTGAAATGAACAGAACAAAGAAATGAAAAATATACTCATCCGGAATCTATCGCTGCTTGTGCTGCTTGTCGCAAGCGCGCTGTCGCTGACCTGCTCACGGTTTAACAACAGGGCGAATGACACCGTAAATACCGACCGCGTTATCGTGATCTCGCCGATCTATAACGAGATCATCTTTGCGTTGGGAGCTCAGGACAAGATCGTCGGGGTGGATCTCTCGAGCACCTATCCGCCGGAGATAAAGAACGTGCAGACCGTCGGCTATCACCGCGCACTGAGCGCTGAGGGCATCCTCTCGCTACATCCGACGGTGATCCTGAGCGACAGCAACAGCATGGGGCCGCCGCAGGTTGTCGAGCAGATCCAGCAGTTGAACATTCCGATCAAGAGCTTTGATTCCAAGAATGACTCCATAGACGGAACAAAGGCACTGATCCGGGAGATCGCCGCGTTCTTTCATAAGGAAGATAAGGCCGAGGAACTGTGTCGCAACCTAGATCAGCAGCTTGCAGCCGCGACCGAGGCGGTTAAGCAGTACAACGACCATCCGCGCGTCGCGATCATTCACTTTGGCCGCGCATCGAATGTCTATATGGTCGTCGGCAAGACCGGCGGCGAGGGCGGCGGTGCTGGAAAAATGATCGAGATGGCCGGAGGCACGATGGCTCTCGACGCCGCCGGAATGCAGCGAATGGCGTCGCCCGAGATAATTGCGCAGGCAAATCCGGACGTCATTCTCGTGACAAACTACGGCTACGATCAGGCGGGCGGAACACCCGATGCGATCAAGCAGCTTCCGGGTGTCGCGACCTCAAACGCCGCGAAGAATAATAAGATCTATCGCATAGAGGAGAACGAGCTGATGTACTTTGGGCCGCGGACAGGTGATAACCTGTTGAAGGTCGCGAAGGTCATACATCAATAATCCTCAATGAAAAATCCTCGAACGCTGCTGACTTTTCTTGCCCTGGCAGCGGTCGTAGTTCTAGCCGCGTCGATCCGTTGGGGCGCGATCGATTTTTCGGTCACGGATATTTTTGCTGCTCTTAGATCCGTACTACCCGGCGGCGCGGAACCAACTCTCGATCAACGCATATTCCTGGAATTACGCCTTCCGCGAGCGGTCCTGTGTCTGCTTGTCGGTGCCAGCTTAGGTATCGGCGGGACGCTGATGCAGGCGCTTTTTCGCAATCCGATCGTCGAGCCCGGGCTTGTCGGGACGTCAAGCGGAGCCGCTCTCGGCTCGGCGCTGTTTTTTGTCCTCGGCGGGGTCCTCAACATCGGCTTGAGCATCTGGAGCCTGCCGCTTGCGGCGTGCTTTGGCGGTATCGTGGCGACGTATCTTGTGTTTCTCTTGGCACGCTCACGTGAGGGCGGCCGGGCTTCGATCGTGATGCTGCTCTTAACGGGTCTCGCGGTCAACGCGCTATGTCTAAGCGCGATAGGCTTTCTGTCATATATAGCTCGCGACCCACAGGCAAGGTCGATCACATTCTGGAGCCTTGGGACGCTCTCAGGTGCAAACTGGCGGTCGGTCATGATCGTGGCGGTCTCTACGATCGGCGGCACGGCCGTGGCCCTCCGCTATGCCAAGCAGCTCAACGCCCTGATGATCGGTGAGGAAGAGGCTGTCTATCTCGGCGTCAACGTAAACCGCCTCAAATGGATCGTCCTCTCGATCAATGTCGTGATCGTCGCTGTCGCGACGGCCTTTACCGGTGTGATCAGCTTTGTCGGTCTCATCGTGCCGCATATCCTGCGAATGATGCTGGGCTCGGACAATCGTTATCTGATCATCGGAAGTGCGTTCATGGGCGCGATCGTCATAAGCCTCGCGGACCTCATCGCAAGATTCTGTCTACGCCCCGCGGAGCTGCCCATCGGCATCGTCACATCGGCCGTCGGTGTCCCGATCTTCGTTTATCTGCTGCGGCGAAGGCAGTACGTTTTTTAGATCGATGCTCGAAGCAAAAGACATCTCATTTGCGGTCGGAAAGCGGGACCTGATCTCGAGCGTCTCCGCGACCTTTGAGTCGGGGAAACTCCACCTCATCATTGGCCCGAACGGCGCCGGCAAATCGACGTTTATAAAGGTCCTCGCTCGTCTGCTCAAGCCGACGACCGGTGAGGTTGCGTATGAGGGACAAAGCGTCGTCGCGACGAGCGAGGTGGCTCTCGCCAAAAAGCGAGCGGTGCTCTCACAGGCGATCGAGGTCGCATTTCCGCTTTCGGTTCGAGAGGTCGTGATGATGGGCCGATATCCACATTTCGGAGGCCGGCCGGGACCTGCAGACGACAAGGTCGTCGACGAAATGATGAGCATCGTCGACATTTCGGAGTTTGCGGAGCGCGATTATCAAACTCTTAGCGGCGGTGAGCGTCAGCGGGTAAATTTTGCACGCGTGCTGGCCCAAGTCTGGCCGAATGAACACGCCTCGGCCGGCGGCTTCCCCTTATGTCGATACTTATTCCTCGACGAGCCGCTGACATTCCTCGATATCCACCACCAGATCGACTTTATGAAGAGGGTTCGCCAATTCTCACAAGCTGAGGACGCGGTGACGATCGGCGTCGTTCACGATCTCAATCTCGCCGCACGGTTCGCGGATCGCATCCTGCTCTTGAATAACGGACGACTGGTCGCGAGCGGCCTGCCTGCCGAGGTTCTAACGGCAGAGTTGATCCGCGAGGTCTTTGCCGTTGAGCCGCAGTTCATACCCACGGCTGATGGGGTTCACCTAGTGTTTGGCTGATCGATCTCTAAGGCGCGTTTTATCCGCTGCTCCACACCGTGCTTGTATTCCTCAGACTCTAGAAACGAGCGGCTGAGGCTGCGGTAGTCCTTATTCCGGGAGAGAACGTCGAGCCAGAAGTTGAAGCCCGCCGGGTCCGGATCGCGTACGAGATATCCAAAGAAGTGCGCGCGGACGTATGCCTCGTCGTAATCGTGCGGATCGACGTCACCTTTGCGCGCGGCCGATAGGAGGCTCTCTGCGACCAGACCGTCGCCGTTGGCGAGGCCCCTCGCAAGTGCTCGTCGATTCTCTTCGAGTTGTGCCTCCCATCCTGTCGCTCCGACGTGCAGACCCGCTCCAAGTGTTTTTAGGGCCGACATGAATTCCTCACGCACGGGCGGACGTCCAAGTTGGGCTGCGAGAATGCGGTGAACGAAGTATCCGACACGCGGAAACTCGGCGACAACCGCGAAAGGGTCACGGCCAACTTGCGATGCAATATCTCGCTCGTCGGACATCTTTCCAGACGTCGCTGCGGTGGAGTTCGTTTCATAGATACTCACGCCGTCCGACCTGTAGACGCGGCGGAGGTTGGCGGCGAAAAATGCTTCATCCGCCCCAAGGTCGCGCCGCTCAGCCTCGCCGATAAAGAGGTAATCCACGTGGTAGTAGTTCAATAACTGAAGGGCTTCAGCCCCGCCGGCGTAGATGCGGCGTACATCCCATTCCCGCGCCCGAAACTCGTAACCGTGACCCCAAAGCCAGTCCGTCGGCCCTCGCACCACCTGGCGTCCAGCGAGTGTAAGGACAGGATGGTTGAAGGAGGCGGTTGTCAGGAAACGCGACCGCGGCGGCGTCTCGTCGCGCACAAAGCGCGCGGCGGCGAGGTCTGATAGGCCGAATAGTAGTTTGTGCTCACGCCTCTCCACGGCGATGACGGCCATTCCCGTGATGACTGACAGGGATGCAAGCAGCACCGCAAGCGGCGCGGTCAGTACAGGTCGCGTACGTGCGAGTGTAACCAGCCAGCGAGCGACCAGCACACTGTTCACCGCATGCCAGTAATAAGAAAGCTTGCCGTTGTCGAAAACATTAGGCGAGACGACCACGGTAAGTGCAAAGACAAGGAGCAGCAGTGCGGCGATGTAAAAGGTCTTCCATTCCCGTGGCGCGGAGATCCAGGCCGGCGCTGCGAGCAGCAACGGAATTCCAAAATTCCTCAGCATGTAGATCGCGAAAGAAGGCGCGTCAGAGCCCATCCAACCCGCCTGCAGACGGAGTATGTCACCGTCTCCAGCTCGCGTTAATAGGTCGAACAGTTGAGGCGATGCGAGCAGGACCGCGGGCACCCAAAACCACAGCCATTCCCGCCTCGGTCTCAATACGAAAAGCACGACGCTTATCGATCCGACTGCGATGTAACTGTGTGTATGAAAGAGAGGCAACGCACCAGCGATGAGCCCGGCGACGAGAAGCATCTTCTGTCGGGCAGCGGCGTGCAATTCCGGCTTGTCCTCCCAAACGATCGCGAAGAGCGTGAGGATAATGAGTCCCGCCGGCAGGCCATAGAGAGCTGCCCGTTGCGGGAGAAGCGTGTCGGTGATGATATTCGTCCAATGGATCGCGTGGGTCCAGTCGTTGGCGTAGTTACGCGGAAGCTCCATCCAGAATTCTAGTAAGCCCCGGCCGCTATCACGCCAGTCCTGGAAGAGATCGATGAAGCCGAGTCCGCCGTTCAAAAGAAACAGGGCGACGGCTAGTGCGGCACCGCTGGCCGTCACGGTAATGCGCAGAGCGAACCCGTAAAAGATACCGACGAGTGCCAGGACAAGCGGGAGTGCTGTCGCCAGAAACGCGCAACGCATCGACAGCCCGGCGACCATCAGCGCCGCGGCATGAAAGTCGGGGAGGAAAGGGTATCTTAGGGACTCGCCCGCAAAAGGCGTGTAACCCGGCGGGAAGTTGTCGCCGTATGCGAACGACGAGGCGAGCGCGGAGTGGAAGCAGAGATCGTAAAAAGCACTACCGCCCGAGTAGACGCCGTCAGGCCCCTCCATAAACGTGTGCGTAGAAAAGAGATTCCACAGCAGCGGCGTAAAGACGACCAGCACGGCTGCCGATCCGAGATGCTCGCGCTTCAGCAAAGAACCAAACGTGAACTCCTTCAAACGGATATTGCCGACTGAGCGGAGCCACGGGATCGATACGACTACAACCGCGGCCCAAACGAGTATGGTGGCCCACACCACAACGCCCCAAGTCAGTTGGCCCTGCAGTCGCGCGAGCCCGTACGCAACAAGGGCCCCGAGCATCCAACCCGAGACCACTCCCCACAATATCTGCTCGCACAGTCC
>DASYKW010000261.1:0-4134 GCA_035995005.1 Pyrinomonadaceae bacterium
AAAAAACGAGCAGATCCTAGAGCATCTAAAGAGCGACGAGTTCGCGTATGAGCGGCTAAGCAAACGCTTTGTCGAACCGAGCGTTGCAGATGTTTTTTGGGCGTTGCTGGAGCGGCAAGGGTTTGCCTCCGCAACGATCGACGAGCGTGTCGTGGCCATTGTCGAGATCCTCACTCATCCGGAGAAGCACGCCGACCTCTTTATCATGCAGGACCTGCTCATCGAGCACGACGAAAACATCTCGCTCTGGCGCTATCACCACGTCCTGATGGTCGAACGAATGCTCGGCAAGAAGCGCGGCACCGGCGGCTCAGAGGGCGTGGGCTATCTGATGACAACATTGACAAAGAAATTCTTCCCCGAGCTTTGGGAGGCTCGCACGCACCTTAAAGTCGCCGACCTGTCGGATTAGACAAACGCTGCAAAGACCTCATTCGAAAAGAGTTTCCCGTGTGGGGTAAGGCGTATTCTTTCTCCTTCAATCATTAGTAATTGTTTGCCGACAAGCTCGCGGATCTCGTTCCGATGAGTCGCAAATAGATCGCTCGCGAATCGCCGGCGATAGTCGTCGAGATCGATGCCGTCCTCCATCCTTAGCCCGAGAAAGACAAACTCTGAGGCCAAGGCAACTCCTTCTCGCATGACCTTTGCCGCCCCGCCCCTCTCGATCATTTCGACATACTTCGCCGTATCACGCTCGTTTGCGTAGCGCCTCATGCCGTCGAAAGAGTGCGCCGATACACCAAAGCCATAGACCGGATCGAGGCGCCAGTATTTGGTGTTGTGGCGAGCCTCGAAGCCGGGCTTTGAGAAGTTTGAGATTTCGTACTGCTGGTAGCCGGCGGCGAATAATCGGTCGAGCATCAGTTCGTACATCTCGGCGGCCAGTTCGTCATCCGGAAGCGGACGCCGACCGGAGCGTATCTGCTCGGCTAGAGGCGTGCCCTCGTGGATCTCCAACAGGTAAAGAGATATGTGCTCCGGCGACAGGCTTATAGCCTCGTCCAGATTGCGCTGCCATTGCTCCAACTTCTGTCCGGGCAGTCCGGCGATGAGATCGAACGACACGTTGTCGAACCCCGCGTCCCGCAGCATCGCAAAGGTCGACCTTGCATCATTCGCATCATGACCGCGGGCCAGAAGTTTGAGATCCCGGTCGTCAAAGGTCTGTACGCCAAAGCTTGCACGGTTTACGCCAAGTTCTCGATACGCGGCAAGTGACTCTGGCGTCACGGTTGCCGGATTCATCTCCATCGTCACCTCGGCCTCGACTGCGATGTCGATGCGACCGCGAACCACGTCCAGAATGCGTTTTGTTTGTTCGACCGCGAGAAGCGAGGGCGTTCCGCCACCGAAATAAATGGTGTCGGCCAAAACATTCCCGTCGAAAAGATCGATCTCTCTGCAAATCGCGTCCACATAACGGTCGACCGTTCCGGCATCACGATAAACATCCGTGGCGAAATCGCAGTACGAGCAGCGAGACTTACAGAATGGAATATGGAGGTAAATGCCGGCGTTCATCACATTGATTCTATTCCATCGGCCGGGACAAAATGCGTGACAAGGCGTAATCTTGCTCTGGCTAACTATGGAACAGATCTCTTATTGGGTATCGGCTGGGGCCTTTGCTACCGTCATTGTTTGTTGGTTCGTGTTTGCAGCGATCTTTCTGCTTAGGAAGAAACCAAAAGCTGCCAAGGACGCCATCAAGGCCCCAAAGTCGTGGGTCGGCATCATGCTACAGGGCGTGAGCTATGCCTTTGTCTGGGCCCTGCATCGCACGCCGATGTTCTCGCCATTCATCGGCGAGATGTACGTGCTAAACATTGTCCTGCAGATCGTTGCGGCCGCTCTCTCGATCAGCTGCGTATTCCTGACGATGTTGGCGATCCGCGAGCTTGGCAAACAGTGGAGCCTCGAAGCGAAACTTGTCGAAGGTCATGACCTCGTAATGACGGGGCCATACAACCTCGTTCGTCACCCCATCTACACCGCGATGCTGGGCAAGCTGATCGCGACCGGTATCGTGCTGAGCCACTGGGCAGTCGTTATCGGGGCGGTGATCGTTTTCCTGATCGGCACGTATATTCGCACCCGATTTGAGGAGCGTCTTTTAGGCGATGCATTTGGTGAGAAATTTGCCGAATGGAAGCGGCGCGTGCCGGGACTGATCCCGTTCTTGAAGTTCTGAAGTAGGATGGACGGACGTGGCGTGTGTCGTACCTAGACCTCGGCCATCGGGTCAAACGACTCGAGTTTTGAACCGAGCGAGTGAGCCCAGAGCGCTTCCAGTTCGCGAATTTCACAATCGAGCGATGTTTCGCCATTCACCGCGATGCAGAGGTTGTTGCCGCCCACGCCGCCGATCACCTCAAATGGATAGTCTCCAACGATCGCCCGAATCTCCTCCAGCCTCTCAGGCGAGAAGCTGATCGCCACTCTTGTTGGCGTCTCTCCGAAAAGCAGCATGTTGGGATCGAGATCATCGGAATTGAGCTCGATCTTTGCGCCAACGGCGGGCCGACCGAGCGAAGCGAAACAGCTTTCCGCGATCGCGACTGCGAGGCCGCCGTCGGAACAATCATGAGCAGAGCGAATGAGGCAATTCCCTGCAAGAGCGAGCAATATCTCGTGCAGGCGCCGCTCGGCATCAAGGTCGACCCGTGGACAAGCGCCGTTCGCGATCAGGTCCTCGATCGAGTGGCCTAAGATCGTTTGAGCATATTCGCTGGCGGCGAGATCCTCATGCGTCGCGCCAAGGAGGGCGATGACGTCGCCATTGTTCTTAAACCCATGCGTCACGAGCTTGCGAGTATCCTCGACCAGCCCGACCATGCCGATCACGGGTGTCGGCAGTATTCCACGACCGTCCGTCTCGTTATAGAACGACACGTTACCCGACACGACCGGCGTTTCAAATGTCTCGCACGCCTCAGTCATTCCGTCGATCACCTCGGAGAAGCTCCACATCACCTCGGCACGCTCGGGCGAGGCAAAATTCAGGCAATTGGTAACCGCAATAGGTTTAGCTCCCACACACGCGACGTTGCGAGCTGCCTCGGCGACGGCAAGACGTGCTCCTTCACGAGGATCGATCGCGACAAATTTTGCATTGCCGTCCAGGCACATCGCGATCGCGATCCGCGTCTCCTTCACTCGAATAACCGCAGCGTCAGCCCCCGGGAGAATGGCCGTATTCGTTCGGACCATCGTGTCGTACTGCTCGTAGACCCAGCGTTTTGAGGCGATGTTAGGGGTAATCAGAAGGTTTCGAAGTGCGGTCTCGGCGTCGATGGTTGACGTCGGCGTTGTTGAGAACCCGGTCGCTACCGCTCCCGGTCCCGACACCCGTGTCGGGCGGGTCATCGGGCGTTCATACTTAGGGGCTTCGTCTGTGAGAGCCAGAACGGGCAGGTCGGCCTTGAGTTCACCGTTGTGATAGATCTTGAGGCGATCGCCCTCGACGACCTGCCCGATCACCACGGCGTCCAGGTCCCACTTGTCGAAGATGTCGACGACCTGCTTCTCCTGCCCCTTTCGCGCCACGATCAGCATCCGCTCCTGCGATTCGGAGAGCATCATCTCATAGGCCGTCATGCCGGTCTCACGTTGCGGGACGCGCGTAAGATCGATCTCAAGGCCGGTGCCCGCGCGTGCGGCCATCTCGACTGAGGAGGACGTCAGTCCTGCTGCTCCCATGTCCTGGATGCCCTCGATCGCACCGGAGCGCATTGCCTCGAGGCACGCTTCCAGGAGCAACTTCTCGAGAAAAGGATCGCCAACCTGCACGGTAGGCCGCTTTTCCAGAGCCTCCTCGTCAAACTCGGCCGACGCCATTGTAGCTCCGTGAATCCCGTCGCGGCCCGTCTTGGCACCCGCGTAAAGCACCGGATTGCCGATGCCGGTCGCCTTGCCGAAGAAGATCTGGTCTTGACGCACCAGCCCGAGGGCGAAGGCATTCACGAGCGGGTTGAGGCTGTACGATTCGTCAAACATGACCTCGCCGCCGACCGTCGGCACGCCAAAACAGTTGCCGTAATGGCCGATGCCGGCGACGCAGCCTTTAAGGATCGACTTGTTGCGGTTGCCGTGCTTCGAATCGTCGAGCGGGCCGAACCGAAGGCTGTTCAT
>DASYKW010000262.1:0-2929 GCA_035995005.1 Pyrinomonadaceae bacterium
GTCGGCGTCAAAGAAACGCCTGACATGCGTGCCAAGATAGCCGCTGCCGCCGGTGACGAGGACCTTCATAACTCAATTAAAGGCGATATTTACCTCGACAGCAAGCGGTTCAAATCTATAGAATCAGAATGGCGAGCAGCGGTATCCGCTCGTCCTTTCCGCTCGCATTTCCGCCCGTCTCGATGTCCGAAACACCGATCGTAAAAAGCTCGCGTTCAAAGATGCCGCCCAAGGGCTGGATGAAATCGCGCCGCGCTTCGAGCTATCAAGCACCGCCGCCATCGCGTTGGCGACGAATGCTGCGCCTCGTCTTTAACGGCTGGACGATCTCGGCATCATTGATATTACTCCTTGTCGCCTTTCTGACGCTGACGTATTACTGGTTCGAGTTTTCGGACCGTATCGATAGGCGGCTGCTTAGCGGCGAGGTTTTTACCGCGTCGGCGGGCATCTATTCCGCGCCGAAAATGCTGAAGGTTGGCGAAGGCAGCTCGATGATCGAGTTGATCGACTATCTCAAGTCGGCTGGTTATATCGAGCGCAATTCTCAGGCCGACGCATCGCGCAGTCGTTTCTCGGTCGATGGCGAAGTCCTGGGCGTCGAACCTGGGCTGACGGGCACTATCGACGGGCAAAAGGCATTTCATTCGCTGTCGATCAAATTTGCAAAAGACGGCAAATCGGTTGCGGCCATCGGCGACCGCGACTCGAACACTCAGATCAATCAGGCATTTCTCGAGCCCAAGATCCTCAGCTCTGTCGCGGCAGAAGGCGACGGACGGCGAAAGACCGTAACGTTTCACGATCTCCCGCCGCAACTCGTAAAGGCGATAACGGTCACCGAGGACCGTGCGTTCTTTGAGCACTATGGCGTAAATCTGCGCGGCATCGCCCGTGCTTTGTGGCGGCGTTATGAGACGGACGAAAATTCGGCGGTAAATAACCAAGGCGGTTCATCGATCACACAGCAGTTGGTCAAAAATCTTTTTCTCACTCGCGAACAAACGTTGACGCGCAAGATCACCGAGGCGTTTATGTCGGTGATCCTCGAGACGCGGCTCGATAAGCAGGAGATCTTTACTCTTTACGCAAATCAGATCTATCTGGGTCAGCAGTCGGGCGTATCGATCTACGGCGTGGGCGAGGCGGCGAACGCGTACTTCGGCAAGGACGTTTCGCAGCTCTCACTGCCGGAAGCCGCTTTTGTCGCGGGGATCATCCGCAGTCCGAACCGCTACAATCCCTACAAAAATCCCGACCGGGTGCAAGAGCGCCGCAATCAGGTGCTCGAATCCATGCTCGAGGCGGGCGAGATCACGGATCAGCAGCTCGCCGAGTCTCGAACCGTCCCGATCGAGCTAAAGCAGATCTCGAATACCAAGGACCTGCAGGGGATGCCGTATTTCTCGCAATATGTGATCGAGGAACTGCCGAAGTTCGTTGCCGACCCTGAGGCCGTCCAACATCTGCGTGTGTATACATCCATTGATCCCGACCTTCAGAGAATGGCGTACGAGACGGTCGCCAAACGGCTGGCAGCTCTCGACAAGCATTTTCCGAAAAAAAACGACCTCAATGCCGCGCTTGTGGCCATTCGCCCAAAGACGGGAGAGATCGTGGCGATGGTCGGTGGACGCGATTACCAGGCGAATCAGTTTAACCGGGCGACAGACGCGATGCGACAGCCTGGCTCGGTGTTTAAGCCGTTCGTCTATACGACGGCCATCAACTCGGCTTACGACTCGAGCACGAGGCAATTCACGGCGGCGTCGATACTCAAGGACGAGAAAAAGGTCTTCACATACGGCACCGAAACTTATTCGCCGAACAATTTTGGTGACACGTTCTCCAACAAGGACGTGACGCTTCGCGACGCTCTCGTCCACAGTAAGAATGTCGTGACGGTCGATCTTGCCCTGCAGCTCAACATCGGCCGAGTGATGAATCTGGCGGCAAAGGCCGGTATGCCCAAGGTCGACAAGGCGTATCCGTCGATGGCTCTAGGCACGGCTGAGGCAACGCCGTTGTCGGTGGCCGAGGCGTATACAACGTTTGCGAATCTTGGTGACCGCGTCGCACCGATGCCGATAACAAAGATCGCGGCCGGCGATGGCCGTACCGTGACGCAGCCCACGCCGGACAAAAAGAACGTCGTTCGTCCCGACGTCGCCTACATCATGGACGACATGATGAAGGACGTGATCAACCGAGGAACGGCGGCACAGGCGCAGGGCTGGGGCTTTCATAACGTGGCGGGGAAAACCGCGTTCGCAGGGAAGACCGGTACGTCGCGCGATGGTTGGTTCGCCGGGTTTACGCCCGAACTCGTCGTTGTGGTCTATGTTGGCTTTGACAGTGGTGATGATCTCGGGATGAAAGGCGCCGACTCCGCGATGCCGATCTGGGCTGACTTTATGCAAAAGGCCCTGCAGACGCATCCGGAATGGAACGGCGATTGGGCAATGCCCGCGAATGTTCGCAAAGGCGAGATCGACATTCGCAACGGGTCCTTGATCCGGGAACTCGATGTCACTGCGGATGCAGCAGCCCCACCCTCGCCTACGCCGACACCATTCAGGCCAAGCGATCCGACACTGGCCCCGTACTACGAGCCAGAGCCTACGGCGCCTGAGATCTTTGTTACGAATGTACCAGCGGAGTTTCGACGGGTAGAGCTTTTTGTTTCCGGGACCATGCCGTCGAAGTCGATGATCGATCTCGATCAGACGCCGCCCGACCTTAGCGACCAGCCGAGCCCTTCGCCAACGCCCGTCAGCGGGACGTGGCAAGACGCCGAGCCTCCACCCGGCAACAGCTCTACGCCTCAACCGGCGCCACAGAGCGTCCGCGGCGACCTCTCCAAACAGAACGGCGAGATCACCGTGATGATGTGCCCCATCTCCGGCATGCGTGCCACCTCAAACTGTCC
>DASYKW010000263.1:0-7985 GCA_035995005.1 Pyrinomonadaceae bacterium
ATGTTCAGCGACACCGTTGTTCGCCAACCGGTCGCCGGGCAGCACGTCGAGAAAGACCCCGTGCCTAAGCCCGATAAAAAAAACGATCATTAGTATGAGATCCGTGCTAGCTCTTGTGACCTTGGTGCTGTGCGCTGTCACGTGCGCCGCTCAGCGCGACTATTTCACGCCGGAGGAGGTCGAGATCATCCGCGATACCCAGGTCGTCGACGCCCGGATCAACGTGCTCACGCATATCATAGACCGGCGGTTCGCGGCCCTAAAGGTCGACGTTAATGCTCCGATTTTCAAAGAGATCGGCGACTGGGGCTCCGCACCGCAAGGCACCCGCCTCGAACTGCTGATCGATGTGAAGCGGATCTTGCAAAAAGCGGTCGACGATGTCGACGAACTCGCCTTACGTCCCAATTCGGGCCTTATCGAGGACCCTTTGACTCAGAAGAAGACTAAGAGTTACGCCGAGGTCTTTCCCAAGGCCGTCAGAAACCTTGCCGCCGCCGCGCAGCGTTACCAGCCAGCTCTCAAGGCCGAGCTCGACAAGTCAACGGATCCGATGGAGAAAGGTGCGATCCTCGACTCTCTCGACCTTTGCGATGAGATCATAGTGTCGGTAGCGAAACTTCCGGCTGCGCCGCCCGAACCAAAGAAAACGAAAAACTGAGCGATGACTGCCCGCGCTTTATCTGAAGCGGCGCGCTTGTGCCGCATTCGATGCCTCAATTAGACTTGGCCTATACCTATGTCTGAGCAATTAAGAAAGACTCCGCTCAATGCTGCTCATCGCGAGCTTGGCGGTCGAATGGTGGACTTTGGCGGCTGGGACATGCCGGTGCAATATACCGCGGGCGTGATCGAGGAGCACATGCGCTGCCGTACGCGTTCGGGTCTCTTCGACGTGTCGCATATGGGCGAGATCTGGGTCGATGGGCCCGGCGCTATTCCCTTCATAAACCGTCTCACGACAAATGACGTTCGCAGCCTCGGCGACTGTCAGGCGCAATACTCGGCACTAACGAACGACGAGGGCGGGGTGGTTGACGACCTGCTCGTTTACCGTTTTGGCGAAGAGAAGCTGATGCTGGTCGTCAACGCCGCGACGACCGACAAAGATTGGAGTTGGATCACTTCTCGCCACTCGGTATCGGACGACTGCCGATTGACGAACGCGAGCGGTGATTTTTGCCAGATCGCCGTTCAGGGCCCCGACGCTGTCGGGATCGTTCAGAAGCTGACAGATACCGATCTCTCGGCGATCAAGTACTACCACTTTGAGGAAGGATGGGTAGACGGCGTCGAGTCGATCATCTCTCGCACGGGTTACACCGGCGAGGATGGGTTCGAGGTTTACGCGGCCCCGCAATTCGCCGCGCGCCTCTGGGATAAGCTGCTCGAGACCGGCAGCTACGGCGAACCGCACGGAATACTTCCCTGCGGACTCGCGGCCCGCAACACGCTGAGACTCGAATCGGCAATGTCACTCTACGGCCACGAGCTTGGCGACGACATAACGCCTTACGAGGCTGGCCTTGGCTGGATCGTGAAACTGCAAAAGGGCACCTTCACCGGAATCGCTCGGCTTCAAAAGCAAAAGGAAGCAGGCCTACAGCGGAAGCTGATCGGCTTTGAGATGACCGAGCCCGGGATCGCTCGTGACGGCTGTGACGTATATATAGATGGAGAAAAGGTTGGCGCCGTGACCTCGGGGAGCCCTGCTCCGTTCCTAAAAAAGAACATCGGTCTTGCGTTTGTTCCAACGCATTTTGCAAATGAGGGCCAAGAAATTAAGATTGACGTTAGAGGGAAGCAACTAGCAGCAAAGGTTGTTCCGACACCGTTTTACAGGCGTCCAAAGTAGTTCGTGTGCTATGTCGGAAAACCTCTATTCGTGCGGTAAATGCGGCGCAAGTATGATCCGAGGCTTTGCGGCCGATCGCGGTGACGGCGGCAGCGTCTTCAATACGATGTGGATCGATGGTGAGCCGGTCAGGGCAACACTTTTCGGGATCACAGGCGACAATCTGCAGCTCGGCGACGCAAAGCGAAGAATGATCCGCGGTCTACGGTGCGAAAGGTGCGGCTACCTGGAACTTTACGCCGTTTGACCACTTAGACTTCTATACAACATTTATGGCTAATATCCCTGAGAACCTACGCTACAGTAAGGACCACGAATGGGTCTCTGTCGACGGCGACGTCGCGACCGTGGGCATCACCGACTACGCTCAGCACAGCCTCGGCGATGTCGTCTATATCGATATGCCTCGCGCGGGCGACAAGTTTGCGACACACGAGGCGTTCGGCTCCGTCGAGTCGGTCAAGGCCGTCAGCGAGATCTTTATGCCCGTGGGCGGCGAGATAACCGAGGTCAATGCGGGTATTAACGACACGCCTGAGGCGGTCAACAATGATCCGCACGGTGCCGGCTGGATGGTCAAGGTCAAAATGGACAATCCGCTCGAAGCCGATGGCTTAATGACGTCGATCGAATACGAGGAGTATCTCGAAGCCACGAGCTAAACGCTTTTACCCGTGGTGCGTCCTTCCGGCGCACCTTTTTCTATATCCCTTTACGGAGGTTCTATGTTCCGCAATTCATTACTGAGCGGCTTCGGTGTCCTGACGCTGCTTTTTCTCTCGACGACACTCGCCAGCTCACAGACATACATGATCAGGCAGACCGTCTCAATGCAGGGTCAAAAGATGACGAACACCACATACGTCAAGGGCCCGCGCAAGCGGACCGTAAACGGCGGAATGATGGGAATGGGCGCCGACGTCGCCACCATAGAGCAGTGTGACCTCAAGCAGAACCTAAAAGTCAACGATAAGAAAAAACTCTACACGATCGAGCCCTTCGACACGGACAACGACACCCCAACGTCTCGCCCCACGGGTGTTAAGGCGAAGACGCAGCCCGTAAAGAAAGGCGGCACTGTTACCTATATCAACAACATCACGGACACGGGCGAACGGAAGCAGATGTTTGGCGTCACGGCCCGTCATCTAAAAACGTCGATGTCGATGGAGGCATCGCCCGACGCATGCTCAAAGGCGGATATGAAGATGGAGACGGACGGCTGGTACATCGACCTGCCCGAATTTTCCTGCCCCGTCAATTTCCGTCCGCAAACGATGCCCACCTATCAGGCACCGCAGAGCGGCGGATGTCAGGATCACATCGTTTCCCGCAGCACCGGCTCGGGCAAGCTGGGCTTCCCTCTTCAGGAAACGCGCACGATGTCTATGGGCGAGGGACAATCCTTTAGCCAGACGACCGAGACGGTGGAATTCTCGCGAGCACCGCTCGAACAGTCACTCTTCGACGTGCCGACGGGTTACTCTATCGCGAGCGACCCGCAACAGCTATATGGCCAGCCTGATATGGCGGCCATGATGCGTGCCGCCCAGGCGGGTAATAACGACGACGACGGCGGCTCTCAAAGCAAGACTAACCCGTCGTTCAATTCGGGCAGTAATTCGGGAAATATGCCCGCTAACTTTAGCGGGACAAAGATCGCTGTGTTGATGCCGACGAGTAAGGCCGACGGTGTTTCAACCTCGAGCCTGCAAATGTTTCTCATTGACAAGCTCTCGGGCGGGAACGTACGCGGGATGGCGGTCGGCAGCGAGGCAGAGGCCAAAGCTGCGGGAGCCACCTACATTCTCACGAGCGATATTTCTAAGCTAAAACAATCAAAGGCCGGCGGACTTTTTGGAGCGGTCACGGGTATAAGCGCCGCGGCCAAGTTCGACGCTCAAGTCGACTATAAGCTGGTTAAGCTTGCGGACGGTTCGATGGTGCTTTCGAGCAAGGCAGCGTCCAAGAGCGAAACGGAGGCTAATGCGGCCGCGCAGAACATTCTCGGGATGGAGGCGGTTGCGGTGCTTGGGGCAATAAGGTAACTTCCCGTTGGAATGACCACCCGAACGCCGTGCGACCCAGGTCGTACGGCGTTTTCGCTTTAGGCAATATGGTCTGATAAAATCGGACATTTAAGAGTACCCAACAGAATGCGCTATATACCTAATTCCCCTGAGGAACGCGAGGAAATGCTCGCCGTCGTCGGCCTGTCTAACGCGGCTGAGCTCTTTAGCTCGATCCCGCAGAACGTTCAGCTCGGTCGTGCTTTGAACGTCACCGATCCGCTCGCGGAGAGCGAGGTCATCGCGGCAATGGAAGGCATGGCGGAAAAGAATACCGCCGCGACCAAACCATCGTTCCTGGGCGCCGGTGTTTACTCGCATTTCTCGCCGACCGTCGTCGATCATCTGATCCAGCGCTCGGAATTTTTCACATCCTATACGCCGTATCAGCCCGAGATCTCACAGGGGACGCTGCAGTATATTTTCGAATTCCAAACGCTGGTTTGCCAACTCACGGGAATGGAGGTCGCGAATGCCTCGATGTACGACGGCTCGACCGCGATGGCCGAGGCATATCTGATGGCCCAGCGTGTCACGCGTCGCGACAAGATCGTTGTCGCCGAGACCGTGCATCCCGAGTATCGCGAGGTCGCCCGGACGTATACGCAGCATGGCGAGGCGGACATCGTTACGGCCTCATTTGATGAAGGTTCGGGACGCGTTGGCGATCTATCCGCACTCGATGACAAAACGGCGGCGCTCGTCGTTCAGTCACCAAATTTCTTCGGCTGCATCGAGGACCTCAAGGCCCTCGCCGATCAAGCTCACGCCGTCGGGGCGTTGTTCGTCGTCGTCGTGACCGAGGCGATATCGTTTGGGTTGCTCAAGTCGCCGGGCGAATGCGGGGCCGATATCGTCGTGGGCGAAGGCCAATCGTGGGGCGTGCCGATGAGCTTTGGTGGTCCGCATGTGGGACTGTTTGCGACACAAGACAAATTTGTCCGGCAAATGCCGGGCAGGCTTTGCGGTGTCGCGTACGACAAGAACGGAAATCGCGGCTTCGTGCTGACACTCTCGACGCGCGAGCAACACATTCGCCGCGAAAAGGCGACGTCGAATATCTGTACCAATCAAGGCCTCATCGCGCTTGCCGCCACCATTTACATGGAAACAATGGGCAAGAAGGGTCTGCAGGAGGTCGCGATGCAGAACGCCCAAAAGGCTGCGTACGCCGCGACGCAGATCGCCGCCATCGAGGGCTATTCGCTGCCATACGATTCACCCCGGTTCAACGAATTTGTAGTCCGCGGCCCGCGGCCGGCAGTCGAGACCCTCGAGAAGGTTCGCGTTAGTGGCATCATCGGCGGCCTCGATCTTTCCAAGTACTACGCCAGCGGCGATAATGACTTCCTTGTCGCCGTTACCGAGACAAACTCCCGCGAGCAGATCGACGCACTCGCCTCGGCACTGGCCGAATGAGCTATCTGTATGACTTCGGCGAGGTCATCTTTTGTATGGGGCCGGTTTTCCTGATCATCGCCGCGGTCGGCCTCACCCTTCTCTGGAATAGCTGGCCGTCGGAAAAGACTGAGAAGGAAAAAAACATCGGGACGGGAGTAAAGGAGCAAAGCCATGACAATCCGGAATGATATCGATCGCAGAAGCTTCCTCTCGCGCGCCGGAAAGGGCCTCGGACTTGCCGCGATGTCGTCTGCCACGATCGCTTCTCTGCTAAATAATGTAACTGCCGCGGGAAAAACGATCACTCATCTTTCACCTGTCGAGGCCGCGATGGATGAGGATTACTGGGCGACGATCCAGCAGGCGTTCTCCGTGACCCGCGGGATAGTCAATCTCAATAACGGCGGTGTCAGCCCGAGCCCGCGAATTGTCACCGAGGCGTTTTGCCGTTACACATGGCAGCAGGAGGACGCGACCGCATACACGATGTGGCAGATCCTCGAACCCCAATCCGAGACGATACGCACCGGCCTTGCGGAGATCTTCGGCTGCAGCCCTGAGGAGATCGCCATCACGCGAAACGCGAGTGAGTCACTCGAGATCCTCCTGATGGGAATGGACCTTAAGTCCGGGGATGAGATATTGACCACGACCCAGGATTACCCGCGAATGCTGACCACGCTTCGGCAGCGTGAAATGCGTGAAGGGTTGAAACTAAACCTAATTCAAATTCCGATCGCACCGAAGAACGTCGATGACATCGCTGCCGCATTCGAACGAGCAGTCACGCCGCGAACTAAGCTCATCCTTGCGGCACATCAGATCAACCTGACCGGCCAGATCCTGCCGATCAGAAAGATCTGCGAGATGGCCCGCTCAAAAGGCATTGAGACCATTGTTGACGGCGCACATTCATTCGCTCAATTCGATTTCAAACGCGATGACCTGCAATGCGATTATTTCGGCACCTCGCTTCACAAATGGATCTACGCCCCCAAGGGAACGGGAATGCTTTACGTGCGTAAGGAAAAGATCCCTAAGGTCTGGGCCTTAATGGCGAGCGAAGATAAGAATAAGTCCGATATCCGTAAGTACGAAGAGATCGGCACGCACTCGGCCGCGATGAGGCTGGCGATCGGCGAGGCGGTTTTGTTTCACAACGCGATCGGCGGAAAGCGCAAGGAAGAACGGCTCCGTTACCTTTCCCGTTATTGGATGAATCGCCTAAAAAATGTCTCTAAGGTCGGTTTCAACACGTCGTTCGATCCGAAACAATCCTGCGCGATCGCAAACTTCAAGATCGACGGCATTGATCCGGTCGCGATCGGCGGCTACCTGATGGGCAAGCACAAGATCTTTACGACCCCGATCGTATTCCCTGAGTTCAGTGGTGTTCGCATTACCCCAAATGTCTATACGACCCTATGGGAACTCGACCGCTTTTGCGACGCTGTCGAAGGAATAGCGAAAAACGGTCTGCCAAAAGCCTAAGTTTGTATGAGCATTAAGAAAGTTACACAACATCCGAGCCAAAACGAGGCTCTCATCTTTGAGCGGTCGCAAACAGGACGCATCGGTTATCGATTGCCGAAACTCGACGTGCCGGAAACAGCAGATGTTGTGCCTGCCGAGCTTTGCCGTCAGGACGATCTCGAAGGAGTTCCCGAGGTGTCAGAGGTCGATGTCATACGCCACTTTACGCGGATCTCGACGTGGAATTATTCGATCGATCTAGGAATGTATCCCCTCGGCTCGTGCACGATGAAATATAACTCGCGGCTTAACGAAAAGGTTGCTCGGATCGGGGGCTTTGCGGGGCTTCATCCGCTCGCACCTGAGGAAGAGTCTCAAGGCGCTCTGGAGCTGATATACAAACTTCAGGAAGACCTTTGCGAGATCACCGGCTTGGCGGGAATATCGCTCCAGCCCGCCGCGGGCGCGCAGGGCGAAATGACGGGCGTGATGCTCATCCGAGCGTTTCTTGACGATCGCGACGGCGAGACCTCGAAAGACCGCCGCGTCATGCTCATTCCCGACTCGGCTCACGGGACAAATCCTGCTTCGGCGGCAGTCGCAGGCTTCACGGTCAAGACCATTCGCTCGACAAGCGAGGGTCTGACCGACATGGATCACCTTCGTGAACTGTGCGATCAGGGCGGCGTTGCAGGCCTGATGCTTACTAATCCCAACACCGTCGGCATTTTTGAAACGAACATACGTGAGATCTGTGAGACGATCCACGCCGCGGGCGGCCTCGTCTATATGGATGGCGCCAACATGAACGCCCTCGTCGGCGTCGCTCGCCCCGGCGACATGGGCGTGGATGTTATTCACCTTAATTTGCACAAGACGTTCTCGACGCCGCACGGCGGTGGCGGCCCAGGTTGCGGGCCGTGTTTATGCTCGGCGGATCTCAAACCTTATCTGCCGACGCCGCGGGTCGAGAGGGATGGCGCCCGCTATTTCCTTAACTATGACGTGCCATCGTCCATTGGCCGCGTAAAGGCATTCTTTGGCAACTTCGGAATGATGGTTCGTGCTTTGTCATATATCTACACGCACGGTAACGACGGCCTCAAGGAAGCGACCGAGGCCGCGGTCCTGAATGCCCGTTACGTATCGACTAAGCTCGAGGGAACTTTCGACAAGCCCTTTCACGG
>DASYKW010000264.1:0-4289 GCA_035995005.1 Pyrinomonadaceae bacterium
CCAAACCTCAAGTACGGCAGTGGTCCGCCGATCGTGAATCCCCACAATTTATAGTCGAGCTGACCACGATTAAAAAGGAGATTGCCGGTCTTAGTTCCACCAAACGTCTCATTGCGAAAATCGTAATAGGCCGAACCGTGATAGGTATTGGTTCCGCTCTTCGTGACGGTGTTGATTCCCGCTCCGACAAAATTGCCCTGCCGGACATCATAAGGAGCGACGTTGACCTGAAACTCTTGGATCGCTTCGAGCGATATCGGCGAGACATTGGTTCGCTCTCCCGGCTGGCCGCTAAGTCCAAATGAGTTATTAAAGTACGAACCGTCAACCGTAATGTTGTTCATACGGTTGTCCTGACCCGCTATCGAGCCGCCAAACGGACCGCCGCCGTAGAACGGCGAGAGCTTGGCAAAATCGTTGATGCGTCGGCCGGTTGTGGGCAGCGTGTTAATGACATCATTGCTGATGCTAGTGGAAGCCCCCGTCCGCTCCTCGCTAAAGGTCGTATCACTCGTTACCGTAACCACGGCATTGGCCTCGGCTACGCTCAATGCGAAATTGATATTCGAGGTGTTACCGACGCTGGTGGTGACGTTCTGGCTTTCCTGTTGTTTGAACCCCGGAGCCGTGACAGTGATGGTGTAGGGCCCGCCAACCCGTAGACCGGGAAGATTGTAGCGACCGTCATCGTTGGTCACGCTGCTGGATTTGCTGCCCGTCGGCTCGTGCACGACCGTTACGGTCGCTCCGACGACGGCTGCACCATTCTGGTCGGTAACGACGCCAACGATCTCGGACGTCGTGATCTGTGCCGCGGCCGATATGGTAACAATGGCTGACAGGAGCATTGCAAGCATCAGTCGCATCATATTTTTCTTCATACTCATTTTTGACCTCAATTTCCGGCTACAGCACTGCTCTGCTAGACAAAGTCAGAGTCAGCCTTTATGCCTTTTTGGATTTCTGTTCGATATTTTGGACTTTTTCGCTACCAACATATGCCCTTTTCCGCGCAAACGCAAGGCGTAAAGAGAGCCTAAAACGTCGTAAAACCTTATCTCCACCTTGGTTTTGGAACGGCCCGGATAAATGGGAGTTAGCTGCCGTCCGCGGACACTGTTGACAGTATCAAGATTGCCTACTATTAACGCAAATCCAGTACCGTTCCCGCTGCCCTGCCCGCTTTTTGTACGCTAGCAAACATACCATCGTAGAAGACCCAAGTAACGTCACCGTTACGCGCCGTCTGTATTTTTTGACACGGGTAGCTGGATGGGTGCATTTGCAACCTTTGGGCAGGTTGCGGCGTTCTAAGAATTAGGATTTGTATCACATTTAGTTACAAACTTTTTCGGGTCGTAAAAAGTGGATCGGAGCAATTTCGGAGAAACTTGACTTTTTTGTAAAAGTGGCTTAAGTTGTTCAATCCTTTGCGGACGATAACGTTCGGCAAAGGATATATAAAGCAAGGAAGGGAAATAATGGCAGATCTAGAATACGCTACTTCATCATATAAAACGCCGCTGCATCATCGCATTATCGCGAGCATGCCGGTCACAGCAAGCTGGGTTGATTCGGAAAGCGGAGAAACCGTAAATGTCGAAGGGATGACCGAGAATGTAGGTGAATCCAGCACACTTGTGAACCTCGAGACCCTGCCGCCAGTCGGCAGCGAAGTTCGCCTCAAGATAATGGAGGAGAACAAGACCATCATCACGGTGGCGACACGCGTGATCCGCGTCGAGCGCGATCCGAGCAAGCCGATGGCGGCGCTTTCGGTCCTTGAGAACCTCAAGAAGTGGAAGAATACCGCGATCGGGGCCGCCGAAAAGTGGGCAACGCGTCACTGGCAGCTTAATTACGAGGAGGAATGGGTCAACTAATCGACCTGTTTCTTTAGAACATTCAGGGCGGGAAGGTGCATTTTGACGCCTTCCCGCCTTTATTTTATTGGGTTACGGGCGAACGCCTCACGCGGCCCACGCATCTTTATTTCGAATGAAAAAGGTCCTCATCGCTCTACTTTTGCTCTCGTTTACGGTCCTCGGCCAGGACAAGCCGTTGTCCCAGACCGAATATCGCAACATGCTTTACGACCTGCAGCGGAACAAGGTCACCAAGGCCGAGATAGTTGAGGCGTTGAGAAAACGCGGGATCGATTTTGAGGTTACGGACGGAATGCGCAGCCTGACTCGGTCCAAGGGAGCGAATGACGAGGAGCTGAAGAGTGCATTTGAAGAGGCGGGTCGCAGGCACGCGAATCCCGAGGCCGCCAGGCTGCCGTTGACGCCCGAGGCGGATGCTGTACTCGCAAAGGCCCGCGAGGCCACGGCCGCGGCGCTCGATGAGATGCCGGATTTTGTCGTCAAACAGGTGATCTCGCGTTCGGCGGCGTTTGCGGGGACTGGGAATTGGCGGCCGCAGGACACGGTCGTTATCGCGGTCAGTTACAGCACCGAAAAAGGCGAGCAGTATCAGGTCCTCGCGATGAACGGAGCGCCCGTGCAGTCGACCAAGAGCGGCAGCTACGCAAATATGGAGGGCAGCACGACGGGCGGCGAATTTGTCGAGGCTCTCGAAAAGCTTTTCAAACCCGCGAGCAAGACGACGTTTACGCTTGTGACGACCGACGTAATTCGCAATCAGCCGGCACTCGTCTTTGATTACGAGATAAATATCGAGAACAACAAGGACGGCGGCGTGGGATTTAAGGACCCTAACAGCTCGGGCGGATTCTCGTTCACGACCGTTCCGGCCGGCGAGAAGGGCCGCGTGTGGATCGACCGCAAGAATGGCCGCGTGCTGCGGATCTCGTTCGACGCGACCGATATTCCAAAGGATTTTCGCGTGCGTGCCTACACGAGCACGATCGATTACGACTGGGTCGACATCGCCGGCGAACGCGTCCTGCTGCCGATCACCTCCGACAACCGCTTTACGTCAGCCGAGGGCCGCCAGCTCTTTCAGAGCCGCAACTACATTAGATTCAGGAATTACCAGAAGTACGGTTCGGAAGTTCGCATCCTCGACGACGACGTCAAACCCGAACCCGAGCCCAGCCCAACGCCGAAGCCCTAGCGACTGCGTCCGTTCGTGGATAAAGAAATCAAGATCAATACAGTTGGGCGTATCGTCAGCGGCTCCGACGAAGGCTGGTTCATAATGGTGGAAGACGACACAGCAGGCACCGGAGGCTATTACATTTTTATTGCCAACCGTCCTGACGTGAAGGGGAATTCCGAAATTGACGACGGTGGTACAGGCTACGATGATTGGTGCATAGATCTAGCTGAAGTGGCGATCCGTTTTGACCAATATCAATGGGTGATTGAATGGGAAAGCTGACGAGGACAACGCCAAAGCTCTAGCGGTCGATGGCCCACCAGGCGCTGACGGCGAGGCCGAGCCAGAGGAGGCCTTTGCCTAGAAAGAATACGAATGCGATGATGCCTGCGCGCTTGGTCCAGCGGCGGGCCGGGCAGATCAGCTTGTCGTTATCGTCTCGCTGCACATTTCCAAGATACCGATTTCTTTTTCGGTTTTCAACGCCGTTCGGGCAGGCCTGCGATATTAAATCCAGCGCGGATCATGAGATGCGGTCGAGGACGCCGGGCTGCGGGCCTTCGAATTCCTGATACCGCTTGCGGTCTTTTTCCGTGAACTCGACCATAAGCTCCAGGTGAGAACAATGAAGGCAGGCGTAGGCCTGGATATTCCGGCTGCCGACCGAAAACATCCGCTTCATGTACGACATGTCGTTAGCGTAGAACAGAACACTTCCGCCCGATGACCCCTCCATCAACGAGCCCTCAAGAATCGCCGTCGCCCCGCATCTTACACATTCCATAACATTTGAGTTTCCGTATCCTCTAAAATGATAGTACTTCAAATGACCCTTCGTCCTCCCGCCGCAACGGCGCATGTGCTCTCGGCAGGCCTCGCCAATGCCGAAAAGTGTCTCCGCGCGGCGGTTCACATTTTCAAGGAGCAGCATTCGCATTTCTAAAGGCCTGTTTTCCGGTCTGATGGATCTCGTGCCAAAGGAGTGGGAGCCAACCTCGGAGAACGCCGGCAGAAAACAAAAAGAAAGTACGGCGATCATTTGGGAAAACTTGTAGTTTTATGGTTGCATTTGTGTATCATCTATAATACAGTAATTTCACCATGGAAGGTAAATATTACAAACCAGACGAATATTACAGACTTCCCTCGCAGTGGACCCTTGTCCCAAGGGGCGATGTGGCTCCGCATTGGTCGAGGCTCTTTGTTACGCTGAACAAAAAGGGCGA
>DASYKW010000265.1:0-11190 GCA_035995005.1 Pyrinomonadaceae bacterium
CCACGGGATGGTCAATGCCGAGCAGCTCCACGGTAAGGAGATGTCGTTCAATAACTACGTCGATGCGGACGCTGCGTGGGCGTTGGTCGAGGACTTTGACGAGCTTGCGGTTGCGATCATCAAACACACAAATCCCTCAGGCGTCGGCGTTGGAGCAACGAATATCGAGGCTTACAAACGGGCACTCTCGACCGATCCGGTCTCGGCCTTCGGTGGAATTGTGGCGTTCAATCGCAAGGTCGATGCCGAGGTTGCCCGCTCAGTCATAGAGGTCTTTTCTGAGGTGATCGTCGCTCCGGATTATGACGACGAGGCGATCGAGATATTCAAGACCAAAAAGAATTTGAGAGTCTTAAAGCTCCCAATGTCAGATTCCCGTTCGCCGCATTCCGCACTTCGTCAGATCTCCGGCGGCTTCCTGGTCCAGGACGCTGACACGCACGATCTCGATGCCGCTGACCTAAACGTCGTCACCGAACGCCAGCCGACCGACGCTGAGGTCCGCTCGATGCTGTTAAGTTGGAAAGTCTGTAAACATGTAAAGTCGAACGCGATCGTTTTTGCCAACGAAACGCAGACTCTAGGCGTTGGTGCGGGTCAGATGAATCGTGTCGACTCGGTACGAATCGCCGCGATGCGTGCGGAGAGATTCAACCTTTCACTAAAAGGCTGTGCTCTCGCCTCGGATGCCTTTTTTCCCTTCAGGGACAACGTCGATGAGGCCGCAAAATTCGGTGTGACGGCGATCATCCAGCCCGGTGGCTCGATCAAGGACGACGAATCCATCGCCGCGGCCAACGAGCACGGCATCACTATGGCCTTTACGAGCATCCGCCATTTCAAACATTAGTCTTGACTCTATGTTGGGGTAGTGTTAAAACTATACGCAATTAGGACGACCAGAAGGAACGCTCGATTGGTTTTTAGAAAGAGGAAAACCGTCGGGGTTCGTGTATTTATTTCACTGTAAATTAGAAGGAGACCGGAAATGAGATCGATAATTCTTACTGCATTTTTGTGCGTTGCGGGCCTGATACTTGCTGCCTGCGGAGCACCAGCGGCGAACACTAACGCTAATGCCAATTCCAACGCCAACGCCGCCAAGACGACCGCAGCCGCACCGACGGCTGACGCTCTTTTTGCTATGGACAAGCAGGCTAACGAGGCCTGGATCAAGGGCGACAAGGCATTCTTCGACGGCTTTCTGTCAGACAAATTCGTCTCGTTCGAGAACGGCAAACGCATGAGCAAGGCCGATATCGGCAAGATGATCTCCGAGACAAAGTGCGATATCAAGACCTGGTCTCTCGAGGACCCGCAAATGTCGAAGATCGATAACGACACCTACGTTATCACCTACAAAGGCAACTTTGACGGCACCTGCTCGGGTGCAGACGGCAAGAGCATGAAGGTGCCCTCGCCGGTCCGTGGCGGCAGCGTATATGTGCGTGACGGTGACAAGTGGAAGGGCGTATTTCACGGTGAGAACATGATCATCGATCCTAAGGCTCCGCCGGTGGCACCCGCGGCCTCCGACAAGAAGGAAGAGCCCAAGACCGACGCTAAGAAGGAAGAGCCGAAGAAGGATGACAAGATGGCTGCCAATTCCAACACGGCTGCCGAGACCAAGCCTGCGGCTCCGACCGCCGATCCTAACACCGACGCTCTGACCAAGCTTCACAACGCTGGGTGGGAGGCTTTCAAGAACAAAGACGCTAAGAAATTTGAAGAGATGACCACCAAGGACCTCTCAAACATCGATCCGCTCGGCATGTGGATCAGCGGACAGGCAAATGTCATCAAGCACTGGACTGCCGACATGAAGTGTGAGGGCATCACCAAGGCCGCATTTACCGACGGCTTTGCATCCGCACTCTCACCGACCGTCGAGGTCCTGACCGGAAAGGGCTATGCCGACGGCACGTGCGACGGCATGAAGAACGGCGATCTCTACCAGACCGCGTTCTACGTCAAGGACGGCGATGCCTGGAAGCTTGCTTTCATGTTCGAGTCCGCTCCGATGCCGGGAATGTAAACTTCCCCGTCAAAGGAAAAACTGAGGAGCCCCGCGGCTCCTCTTTTTGTTGCGGGCCGAGCGTCTTTGCGTTACGATTCCGTGACCAACTTTCGAATCGATCCAAATGAAACTCAGGTCGGTCCTTATCCTGACAGTCCTCGTTATTTCCGCGTGCTCAACGCGAGTTGAGTTTGCTCCCGCGTCGACTGCGAGTCTCGAACGCAACGCGATAAACGTTAACACTGCAACCGTAGCCGAGCTGGAGAGCCTGCCGTATGTTGGCAAGAAGACGGCGGATGCGATCGTGGAGTTTCGAGAGCGAAACGGCCCGTTTCGTCGGGTCGAGCAGGTGATGCTTATTCGCGGCTTGAGCGAACGACGATTCGCGGAGATGCGGCCATTTATCAGGGCAGAGTGATGCCCGAACCAAAGCCCAAATTCAACCGTTACCCAATGCTCTGCCCGGCGTTGTCTTTCGCTGCCGGCATCGTAGCCGGAAAGGTGCTGTCGGTGAGTTTGATCACTGCCCTCGTGGTCGCACTGCTGCTCGCCTTGCTGGCGATCGCGTTTAGATCGAGCGTGTCAGGAACGGCGTTTCTACTGATCGCCTTCGCCGCCGGCGGAGCGGCGGGCTTTGACCTCGAACAGCTGCGAGAATCAGCCCCTGACCGCATTAGGGTCCTCTACGACGGCGGCACCTTCGTCAGCGGCTCACCGGTTGAACTGGAAGGCGTGCTTAATTCAAGTCCTGAGCCGTCGATCGATGGCGAGTTTCTGACGCTTCGAGGTGAAGCGATCACTTATCGCAGCCAAAAGCAGAACGTTTCGGGCACCGTCAGGGTATTCGTACCTCGGCCTACGGTCGATACCCGTCGTGATCTCGGATCCGAGATCTCAGATCTGAAATACGGCTCCCGCATTCGCGTTACCTGTCCCCTCGAGCGAGAAGACGAGTTTCTCGATCCCGGTGTGCAAACTCGCCGTGAAGTTCTCGATCGGATCGCGGTCGATGCGACATGCACCGTGAAGAGCCGTTTGCTCGTCGAGCACATTGCGGACGAGAGCGTTTTCCTGCCGCTCGCGTGGGTTTATGACCAGCGGGCGAAGGTGATCGAGGCGTTTCGCGATGACCTCGACCAACGCACGGCGGGCGTAATGATCGCGAGCTTGCTCGGCAACAAATACTTTCTCGATAAAGACACGGCGGACCTTTTTCGAGAAGGCGGGACGTTTCACATTCTCGTTATCTCGGGCCTGCATATCACTTTCATCGGCGGTTTATTGCTGCTCTTTATCCGGCGGCTGACCAAAAACCGGTGGTGGCAGTTTGTGCTCACGGCTGGCGTTTTATGGGCGTACACATTGGCAGTCGGAGCCGACGTACCGGTTGTCCGGGCATCGCTGATGTTCACTATATTCCTGCTGGGTTATGCACTCTACCGGCAAGGAAGTCTGCTGAATTCGCTCGGCGTTTGTGCCATCGTGCTGCTCGCGTGGCGACCGTCGGAGTTGTTCGACCCCTCGTTCCAACTGACGTTCGTCAGCGTTGGAGCGATCGTCGCCTGTGCCTACCCGTCGATCGAGAGACTCCGTTCGATCGGCTCATGGACGCCGACACCGTCTGAGCCTTTTCCACCTGCCGCCCCAAGATGGCTGACCCGTTTTTGCGAGATGCTGTATTGGAACGACGCTGCGTTCCGCATCGAGCAGAAACGCTCGCTATGGTCCGGTCGCATAATCAAATCACCGCTCTTCGGCGGCAAAGTTCGCGAATGGACGCAGAAGCTCGTGCGTTATCTCTTCGAAGGTCTCCTCGTGTCGGCGATCGTCCAACTGTGGATGCTCCCGCTGACCGTTGTTTACTTTCATCGAGTCTCGGTCGCCGGCGTGCTGCTCAATTTGTGGGTCGGCTTTTGGATCGCTATCGAGAGCTTTGCAGCGGTTGCCGGAGTACTGGTTGGCGGGGTCAGCACCCTGCTTGCAAATGGTTTTTACTCGATAGCGGATGCTGCCAACTGGATATTGCTGTTTGTACCGGGGCTGTTTGCGGACAACGGCTGGGCGAGTTTTCGTCTGCCGGCGTACCACGGTGTCGGGGCTGCGGTCTACACGATCTACTATGTACCGCTCATCGTGATCGCCGTGCTGTTAAGTCGCTGGCAGCCGTTAACGGTTAACCGTGGAAAGGCTGTTAACACTGTAAAGTCTGTCTCACTGTTTCAGTGGAACGTGGCTGTTACAGCTGTTACAGCACTCGTCCTGCTCGCGGCGATCATTGTCGCTCATCCCTTCTCCGCACCTCGTGCGGACGGACGGCTGCACGTCGACTTTATCGACGTCGGACAGGGCGACTCGGCTCTTGTAACCTTCCCGGACGGCAAGACGCTGCTTGTAGACGGCGGCGGACGGCAGAGTTATTACCGGGATGAAACCGGCGATGCCGAGCCGAACGACTTTCGTGCCGACAACCGTACGATCGGTGAAGCTGTTGTCTCAGAGGTGCTTTGGTACAAGGGTTACTCGCACATCGACCACATTTTGGCGACCCATGCGGACGCGGACCATATTCAAGGTTTGAACGACGTCGCAAAGAATTTTGGTGTCACATCGGCTCTTTTCGGTCGCACACCGCTCGCCGATCCGGAATTTGCAGAGCTTTACGGCGTCTTACAAAAGCGGGGAATACCGATCGACGTTGTGGTAGCAGGCGAAACCTTCAAATTTGGCGAAGCGACCGTCGAGGTGCTGTATCCAACCCCGACCGACGATACAAACGCTCCATCGGACAATAATCATTCGGTCGTGCTGCGGATAACCTACGGCTCACGCTCATTTCTGCTGACGGGTGATATTGAACGGCAGGCGGAGCTGGACTTGCTGGCGAATGGTGGCCCATTTGCGGCTGATCTCGTCAAGGTCGCTCACCACGGCAGTCGAACATCGTCCACCGCCGAATTCATCGCCGCCTCGCATCCGCAATTCGCGATCATCTCTGTCGGACGCCATTCGGTATTTGGCCACCCGCATCCTGACGTCGTTGAACGCTGGCAAGACGCAGGCGTCCGCGTCATGACCACCGGCGAGAACGGAATGATCTCCGTCTCGACCGATGGCAAGGATCTCTCTGTTGGAAGATACCTTCCCGAATAAAACAAAAAGGAGCCCTTTCAGGCTCCTTGTTATTTTGCTGAACGGTTAAGTTATTCCGTCGGGCCGTTGATCGAGTAAGCGAGCTTCCACGCGTCGCCTTCCTTAACATAGATGGACATCGCGGGCTGCGTGCCATTCTTTGAGCCAAAGCAGCTGCCGTCGGACCAGCCGTGGAAGGTCAGCATCTCGGTATTGGCCGAGAATGCGATGCCAAAGGGGTCCTTGACGTCGACCTTTGTTACGCCTTCGCAAGGCATCTCAGCCCAGTACTTGATGATCGCCGCACGGTCGGTCATGACGTCGCCATTAGAGTTAACGATCGTGACGTTCTTTGCGGTGACGGCGTCGAGGCCTTTAGCGTCCTTTTTCTGCCAGGCTTCCCAGCCGGCGAGCTCGGCCTTTGCCAGAGCGTCGGTGTTAGCTGACTTGGTCGCTGCCGGAGCCGCGGGTGCTGTGTTGGCGTTGGAATTAGCTGTGCTGTTGGCAGCCGGCTTGTCCTCTTTTTTGGGCTCCTCCGTCTTGGTTTCCGCTGCCGGATTCTTGCTGCCTGTGCTGATCGGATTCTCGGCGTGAAAAGCCGCCTGCCACTTGTCGCCATTGCGGATAAAGACCGTCGCACCGCGGACCGGACTCGGCAGCTTCTTCATCGCACTGCCGGGACCGTCGTTGCATTCGCCGTCAAACGTTCCCTTGTATGTCAGGGCGTAGGTATCGTCGTCGATCTTCGACATCTGCGGCTCGTCGAGGTTAAAGCTCTTCACGTCGCATTTGCTCTTTGCGATCATGGCGACGCTGCCGGCCTTGTCGGACTTTTGGCCCGCCCACGCAAACTTATCGCTCATAAAGCCCTCGAAGAATTTCGAATCGCCCTTAAAGTAGGCCTCGTTGGCCTGCTTATCCATGGCCAACAGGCTGTCGGCGGTCGGTGCGGCTGCCATCGGCTTTGCGGCGTTGGCATTTGAATTCGAATTGGCGTTGCCGCCGTTATTTGCGGCCGGTGCACCGCACGAAGCGAGGCCAAGGCCGGTGACACACAGAGCGACTGTCAAAATGATCCGTTTCATCGTCTATCTCCTATCGAAAAAAGTATTTTAAATGCACCGCGAACCTCTCAAAGAAGATCGCGGTTTACAACAGCTCAGTGTGGTCTGAATTGCACTAAAGATTGCATCGCTTACCTCGTTTGTCAAGACGGCGAGATCTCACAAAAAGGGCCGGAGTGTTAATGCTCCGGCCCAACATTTACGAACATCTATCTCTCGCCTAACGAGGTACGTCCGTGTAAAAGGCGTTCTTCCAAACGTCGCCTTCTTTTTGGCTAAATGAAGCGACCCAGAATCCCGGAGGCATGGCTACGCCGTCGCATTTGCCTTTGGTGTCGGCAGAGTACGTGACCAGTGCGACATCCGCCGAGAGCGATATCGCCGCAGGATCGTGGAATGTGTAGGCCAGGCCCTCGCACTTGGGCTCAGACCAGTTTTTGATCGACGCTGCACGGTCCATCACTCCTTTGCCGCCAGCGTATTGAAAGTCCTTGCCCATCACGGCCTCGACGGCCTTAGCATCGCGTGCCACCCAGGCGTCCCAGGCGGACTTTTCGACCGCCATCAACGCGTCGGTGAGTGCGTCAGGCTTGGCGTCGGCGGGCTTTGTCTCGTCCTTCTTGGCGGCAGCCGGAGCTGCAGCGGGTGCGGCAGCGGGCTTGGCGTTCGGGTCGACGACGGCGTTCTCCATGTAGAGGAGTGCCTTCCACTTATCGCCCTCGCGAATGTAAACGCTCGACGCCCACACGTTTGCCGGGACCTTTTTGCCGTCGCAGGTGCCGTCTTGGGCTCCCTTAAAGGTCAGGACCGCGACGTCAGGGCCGATCATCCTCATGTTGTCATCCGACAGCGAGTAGCTCTTGATGTCGCACTTAGCTTCACCCATCGCCTTGATCATCGCTGCCTTGTCCTGGCGGCCGTCCTTGCCAAATCCTATGCCCTTGGCAGAGTAATTTTCCTCGGCCCACTTCGAGTCTCGATTCTTCCATGCCTCCCAGCCGCCCTTCTCGAGCGTCATCAGGGTGTCTTTGGTCGGTGCAGCCGCGACGGGCTTTGCGGTGTTGGAATTGGCATTAGCGTTAGCGTTTGCCGGTGCATTGGTGCCGTTGTTGGCCGCCGGTGCACCGCACGCTACGAGGCCGAGACCCGCGACGCACAACGCGACTATCATACTGATCAGTTTCATCGTGTTCTCCTGAAAAAAAGTATTTAAATGCACCGCGGTTCCTTTAAAAGGGTTCACGGTTTACAACATCTCAGTGTGGTCTGAATTGCACTTAACATCGCACCGGTCGCACGCTTTGTCAAGAAACGCTCGTGTAAGGCTGGAAAGCTGGAAGGATGGCAAGCTGAGAAGGGAGATGTAGATATATCTAGAAGAGCTCAACCTCCGGCCGTAGCCCTTACCACCCTTTCCACGGTTACCGGCTTACCACCTTACCAGTCTTAATAACTAACTAAAATAACTAACTAACTACTAAGTAAAGATGATTAGCTATTCGCGAAATGGAAAGTTGGAAAGTTGGAAAGTTGGAAAGTTGGAAAGGTGGAAAGGGTGGAAAGGTGGAAAGGGTGGTAACGCCCAAACCGGCTCCGCAGGTGCCATGGAAATTAGCCCGATGCATAGCGTCGGGTTACGAGACGCCAAACGCTCCTCCCGTGCTGCAGGCACGGCGGATATCCACCACACCTGCGGCGTGGCACGGGAATATATAAACGACCGATCCCGACGCTAACGCATCGGGCTAATTTCCAACGTGCCCTGCGGCACCCGACGCCTATTCCCCTAACGCACCTTCTTCTATGTCCTGCAGGTCTTCGTAGGCTTTTGTGAGGATTGGGCGGGCACGGGACGAGCCGTCCATTTCGCCGATGTAGCCCTCGCGGACCATGGCGTCGAGGATCGCGGCGGCACGGCCGTAGCCGATACGCAGCTGACGTTGGAGCAGTGATGTCGAGGCACGCTTGGCTTGAACGACCGACTTCAGAGCGTCGTTGAAAAGCGGATCGCGGCGGCCCGGCAGCTCGCCTCCGTCGTCCATTTCTTCCTCGCTCTTGGTGATGGTCGTGTCGTACTCGGGACGGCCCTGGGCCTTGATGTGATCGACGACTTTCTTGATCTCGGCCTCGTTTACAAAGGCACCGTGCACGCGTGTGACGTTTGAGTTACCGGGCGGCAGGAAGAGCATATCGCCCGAGCCCAAAAGGCTCTCGGCACCGTTGCCGTCGATGATCGTTCGCGAATCGACCTTGCTCGATACCCTAAAGCTTATTCGTGCGGGGAAATTAGCCTTGATAAGACCCGTGATGACATCTACTGACGGACGCTGCGTCGCAAGCACGAGGTGAATGCCGACAGCTCGTGCCATCTGTGCGAGACGCGTGATCGATTCCTCGACGTCCTTGCCCGAGACCATCATCAGGTCGGCAAGCTCGTCGATGATGATGACGACGTAGGGCAGGACGCGATTTGGCTCACCGTTGTCGTCCCACTGCTCGATCTCGTTGCGGCGACGCATCTCGGTGTTGTAGCCGTCGATGTTGCGGACACCGTAGCCGGCAAGGTCCTTGTAGCGGCGTTCCATCTCGGTGACCGCCCATTTGAGTGAGATCGCGGCACGCTTTGGATCGGTGATGATAGGCGTCGCGAGATGTGGAATATCGGCGTAAAGGCCGAGTTCGAGCCTCTTAGGATCGACCATGATGAATTTCACTTCATCCGGCCTCGCCTTATAAAGGATCGACATCACGAGCGTGTTGACGCCGACGGATTTGCCTGCACCGGTCGCACCCGCGATCAGGAGGTGCGGCATCTTGGCGAGGTCGGCGACGTAGTTCAAGCCATCGATCGTTTTGCCAAGAGCGAGCGTTAGGAGGCCCTTTGAATCGTTGAATTTTGGCGACTCAATGACCTCGCGGAGCATGATCATCTCGCGTTTTTTGTTCGGCACCTCGATGCCGACGTAAGCCTTGCCCGGAATGCGGTCGATGCGGATCGACTCAGCCTCGAGAGCGAGACAAAGGTCCTCTGCGAGGCCCGCGATACGCGAATACTTAACACCTGCGTCGGGCTTGAACTCATAGGTCGTGACGACCGGACCCTTTGAGATATTTACGACCTTGCCGCCGACGTTGAACTCTGAAGTTTTCTTCGTCAGGTGCTCAGCGGTGGTCAGCAGCTCCTTGTCGTCCTGCTTGATCCGTGGTGCGGCCGGCGTCAGCATATCGGTCGTCGGCAGCTTATAACTGTCAAAGTTTTGCTTCGACGCAAGCGGTGCTGCCGTTGGCTCGCCGACCTCATCTTCCGTGAATGTCGGCCCTACATCGCCGTCAATGATCTCCTCGTCAAGCGGCTTGAGCTCCTGAGGTTTGCTCTTCTTGCCCTTCTCCTTTTCAAAAGCCTCTTTGACCTCGGGCGGCTCCTCCGCGACCTTTACCGTCTCATACGGATTGTCGCCGTCGATGGTCGGGACCGAAGGCTGGTCGAAAAGCGGTGCAGAACCGGCCGCTGTCGCGGCCGCAGCGACCGCCATCGTCTCGCCTATACGTATGGTCGGCGGGATAGTCTCGGGCTCAGTGTCGCGTTTCTCTTTGCGGCGTTCGGCCCGCAACTTGGCCGCATTGATCTCAGGCGAACGCATCAACCGGCGTTTCTCACGCCACTCGTCGATGCGAATACGAATGTTATCGAACGCCACCTCAAAGTGGCTCATAAACCCCGCGAGCGTAAAATTCGTTACGAGCAGCAAGGAGCTGATAAAGATCGCTGTGAGCAAAATGCCCGCACCGATCTTGCCGATGAGATACGCCGTTCCTTGAGCAGCGGCCGACCCGACGATCGCTCCCGCTTGCTCGCCAAAAACAAGAGCCACGAGCCCCGCGAGCGAGATCGCAAAAAAGATAAACCCCGCGACCCGCGACGCACGCGGTATCAGCGTGCTCGCCTGGAAAATACGCCACGCGATCAACGCGATCAGCACCGGAATGAGATACGCCGTCCAGCCAAACCCGCCAAAAAAGACCGCCGCGATATTCGCACCGACAATGCCGATCCAGTTTCGCGTTGACGCCGCACCGCCGCCCGTCGAGATCAGCGAACGGTCATCCGAGCTCGCGGTGATAAGACACAAAAAGACGAGGAGAGCGACCGCTGCGATGATCACCGCAACCACGTCGTTCCAATGCGAATGCTTCGCAGGCTTTGGCCCGCGTTTTTTGAGCAAGGTCGTACCATCCGCGAGGCAAAAGTTAATGTCCTCGTCCTGATAGACCTTGTCGCATGTCGGGCAAACTTTCACTGCTTTTTAAAGACGAGATATTCCTGTATGAACTCATCGATATCGCCATCCAGCACCGCGTCGACATCGGCAGTTTCGTGCTTTGTTCGCGTGTCTTTGACCAGCCTGTAAGGGTGAAGCACGTAGTTGCGTATCTGCGAGCCGAATGAGATGTCCATCTTGCCGGCCTCGAGCACGGCGGCCCCTTGACGGCGTTTTTCGAGCTCTAGTTCGTAGAGTTTAGACCTGAGGACCTGCATCGCGACCGCCCGATTTTGGATCTGCGACCGTTGATTCTGACAAGTTACCACAATTCCCGTCGGAAGGTGCGTGATCCTCACTGCCGAGTCGGTGGTGTTTACATGCTGCCCGCCGGCGCCCGTCGAGCGATAGGTGTCGATACGCAGGTCCTTGTCCTGTATGTCGACCTCGATGTTCTCGTCGATCTCAGGCGAGACAAACATCGAGGCAAACGACGTCTCGCGGCTGCCGCCCGAGTTAAAGGGCGATAACCGGACCAGACGATGCACCCCTGCCTCGGCCGACAGCAACCCGTAGCCATAATCGCCCTCGACGCGAAATGTAGCGGATTTGATACCGGCCTCACTGCCGGTCTGCTCGTCCAGGATCTCGACCTTAAACCCTCGTCTCTCGGCCCAACGCAGGTACATCCTTAAAAGCATCTGGGCAAAATCCTGAGCGT
>DASYKW010000266.1:0-2919 GCA_035995005.1 Pyrinomonadaceae bacterium
CGAGAAGCTTTGTGGCGAGTTCATTTCGCCCGAGTGTCTCGAGCATTTCTCAGAGCTCGGCGTGCTCGATGCAATGCAGTCTGCCGGTGGCGTGGAGCTAACGGAGACGATCTTCTACGGCCGCGGCGGGCGTGGCGTTGCAGTAAACAGCGAGTGGTTCGGCGGCGCGCATCTGGCTGCTCTTGGCTTGAGTCGGGCCGAGATGGATCTGCAGCTGATGGATCGCGCCAGGGAGGTTGGGGTCACCGTTCTTGAGCAAACAGCCGCGACGGAACTTGTCTTAGATAAGGGTCGCGTAAGAGGCCTCCACCTGAAGAATTCGGCCGGTAAGGAGTCAAAGATAACCACCGACATAACTCTCGACGCAACGGGTCGAGCGCGCGCTCTAGCGAGAAAGGCCGGATCCGAGCCGACCAATAGAGCGAAGTTTGTCGCGTTTAAGACGCATGTGCGCGGCGTGGATATTCCCGACGATCGCTGTGAGATCTTCTCTTACCGCGGCGGCTACGGCGGCACCAGCCGGGTCGAGGGCGGATCGCATAACATTTGCTTTATCGTTTCAGCGAGCGATGTAAAAGCAAGAGCGAGCGACCCCGAACGCGTACTTCGCGAGATCGTTTGCTCAAATCGCCGCGCCGCTTATGTCTTCAGGAAGATCGAATTTGCCGGCGAATGGCTCGCTGTACCGATCGAAAGGTTTGGACGCGGAACCCTTTCACCCGTGCCGGGGCTGCTCACGATCGGCGATGCGGCGGCGTTTATTGACCCCTTTACCGGCAGCGGAATGCTGCTCGCCCTCGAGAGCGCGAGGATCGCGGCCCAATGCATCAGCGAGACCCGCGAGGTATCGGAATTGGCTTTTGAATACGGGCGACGATATGCAGCTGCCTTTGAAAAACGGCTCCGGGTCAGCTCGTGGCTGAGAAGGGCATCGTTTGTGCCGTTTCTCGCCGAACTGACGATCTTAGGGCTTGGTCTAAGCGATAGCGTGCGGCGGCGGCTCGTGCGGGCGACACGGCCCGCAGGCGTCCATTCGTAAACTCTCAACTTATTGACACCTTCTCGTAGTCAGCCTAAAATCGCGGTTAGCTCGGACTCGTCAAACGCAATACAGATATGGCTTCAGCCGTTGATCCACTCGTCCCCCGTGTCGGCATAGAGATCTGCCCGACGACTATGAACGCCGTCGTGCTCGGGGCCGGCGATTCTGTCGTCGTGTCGCGCCAGATCGCGGTAGACGGGTTTCGCCCCGTCGTCGAACAGCTCATCCCGCTTATTGAGGAACTGCAAGCCGAAGCGCCAGGTTTCTCGAGGGTCGGCGTCGCGGTCCCGGGACTTGTCGATCAGGCGACACGTCGCGTGGCTTATTCGGCAAATATGCCGGAGAATTCCTCGGTCGATCTGGTCAACGAGATCAAATACACCACGAGCCTCGACGTCTATATAGAGAATGACGCGAATGCCGCGGCCTATGGCGAACACAAGCTTGGGGCGGGACGCGGAAGTCAAAACATGTTCTACGCCACGCTTGGTGAGGGCGTGGGCGGTGCGTTTATATTCGCCGGCGAGTTGTGGCGCGGAGCGGCGGGATTTGCGGGCGAATTTGGCTATGTGCCAATAAACTCCGAGGGCATCAAGCTCGAGGAGGTCGCATCAGCCTCGAATATCGTTCGGCGTACAAAGGAGCGTTTCCATCAGGACAGCACATCATCATTGAACGCCCTTCCCAACGAAACCATCACACTTGCGGCCATCATTGATGCTGCCGCGAAGGACGACGACTTTGCCCAATTGATGCTGACCCGCACCGGATCCTACATCGGCACGGGCATAGCGAGCGTTATAAACCTTTTGAATATAGAGCGCGTCGTTGTGGGCGGAGCCATCATGAAGGCCCAGCACATTGTGCTCGATGCGATCACTGAGAGGGCGAGAGAGATCACATTCGGACCTGCCTTCGCGTCCACGTCGATCCTGGCCGGCGAACTGGGCGAGGAGGCAGCAGCGATCGGCGTCGCTTATCTCTGCGGCGAGGCCGCTAATTAGTTGAAAGCAAAAAATTTATCCGATTTATTAACCGAACTAATCTCGCTGAGATTGCTTGTTAACTCTCGGTTAACTAATTTTGAGATTGTGCAATTTGCGGATTTTACAACCTTTAGTAAAATCCATTACAGTTTTAGGTAAGTTGAATTTGTGTTGGCCCTGCGGCTGTTTCTCTGCATCTTGAGCAAGACGTGAGACGAGCTAAGGGTCTGATTTTTGTTAGCTTAGGTCCGGACGAGTCCTGATAATGGCACAGTTCTTCAAACGAAGCGCAAACAACATCGCCCGGATCAGCATGGTCTCCGTGGTCCTTGTCGGCGGCTTGGCTTTTTTTGCTTACACGCAGATCGCCCGTTCGTCTTATCTCACAAACCGTTACCTCGAACGGCAGCAGCCAATCCAATTCAGCCACAAACATCACGCCGGTGACGACGGCATCGATTGCCGCTATTGTCACCAGACGGTCGAGACGACAGCCTCGGCGGGGATGCCGTCAACGCAAACCTGCATGAACTGCCACAGCCAGCTTTTTGCGGATCAGAGCTACTTGGAACCGGTCCGAGCAAGCTTTCGCGATAACAAGCCGATAGAATGGGAGCGCGTTCACGACCTGCCTGAATACGTCTATTTCAACCACAGCATTCACGTAGCAAAAGGCGTTGGCTGCTCGACGTGTCACGGTCAGATCGACAACATGCCGGCTGTTTACCAAGAGAATACGCTCCAGATGGAATGGTGCCTGGCGTGCCACCGCGAGCCGGAGAAGTTCATCCGGCCGAAGGGCGAGGTATTTAACATGCAGTGGCAGGATGGCGATATTGATGCAAAGCAGCGGACGCAATTGAAAGCGGATTACAGGATCAGAAGCAAGGA
>DASYKW010000267.1:0-9493 GCA_035995005.1 Pyrinomonadaceae bacterium
TCGTCGTCCCCCCAAACGCCGCCGCTCGCGTCCCGGTAAAAAAATCGTCCGACGCAAACGTCCCGCCAAACGGCAGCTCCATATGCGTATGCGGATCGATCCCGCCAGGGATAACTAGCTTGCCGGACGCGTCGATGATAACGTCTGCCTCGACATCGATCGACTTGCCGATCGTCGTCACCGACTCGCCATCGATAAAAATATCAGCGACATAATCATCAACCGCCGTAACCACTCGTCCGTTCTTGATCAGTGTTCTCATATTTCGTTGTTCTGAAATTCGGACGGTATCGATGCCTCGACGGATCGCGATACCTGTGCGTCGACACGCCTTTTCGTCGCTACATATTTGTATCGCCAGATGAGGAATTCCGCAAGCAGAAGGTTAGGAACCCAGCCGAGCCACGCCACCGAGCGGTAGACGTCCATCGGCGGCAGCTCGACGGAATTGCTTATGCCCCACTTCCAAGCTCGAAGTGTGAGTGCAGACAGCGTCAAGGCGTAACTTCTTATCATGAAGTTGCGGTGGGTATCATAATCTCCGTTTTTTGCCTTTTTGACGGCGATGGCGGTAAACGAGATCCAACCCGCGGCAAGCATTACGAACGCGACCTTTGAGGTGATACCGCCATTTGCATAGAAACCCATGATCAACCCGACAGGTCCCGTGACGAGAACGACATCCACCGCGTAGATATATCCAAAGCCGCGGTGCAGTTTGGGATGTTTGAGCCGTAGAGTCTCCGAGAACTGGGTAAAGCCTGCGAGCAATACCCAAATGCTCATGTAGATGTGAACGAAAAATGCCGTTCGCCAGACGTCGATATCGATGTAATCCTGCTTGATCCGAAGGAACCCGACATCCGTGTTGTATGGGATATAGGCGACAGTGATCCTCGCCATTTGCCAAATGAAGAAGGCAAGGGTCAGCAAGAGCAGCGAATACATGACTAGCCGACTATTGATATTTTTTTTAGGTTTGGGTAATAATGAGCCACTATCCATATGAAAAACTCATTACTTCTGTGTCTCGTCGCATGTTTTCTGATGGGCTGTAACATCGCGAAAACCGGTGAAACGCCCGCGAAAGTGGATAATAGCACCGCTAATTCTTCGTCGGCCGCGGCGGGAGCCAATCTTGCGGCACCGGTCGGCGCCGAGGACGCCGAAGCACAAAAGCTACTGGGCTCCTACGTCGGTCCTTTCGGCGATAACAAGATCACGCTGCTCATCACAAAAGTAGCCGGCAATTCGGTGTCGGGGCGAAGTATCGTCGGCGGCAACGATCGTCCTTTCGACGGCACCTATACGGTCGAGAATGCCGTCTACTCGGTCGTCGCAAACGAACCCGGCGATCATAAGGACGACGGCATTTTCAAATTCAGCGTCTCAAGCGCGGATCCGAATGAAGTAAAAGGCACCTGGAAAGCCAACGATACAAAACGTCCCGAGAAATCATACACGCTCGAGCGCCGCGCATTCGAATACCGGGCAAATGTCGGAAACTGGCCTGAGGCTTCTATGCGACTCCTTAAAACCGCCGACGTAGAAAATCTCGGCAAGGACGATCTCGAATTCATGCGGAATGAAATCTTTGCCCGCCACGGTTACTGCTTCAACAAAAAGAACCTTCGTCAGCAATTCGAGAATGAGAGCTGGTATGTGCCTAATACCGTCGATATTAAGGGCTACCTTACCGACATCGAAAAAAAGAACATCGCGCTCATCAAGCGCTATGAGAAATATGCGGAAGACTACGGAGACGAGTACGGGCGATGAGTTGATGTCCCGTTGATAGAAGCGCGTAGTTTGTTTTCGCCCATTTAAGGTCCGTTGCCGTCGTCAGTCTCCTCAACGCACTTTTCGTCGGCAAAGCCATCGCCCTCATCGTCCTCTCTGAAGCACATCCCGTCGCCCTCGCCCTTCCAATTGTTAAAGTCCATCTCGTAACGATCACCCTTGCCAAAGGTGACATCGTCATGCTCGTAAACATCCTCTTTGCCGTTGTCCAAGATGCGCCGGAGAACGATATCGTACTTGTCCTGATTGCCGTCATTGTCTGAGACAAGCAGCTTGCCGTGCTCGAGGTCAAAGTCGAATGTCAACTCTTTGCCCGCGGGGAGATCGACACCGCCAACCTCGGCGATATAACTCGCGTTGTCGCCGGGACCGTCAAAGGCAAAAAAGACGTCGGGTGTCTGCCCATCCGCGCTTGCGGTAAAGGTTATCTGCTCGCCGTTGGGCGAAACGGTCGCCCCGAGCACCTCGCCCGGATCGAGTTGGATGCCCGCAAAACCGACGGTAAATCCGGCGTCCGAGAAAACAAAGTCCATCGTGTTTTCCGAATCCAGAAACTTGCCCGAAAATATGATCCCCCACGGCTCGGCACTTCGCTCGGACGGCACAAAGAAGTGCGGAGCGTCCATCCCAAGTCCGCCGATCATCATGTCGTCGATCGCACCCGGGATCTGGTCGACAAAACGATTTTTTACCGGATCGTAGCCGAGACCGCGATCTTTGGAATCGACGACGAGCATCTCGCCGTCGCCCGTGAGAAAGAATTCGCCGTAGTCGTCATCATTCTGTTGGATCGCCGCGTTGAGGAACGACGATTTAAGGAATGCCACGTTGCTGCCCGAGCGCCGCTCGCTCGCAAGGCCGCAGTTAGTTGCGTTCTCGCCCCAGCGCTTGAATTCCGGAGTAAAACACCTATCCTCACGGATCGAAGTCGGCGTCAGATACAGCGAGTGGGTCGCCAATGCCCCCTGGTAGTCCGGCTTACCTTTACCCTCGCCTTTTGAGTTGTAATGCCAAGACTGCTGATCGTTGTCGTCGATGTATAGATATCGCTGCTCCCCGGGAAAATTACTGTCGTAGACCGCGATGCGATAGGCCGTGTCGTTCTCCTCGACCGAATACGGAACCAGAGCATGGCCGTCAGCAAGCCGGCCGCGATCGAGCTTTTGTATGCCGAGCGTGTAAGTCTCCTTTCCGCTTTTAAGGCCCGCGACGATCTCGTCCACGATGGCATGCGGGCCTTTTTGAGCCCAGCCATCTGAGATCTCTATCACCTCCGGGAATGTCTGGGTGATCCAGTAGTAGGCAATGTAATTCTCAATGCCGTCGTCGAGTTTCATCGCGAACGGCGAGTTAGCATTCGGCTGAAACGTCGTGGGCAGAACGCGACCTTTGAACGGCTCTCGCTCGTTGAGACGTAGACTTGCCACCGCTATTCCCTCGCAGTGCCCGATGTCCATCGCCGACAGCATCTTGTCCATCCATTGGCGTGCAGATGCCTTTTCGACGCAGTTTGCGGGGGTGCTGCCGGCCTCACAGGACGGCCGCAGCCCGAACATTCGGATCAGGTCGTCCTTCGAGATGTCGTTCTCAAAGCGTCCTTTTTTGTCGCGGTAGTTGCCGAACGAGAAACCATCGGTCTGGAGCTGGAAATGAAGCGAGGCGAGCGGCTCCCAGGCCAGAGGCGGGCCTCCTGATTGGCCGTTGGCCAAGCCGGACCCGGTCAAAACCGTCGCGAGGACGAATGTCACCGAGCGAAGCACTTCGAGAGTAAGTCTAACGCGCACCGCCGCCGAACTTTGCATTGATACGTTCATCCTCACGCGGGTCTGGAACGACGAAGGCTGCAACCTTCCCGATCCCGTTACTGCCATATTTTATCCAGCCGTAGCCGCCCTCGCCCCATTCCTGTCCCCAGGAATTTCGCACACGCCACGCGTGCTTGCTGTCGTCCCAGCCGGTGATCAGCAGGAAATGCGTTCCGCCACTCTTGGCCTCCTCGTTGAACGTGCCGCTACCGTAAAGCTCGAGACAAGCGTCAAACTCGATCCGCGACACGACCGGCCCATAGGTCACGAGAGCTCGTTTGATCTCGTCGGTCGTCGCCGTCCCGCCAGGGACCGCGCTTATGTAATCCCACGTCAGCCCTTTGACATAGTCCTCTGGATCGCAGGCCGGAGCAGTCACTTCTGGAACATAAAAGATCGAGCCGCCGAGCGGCATGCCTTTGTCCACCATGAACGTAAAAGCCTGGCTCGGCCAGTTTTCGGCGCAGAATTCAGGAGTCTCTTTGGGCAGCATGCAACCGATAAGCTGTCGCGCGCTGCCCGGGATCGCAACCAAGCCTTGTTTGCCCGCACGACTCCATGCGATCTGTCGTGCCGCCTGAAAGGCGTCTACGGTCGCAAATGCCCAGCAGACATTGCAACCGAGACCCTGATTTCCCGGTGGGCCGTCAAAGCGTACGCCCGTTGACTCATCCCAAATAAATCTTGGGGCCTTGAGCAAACCCAGCCCGCGAAAGCGGATGTTGCTTTCGGCAGACGCTCTCGTCTCCTGGCTCGCGTCGGAATTAGCCTGAAGCCAAGCCTGCCAGCCCTGCTCACCGCTTGTCTCAAGCTGTTTTAGCCTAGCCTCCGAGCTCTCGCGGAGCGCTTTAGACCGTGCGGACTCATAAAAGGGCTTGGTCCGGCTTGGATAGGACACCTCCATGCTTCTCTCGGCGATCGTAGTCGGGTGTTCGCCAAGCTTTGAGACACCCGGTACCCATCCAAAGAATTTCAAATACCACGGCTTTTGTCCGTAAGCGCCCACCGGACCTGGTGGCAGTGGTGGGAGTGTCCGAAAGCTGTACGTACGAGCCTCGCTGATCGGTTGCGCCTGACACGCGCGCTCGTGCTTGTCCTGTTCCGGGTCGGAGGTGGCGGCCGGTGCTTGCCCCCCGCCGCCCACTGACAATAAGCCTATCCAGTAGACGACGAGGAAGACGATCGTGACCCGATCTCTTTTCCGGAATGGTACGTCCCAAGTCTCCATTTGACGGTCGTCACGGTTTCAGGACGCACCTGTCGCCACCCCCGATACAGAGATCGCCGCAGGTTTTCATGCCAGGGCTGCAGCCACCGCTTGCTCCTACAGTGATGTGGCTATCGATCTGCTTGAGGCATTTGATCTTTTTCGCCGCCTTTTCGATCTCTGACTTTACCTTCTTGGTGCTCGTCCAGCCGCGTATGGTGGCAACGCCGCTAATGACCGAGACGTTGACGTGCTTTAGCTCCGCTGAATATTTGGTATTGACCCGTGCGTAAACGGCGTCCGACATCTGGTCGTCGGTCATGGTCGAGCAATCGGTCTTTTGGGCTTGTGCGGCAATGCCCGAGACCAGCAGCAAAGCCGAGACCGTTATCCCCGATCTGAGAATATTTGTCAGTTTCATACGCTCCTCCTGTACTAATTGAAATTGGACACCATCGACAGCAGGCTGTAACGCAGCTGCTTGCCGAAATAGATCGTGCTTCCGTCCGGCGACCAGGTAAGACTCGAAAAGTATAACCGTGAATCGTTATTATTCGTGACCTTTTTCGATTCTCCTCCCGCGGCCGGTAGGACCCAAATATTGTCTTTCCCATCGCGGTGTGCCGCATATGCGACATTTTTACCATCGGGTGACAGGCGAATGTTATAGAGATATGCGTCGCGGAGCACCGTGACCGGTTTCATCGCTCCGGAGAGAATATCGACTCGCATGAGCGATGTCTCGGGCGGGATACTAACGAGCTTAGATGCAGTGGCAACCAAAACTTCACGCCCGCCCGCGAGCCATCCGATAAGCCGAATATAAGAATTACCCTGCGCGATCGGGCGCATCGTCTTGGAGACAGGATCGATGACCGCTAGCTCGGCGTTCCCATCGGCGTCTCCTCTCTGCGCAATTATCGAGCGGCCGTCGGGCGACCAGAGCGGGCACACGAACGACACGTCGACGTCCGAATTCGTTGTCAAGGGTGTCTGTCTTGTCCCATCGGCTGCAGAGATCCAGATGTTCCGCACTCCACCCCCTCCAGAAACATACGCGATGCCGGAGCTGTCGGGTGACCAGCTAAAATCGGACGTCTGCACGCGGTTATAGGGCATTAGTGAGTACGAAGGCGGAGCGATACCGCCCGACGCTAATGATCGCGGCTCCCCGCCCGCCGCGGGAATGGTCATCAACATGTACTTGTCACCAACGAGCATGACAAATGACAGCAAGCTGCCACTAGGAGACCACGTGGGCATAAACCCGCTCCCGGCAAGCCTCGTTGGCGACGCGTCAGTGGCGCTCAGCTGCCGTGAGTAGATCTCGCCTGATGTAAGCTTGTTCCCCTGCGATAGGTTCTTTATCGATTGATATGCGATCGAGCGTCCGTCAGGCGATATATTTGGCCACAACTCGGCGTCAATGTCAGAGGTGACGATCGATTCGTTGCCGTCGGCCAGCAAGACCCGCCAGATATCCGACTCCTCTTTCGCCGAGCCAAAGAGGATCTTTGCACCATCGGGCGAAACGCCGAGCGCAAAGGCATCGCGTTCCCCCACAGTTACTTGCCGCGGAGTCGCACCCGCGCTGTCAGTGTGAAAGATCTGGAAGGTGCCGTCTTTCAGGCCGCTGAAAAAGATGCCGTTGTTGTCATTACTCCAGACCACATTCCTCGTCTCGGTCGCGAGTTCCAAGATCTTTCGAGGCTGCGGATCCGGAATGGCGGTGACGGACACGTTCCACACCTCACCGTCAACGCTGGTAAAGGCCAGTTGCTTTTCATCATTCGAGATCGTGATCGAATCGGCCTCGGCAGCGGTTGCCTCGAGGTCTGCAACGACGACGGTGCGGCCGGACGTAAGGTCGACGGTGCCGACCTTCGCGTTCGACTCGTAGTAAATAACTCCGGTCTTGGACCATTGCAGCGGCCGGATCGCACGATCGTCGAAATTTGCGACGAGTCGCGCCGAACCGCCGAGGACCGGAATTCGCCAGATCCCCGGCCGGTCGCCGCGCGTCGAGACAAAAGCTATCTCCTCGCCGTCGGGCGACCAGATCGGCTGCTCGTTATCAAATTCGTCCTTTGTTACCTGAACGGCTTCACCCGAGGCGGCCTGTTTGACCCAAATGTTCTTCGTCCCTGAGCGGGTTGAGGCGAAGGCGACCATCCTGCCGTCCGGCGAAAAACGCCCTGCACTGTACGTCTCGCCGGGAGCGCTATTCCAACTCGCTACATCTACGATCTTGACCTCGCCTGCCGGTGCCGCACGCTGGCTGAACCTGCCTGAGAAAAAAGCATATCCGCTAATACCGGCCGTGATGAACATGAGCGCGGCGATCGCGATCGCAAGCACTCCGCGTCGCGGATTAGCTGACGTCCCCGTTACGAGTGATCGACTTGACTCCGTGCCCGGCCGTGAGAGCGAATGCGACATGTCGAGGTCACGGCGCAGCGACCTCAGATCTATAGCGAGGTCTTTTATTCCTTGGTAACGCTCCTCGCGCTTCTTTTTGAGGGTCTTGGCGATGATCCTGTCAAGCTCGGGGGGGCACGCGATCCACTCGGAAAGATGCGGTGCCTCCGTCTTTAGGATCGAGGCGATGATGTCGCTTGTCGTTTCGCCGGTAAATGGTCGCCGTCCGCTAAGCATCTCGAAGGTGACGACGCCCAGACTCCATATGTCCGCGCGTCCGTCTATATCACCCATGCCGCGCGTCTGTTCAGGCGACATATAGAGCACCGTGCCCATGATCATCCCCGGATCGGTCAAGGCAAGCTGGCGCGTCGAGGCCTCTTTTGCATCCTGGTAATTTGACGCGACCTCTGTGAGCTTTGCGAGTCCGAAATCGAGGACCTTCACGTATCCGTCGTCGCGGACCATTATGTTTTCGGGCTTAATGTCTCGGTGCACTATCCCCGCGGCATGGGCCGCTGCTAAAGCTTCCGCCGCCTGTCTAGCGATGGACAGCACGTCGTCAAGCTCGAGGTCGCGCTTCTCGATCCTCTGCCGCAGCGTGCGTCCCTGCACAAACTCGGTCGCGATGAAGTTACAGCCTTCGATCTCGCCGATCTCGTAAACCGTCAGTATGTTGGGATGATTTAAGGCGGACGCAGCACGCGCCTCGCGGACGAATCTTTGCAGCCTGTCCGGATCGGAGGTGTAGTTATCGGGAAGGATCTTGAGCGCCACCCGACGCCCGAGGGTCGTGTCCTCGGCCAAGTATATCTGGCCCATGCCCCCTGCTCCGATCTCAGAGAGAACCTTATAGCGGCCAAATTCGCTGCCAGAGTCAAGACTCACGTTTATTTCGTGGGGTAACTGTGCAAAAAGATACCACGTAATGAGGGCAATCGGCGCAGATTAAGGCAGCTCATTGTTTGGTGGCGGCTGTAGTTCGATCAGCAGCATTGGGATCGTATTCTCACGCGAGAAGTACGGTATCTTGACGGAGGTTACCTTCTTGACCGTAAACCCTAACATTTTCAAGGTCTTAGCAGAATCGCTCTTGCCCGATTCGTCGTCAACTACAAGCGAGAAAAAGCGTTTACCGCGAAGTCTTTCAAGCGAAGCCGCAACCGATGACCGGGACGCCGGCGCCTCGTAAAACGCCGGAAAGTACGTGAGACCAGGGATATCGCTTCGAAGCATTACCATCATCGCGCTCGTCTTTGGAGCTGTTTCGACCCAAACGTCGATATTCGCGAAAAGTTGATATTCTTCGTCCGTCTCGTACTGCGAGATCGTGCGGTCTGAAAAAAATTGAACAAATTCGTTTTTACAGCCTCGTTGTCTAATGCAGTTTGGTCGCCCCCCCCACTCATGATCGAACGACCAGGCGGCGGCGAAGTAGCACTGGGTAACCAACGCAATGAGAACTACGCCTGCAACCGCGTAGCGTACAGACTGTTGCCAGCGAACATCGGTGCTTTTTATCAGGATTGCCAGACACGCGACGGTGAGAATTCCAGCCAACAGTTCCAGATAAAGCCCGTATCGGATGTAGCCCGTGCTCACGCTCCACAAGAAGCCGCATCCGAGCGTTAGCCCGCACATCGCTTTCAAAGCCGGGTCCTTTCGGACAAAAACGAGGCTCGACAGGGCCACCACCCAGCCGAGCAGCATTCGACCGGAATAGAAATTCAACTCACTAAGTCTCTCGGGGGTAAAAACAACGGCGAGAGGCCACAGAAGTGTTTCGATCACGCCTTTGGGCCCCCACCGGCCGTCGAAAAAATTGACCAGTTGCCAGTGCGGCGACCGGAAGATCTCATTATAAAGCGGAAAGATCGGACTGCCCGTTCGATACCACAGATAAAATGTCCACGGTATGATCGGAGCTGCAAACGCAGCAGTCGCCGCAACCAGTGATTTAGAAATGGGCGGACGAGGAGACGCGGGCTCTGTCGAGATCCAACTATATGCAAACAGCAGACACAACGGTCCTGCGAAAGTGAGGTTCGTGAGTTTTAGACCCACTGACATTCCCATCAACAGAAAGAATCGTACAACCTCCTTGAGGCCCACCGTCTTACCATCGGAGGACGGGCAGATGATCATCCACGTCGCCTCAAGCAACAGCGGCAGGACGAGCAGATCGATCATGTAATTGTTGATCTCGGCGAGCAAGTGTTCGGCGGTAAGGCATGCGAGCACCGCTAGGCTTCGCAGCCAGGCA
>DASYKW010000268.1:0-6281 GCA_035995005.1 Pyrinomonadaceae bacterium
CAGGAAGCTCACGAAGCTATCCGCCCAACCTACACGAGTAAGACATCAATTCCGGACGAGGAATGGCAGCGATTATATGAACTAATTTGGAAGCGAACTATGGCTTCGCAGATGGCCGATGCCGAGTTAGAAAAGACCACGGTCAAGATAGAGATCTCCACAAACAAAGAGGAACTTACCGCATCAGGCGAAGTCTTGAAATTCGATGGATTTCTGAAAGTTTATCAAGAAGATAAGGATGAAGACGACACGGAAGAATCATCTGAAGGTCTGCTACCGCCGATGACCGTCGGCCAGTTGTTGCCGCTATCTGAACTCAGAGCAACTGAGCGCTTCAGCCGTGCCCAGCCGAGATACACCGAAGCATCGCTGGTCAAAAAATTGGAAGAACTCGGCATTGGCCGCCCTTCCACCTACGCACCGACAATTTCTACGATCCAGAAAAGGGAATATGTAGAAAAACGAGATAAAGAAGGCATGCCAAGAGCCTACGGCGTATTGGTCCTAAAAAATGATTCCATCAGTAAAAGGGAGGAATCCGAGAATACCGGTGCGGAAAAGGCAAAATTGTTCCCGACGGACCTGGGGCTCGTCGTAACAGATTTTCTTAAACAATATTTTGACGACATCATGGATTATGGCTTTACCGCCAAGATCGAGAAAGAGTTCGACGATGTAGCCGACGGAAAACTGCAGTGGAACGACATGCTCGAGGAGTTTTACGGCCCCTTCAAAAAGGACGTCGACAACACCATCGAAAATGCAGAGCGTGTGAAAGGCGAAAGAGTGCTTGGCACCGACCCCGAAAGCGGCAAACCGGTGGTTGCCCGCATGGCCCGCTATGGCCCGATCATACAGATCGGGAGCGCCTCGGAAGAGGAAAAGCCCAGATTTGCAAAGGTTCCACCAGGACAGAGTATTGAAACAATTACGTTTGAAGACGCGCTGGCCCTGTTTAAATTGCAGGACGCGATGGGCAGCTATGACGGCAAAGATTTGTCGGTGAACATTGGCCGCTTCGGGCCATATGTAAAGTGGGGAGATGAATTTGTCTCAATACCCCGCGGCACCGACCTTGCGACGGTGGACACGGAAAAAGCGATCGAGTTTATTAAAGCTAAACAAGTGGCAGACGCTCCTGTCGGTGAGTATGACAATAAACCGATCACAAAAGGAACGGGACGCTTCGGACCTTTTATAAAATGGGACGGTCTGTTCATCAACGTGCCTCGACGATACGATTTCGCCAACCTCGCCCAGGCCGAGATGAACGAACTCATTGAAGCAAAGGTCAGCAAAGAAGCAAACCGTTACATCCAACGCTGGGAAGATGAAAAGATCTCGATCGAAAATGCTCGTTGGGGCCCGGTCATCAAATTCGGCAAAAAGATCATTTCAATGCCGAGAAAGGCCGACGGCACACGCTCCACGGCAGAAGATGCAGCGGCCCTAACGCTGGAACAGGTAAAAAGCCTCATTGAAGCCGAGGTGCCCGGAGCGTTCACCAAAAAGACAAGGCCTCCAGCTAAAAAGGCATCTGCCAAGACAACTGCGAGGAATATTGGTAGATGAAGGAACGTTCGAACCGTCGAACTATCCAAAACGCGACGTCGTATTCTGACAAGCCGATCGTGGAAACCCGCTCCAAACAGTCAATCTCATTTTATCCTCGGAAAAACGACGAAAAAGGACGGGACCGTTCATTATTGCCAAAACGAGGAATGTGATTATAAAATGGCACTCGATAACGCGCATTTAACATCGGAAAACGAGTCGGAAGACAGTATTCGGGCGTAATGCGTCTCGCGATGAAAGAAAACCTCCAGTTCCTGCAGGCGTTCCTGAAAAATCCTTTGAAGGTGGGCGCCATCGCGCCGTCGTCGCCGGAGCTGGCCGCAGAGATGCTCGAGGGCATAGCACCCGACGATGAGAACATCGTTCTCGAGCTTGGCGTCGGCACGGGAGCTGTCACAAAATTCCTCCGACAGGTCATTCCCACGCGCAATTCTTACCTTGGGATCGAGCTCGATGAAGATCTGGTCAAGAACCTTAATCGAACATTCCCCGACATGAATATTGTCCAAGGCAATGCCGCCGAGGCCTATTCGATCCACGGACGATCCGGGCTTGGCAAGGTGCGCTACCTGGCGTGCTGCCTGCCCTTCGTCTCGCTGCCAAAAGAGGTGAGTGACGACATTCTGGTCGAGATCACACGATTCATGGACGAGGGATGTGAGCTGCGCATTTTCCAATACGCTCACGGGTATTATCTGCCGCCGGCCATCAAGCTGCGGGAATACCTAAAAGACCGTTACGGTAAATCGCGACGCAGTCCCCTTGTATTAAAGAATTTCCCTCCTGCGTTTACCCTGACCTGGTCAACCATCTGATGTCCATCCTCCTTTCATCTCAAGTAGCAGCCTTCATCGCCGTATCTGACGCCGCGCTCTCACGGGATTTTTACGAAAACGTGCTCGGCCTTACGGTCATCCGAGAGGACGATTGGGCCGTGGAGTTCGACGCCAACGGCACGAGTCTGAGAATGCAAAAGGGTGTCACCTTCACGTCCCAGGAATTCACCGTGCTTGGCTGGCACGTGGACGATATCGATGCGGCGATGGCGGAGCTCCGCGAGCGAGGAGTTGTATTCGAGCAATATCCATGGATGCCGCCTGAGAGCAATGGAGTGATGACATTTCCCGGCGGCGCACGGGTGGCGTGGTTCAAGGATCCTGATGGCAACGTCTTGTCGCTCGACCAATATTAAGATCCAGCTCACAAGCGCCGACAGCTTCCGGTGCAGATCTAACAACTTAGTGCTTTAGGAGAGAGTGATGAACTTGAAACGCAGTATTGCGGGCATCGGCCTGATATACGCCCTTATTCTACCGACCGTAACGCGCGCCCAAACGGCTGTCTACACGGCGCCAAAAGATGTGATCGACAAGATCAAGGACGAGGGCATGAACCGATCGCAGGTCATGCAGACACTCAGCTATCTGTCGGACGTCATTGGCCCGCGCCTCACCGCCAGTCCTGGTATGAAACGCGGAAACGATTGGACGCGCGACACGCTCGCGAAATGGGGAATCGCAAATGCGCATCTCGAGCCGTGGGGGCCCTTCGGTCGCGGTTGGAGCTTGAAAAAGTTTTACGCGATGGTCGACGGGCCTACGGCCTTTCCACTTATCGCCTATCCAAAAGCATGGTCGCCCGGCACGGACACGCTAATTCCCGCTCCAGCACCAGCTCCCGGCAAAAAGCCCAAAACTCCGCCTACGGCAGCCGCTCCGCAGACGACCGCTTACACGGCCGAGGTCGTTCGCTTTACCGCGACAAAAGAAGAGGAACTCGATCAATTTAAAGGTAAGCTCAAGGGCAAGATCGTTCTCGTCGGAGCGATCCGCGAGCTAAAGCCACATTTCGATCCTGACGCTAAGCGAATCACCGACAAAGAGCTGCTGGATCTTGCGGACGCATCCGATCCGGCGACCGCTCGACGGCCCCAACCGGGTGCGACTCCTAATCCCGCCTTCGCCAACTTTGCCGCAGCCCAGCAGTTCACTGCTCGACGACTGCGTTTTCTCTCCGAAGAAGGAGCAGCCGTGCTTATCGATGCGGCCAGAGGAGATTTTGGAACCGTATTCGTCCAACAGGCCGCTGCCGTCCAGCCGCCGCCGGCACCTGCAGGACAGCCGCCAAATCCGGCCGTGCGGATCTACGACAAGACCGCCACGATACCAATTCAGATCAGCGCGGCTGCCGAGCATTTCAATCGTCTAGCTCGCATGGCCGACGCGGGCGAGCATCCGACGATGACGGTGGATCTCAACGTCGCGTATCAGGATGCTGACCTCAACGGCTACAACACGGTCGCCGAGATCCCGGGCACGGACAAGGCCGACGAGATCGTCATGCTTGGCGGTCACCTGGATTCATGGCAAGGCGGAACGGGTGCCACCGACAACGGTGCAGGCTGTGCGGTCATGATGGAGGCGATGCGTATCATCAAGACACTTGGCCTCACTCCACGACGTACCATCCGTATCGCCCTCTGGACCGGTGAAGAACAAGGCCTGTTGGGCTCGCGCGAGTACGTTAAGGAGCACTTCGGATGGATGGGTGCGACGCGTCCACCGATATTCAATGCCGGAGGCGGAGGTGGTGGTGCACAGGCCCAGCCGCAGCCGCTAACGAAGAGAGCTGAGTACGACAAGCTCTCGTCCTATTTCAACATCGACAACGGAACCGGCCGCATCCGAGGCGTTTACATGCAGGGAAACGATGGTGTGAGGCCGATCTTTAAGTCGTGGCTCGAATCGTTTAAGGATTCGAAATGGTTTGACAAGGACCACGACCTCGGCGCATATACACTCTCGATGGGAAACACCGGCGGCACCGATCACCTTTCGTTTGACGCTATCGGCTTGCCGGGATTTCAGTTCATTCAGGACCCGATCGAGTACGACACGAGGACGCACCATTCGAACATGGACGTCTTTGACCGCATCCAGGCCGACGACATGAAGCAGATCTCGACGATCGTAGCAGCTTTTGTCTATCAGGCCGCGATGATGGACGACAAAATGCCTCGCAAGGCGATGCGTCAGTAAAGTCGGGATACTCCCTATGTGTACAAAGGTCCTCTCGCCTATCGCGGGGACCTTTTTTATTTGCGGTTCAGTAGATTTCGGCTACACTCATTACACCCGATTTCAGTCAACGTTTATCAGTCAAGAGGAGGTCTTCGACATGAGAAACAAGCTTGGCCTATGCCTCGCAGGAGCGTTCTTGCTTGCGGCGGTTCTCGGATGTTCCCGGCTCGGACAGCTCGGCGGCAAGGTAAACCTGTTTGAGGGCGACACCGCCGCAAAAGCCGCGGCCGCCATCAAGGACAAGGTGGGCGGACCTACGAATGTCATTCGTGTAGAGATGCGAACCGACGAGATGAAGGTCACGATCCAGTCGCCAAAGAACGCGAAGGATATCGACGAATATACATATAAGAACGGTTCGGTGAGCGGGCCGGAGCCGGTGCAGGTCATGCAGATCGGCGACCTCGCGATGACCGGAGATAAATACGGGACCACACCGATCGATGAGATCGGCTGGGCGAATATTCCCGCCACCGTGCAGCGTGCGATCGAGGTCTCAAAGCTTGAGAACGCCAAGGTCAACACCCTCTCAATGGACGCCGAGGTCGTCACGCAAGGCAGTCCTGAGTTGAAGGAACAGCTCGACAAGGAAACGGATGCCAAACGGGATGCTTGCATGAAGAGTTCAAACATGGGCCCGTGCCTCCAGAGACTGATGATAGGACAGGGCCGCCCGCTCGTCCTCACCTGGCGCCTCTTTGTCGAGAGTCCACGCGGCCGTAAGGATTTTTGGGCAGACAAGGACGGAAAATTGAACGAGAAAGCCTTTTAGGACGTAAGCAAAAATATCATGACACCGAACCTTCAATTTCAAAGAGGCGCCATCGATGCCGGGGCTTGTGTGAGCACCGGCTGGGAGATGGTCAAGTCCAATTACGGCCTTTTCCTCGGCGTCTCGATCGTCGCGGTGATATTGTCGGGCTGCATTCCATGCGTCAGCCTTTTTATCATGGGGCCGATCCTCGCCGGCGTGTATTACGTCGTTCTGAGGCAGATGAACGGCGAGCCCGTTGAATTTGGAATGATGTTCAAGGGGTTCGATAAGTTTGTGCCGCTGATGGTCATCGGCATCGTACAGTCGATCCCGGAGATCATCGGCCAGGGCCTGCGGATCGGTGCGCAGGTCGGTCAGATCGGGCTTAACGGGAATCGCAGCGGGCGTGATTTCCAGTTCTTTCAGCAGTCGTCGGGACGGCCGGAGCTGCTTGGCGGCATTGCCGCGGGTGTGCTGATAATAATTGCGATCGTCGCGGTGATCTTTATCCTCTTTGCCGTGGTGTGGCGATTTCTGCTTTTCTTCGCGATCCCGCTGGCGATGGAGCACGATCTGGGAGCGGTCGATGCCATGAAGCTCAGCGCTCAGGCAGCGATGGCGAATGTTGGCGGTCTGATCGTCTTGTTTATCTTTGAATTCCTGATCTCGCTCCTTGGCGTGATCATGTGTGTCATCGGCTTATTCCTGGTCGCGATACCGATCCTCTACGCCGCGAATGCGATCGCCTACCGCATGGTCTTTCCGCGACTGGAGCAAAGGTTCAATTACAATCCACCGCCGCCCGGATCCTACGGAGATTTCGGTGCGGGGATGCCGGCCGTCTAGAGAGCGATCTCCATAAAAAGGACGCC
>DASYKW010000269.1:0-16415 GCA_035995005.1 Pyrinomonadaceae bacterium
CTTACGAAGCTCCGCAAAACTGATCAAAAAGTATCTATTTAGTTTTGAGCGTGTATCATCCGACGGCTTCTGTCGCCAAACAGTACGTCCATCTTATGGGCCTCGACTCCTGTTACCTCGCCGCGGCCAAACGTGTCATGCGTCATGGTCTGACCCTTGCGATAGCTCCGCGTACGGTCATAGGGAGCGGCATTCTTCGCTTTACCCATGTTGACTGCGGTCTTTACGCCGCGGCTGTACTTGGTCACGGTCTCACATGCTTCGCATGCGACCTCCGTGATGGTGCCCTGCTTTGTCGCAGTGCGAACCACATGTTTCTGCTCAACGTCGCATGCAGAACACATCTGCTCGATCGTCTGTCCTACTGTAAATGCTTCCTTCTTCATAACCATATTTTATCACCTTCCACGGCGGGGCCCGTAGGACCGCCATCTTTTCGGCGCCGGGGCCGAAGTTTTTTTGAACGAACTCGCGATTGGTGCGGCGTGTCCGCCAAAATTCTCTAGAACGACACGCTCGACCTGCTGGCCGGTGAGACGCTCAATGGCACGCATCGAGTGCTCCTCGGCAAGCGTGAAGATCGTGATCGCACGTCCTACCTTACCTGCACGGCCGGTGCGGCCGATGCGGTGAACGTAATCCTCAGGAACCTCAGGAATGTCGTAGTTAATGACATGCGAGACCGAGTCGATATCGATGCCGCGAGCCGCGACATCGGTCGCTACAAGCACATTCGTCTTGCCGGTCTTAAAGCTGCGGAGAGCGGCTTCGCGCTGCGACTGCGAACGGTCGCCGTGAATACGGTTGGACTTGTGATCGCGAGCCTCGAGGATATGAGCGACGCGGTCGGCACCACGCTTTGTGCGTGTGAAGACCAGGACGCGGTCAAAATCCTCTTTATCGAGCAGGTCGAGCAGGAGCGGCATCTTGGACTGTTGGGTCACGGGATACGCCGTCTGCTGGATCGTCACCGCGGCCTTTCCGCGAGTGCTTACCGAGACGTATTCAGGATCCTTGAGCATTGAATGGGCGACGCGCTCGATCTCGCCCGACATTGTCGCCGAGAAGAAAAGCGTCTGACGTTTGGCCGGAATGGCCTTGGAGATACGCTTCATCGCGGGCAAAAAGCCCATGTCGAGCATGCGGTCGGCCTCGTCCAGGACGAGGGTATCGATGTGCTTGAGATCGATAATGCCCTGCTCCATGTAATCGAGAAGGCGGCCGGGCGTGGCGATCAGGATGTTTGGCCTGCGGCGAAGAGCATCCATCTGAGCCTTATAGCCGGCGCCGCCGATGATGGCGGTGCAGCGAACGTTATTCTGTGCGAACTGCCGGCATGCGGCGTCGGTTTGATTTGCGAGCTCTCGCGTGGGCGAGAGGATGAGCACGGTCGTAGCCTTTTCAGGCGAGGAACCGAGCCGTTGTAATATCGGCAGAAGGAAGGCCGCGGTCTTACCCGTGCCGGTCTCTGCTGTGGCGATAAGGTCGCCGCCTTGTAAAACGATGGGAATAGCCTGTATCTGTACAGGTGTGGGTTCGGTGAACCCAAGCAACTCGCATCGATCCACTATTGTGGAGTGCAAGCCAAGGTCTTTAAAACTCATTTGTTGTTTATCTTGTTCTCTCTTCTACTAAGGACTTGTCGCGTGAGACCTGTATCCAGGTACTATCGCCGGGAACCAACATTGGTCCGGCAATACGGCTTTCCGCCTTCTGCAGGCGTGGAAAGGGCGATTCGATCTTAGGATGTAATAAGAAGTTACTAACGCGGCGTGTCTTCAGTGTAACGGTAGCAAGGAAGGGACAGCGTCGGAGTGGTCCACACCTTAACAGGTGAAACCGCTTCTAGCATTATAAAAGGCCCGTGTCTCTAACTATCCGCTAACGCTTGCTCACGATGAGGGCGTACTTTACCGTTGACGAAGAGATACGGAATTTCAATCCCTTATATTACACAATGCCAAGATATTTAGCAAGCTAATTATTCGGGCTCCAAATACGGGTCGCTTTTGTCTATTACGAGTTCCCTCTCTACAATTAACTTTATTCTCCTATTGGATCAAATGGCCATCTATCTCGGCGGTGAGACCGCGGCAGCAAAAGCAAACCTCGATGAGTTGACCCCGCGACAGATCGTCGCGGAGCTCGACAAATATGTCGTCGGTCAGGCAGCGGCAAAGAAAGCCGTCGCCGTCGCCTTGCGCAATCGCATCCGCCGACAAAAGCTGCCGCCAGAGATCGCCGAGGACGTTCTGCCAAAAAACATCCTGATGATCGGCTCGACGGGCATCGGTAAGACGGAGATCGCACGCCGTTTGGCAAAGCTTGCGGATTCGCCGTTCATAAAGATCGAGGCTTCGAAATTCACGGAGGTCGGCTATGTCGGCCGTGACGTCGAGTCGATGGTCCGTGAGCTCGCTGACGTTGCCGTCGACATGCAAAAGCAGGGCGCTTTTGAGGACGTAAAACCCCGAGCCAAGCAGAACGTAGAGGAACGCCTTCTGGATCTTCTGTTGCCGCCTTCCAGTCTTGCGGTGGACGAAAATGCGGATTCGGTGAGTGACAGCTCACAAATCCGCACTCGCGAGAAATTGCGCGAGCAACTAAGACGCGGGGACCTGAACGAACGCCTCATTGACATAGACACGCAGGACCGCTCAACCGCGACCATCGACTTTATCGGCGGCCAGGGCATGGACGACATGGGCGTCAATCTGCGCGATATGTTTGGGAATATGTTTCCGGCAAAGACCGTTCGCAAAAAGCTGACAGTTGGCGAAGCACGAAAAGTGCTGATTCGCGACGAGCAGGAAAGCCTTGTCGACAGCGAGCAGATCACGCGGGTAGCGTTGGACCGGCTGCAGTCGTCGGGCATTATCTTCCTCGATGAGCTCGATAAGATCGCCGGCCGCGAAGGCGGCGCGCGCGGGCCTGAGGTTTCGCGTGAAGGCGTCCAGAGAGATCTGCTCCCGATCGTAGAAGGCACAAACGTCAATACGAAGTACGGCATGGTTTCGACCGACCATATCTTGTTCGTCGCAGCGGGTGCGTTTCACGTCGCAAAGCCGACCGACCTGATCCCCGAGCTTCAGGGACGCTTTCCGATCCGCGTCGAGCTCGAGGCACTGACCGTCGATGACCTAAAACGAATTTTGGTACAGCCAAAGAATTCTCTCATCAAGCAATATCAAGCCCTCTTGGGAACCGAAGGCATCGAGCTAACCTTTACCGACGACGCTATCGACAAGCTTGCCGAGATGACGGCCGAGATGAACCGCTCGACAGAGAATATCGGCGCCCGGCGTCTGCATACATTAGTTGAGAAACTGCTTGAGGATATCAGCTTCGCCGGCAGCGAACTTGAAGAAAAGGTCCAGACCATCGACGCCGCCTACGTCGATGCAAAGCTCGCCGGCGTCGTCGAGGACCGCGACTTAAGGCAGTACATCCTGTGATAGAAATCAGAAGCCAGAAGTCAGAATTCAGAAGTGGACGTCTTGGAGCCGCTATGATCATCGCCGTGATATTGGCGATGGGATCAGCGTGCGGAAAGCGTGCGGCTCCGATCCCGCCGAAGGAGCGCGTGCTGCAGAGGATCGTCTTGGACGGTTTTCAGCGTGGTAATCAGGTGATCCTTTCTTGGAAGATGCCGGCGAGGAACGCTCCTGTCGGCAACGTTCAAAACATCAGCCGCGCCGACATTTACCGTCTCGCCGAGCCGCTGACCTCGCCGCTGCAGTTGAGCGAAGAGGAATTTGCCAACCGCAGCACGCTCGTCGCGGCGTTAAAGATCTCAAACACAGATTTTGGTTCAAAGTCGCTGAATTACAAGGACGAGCTGCAGTTTGCCGATCAACCCGTTCGGCTGCGATACGCTCTTAGATTTGTGAACGCCTCGGGCCAGAAAGCGGCCTTCTCTAACGCGATCGTCATCGAGCCCGCAGCCAAGATCGCCTCTAATCCTACCGACCTCAAGGCCGAGGCGTCGCAGGACGCCGTTCATCTAACCTGGCAGGCTCCGACAGTTAACATCGACCAAACGCAGCCGGTAAGTATCATCGGCTACAACATTTATCGCTCAGCGTCTGAGAAGGAACCTGCGAAGCTGCTCAACAGAACACCGTTCACCGGGACGAGCTATTCGGACGAATTCTTCGATTTTGAAAAGGATTATTTCTACTTCGTCCGCGCCGTATCGCTCGGCGTCGGATCCGAGCCTGTCGAGAGTGCGGAATCGAACATCGCTAAATTCCGCGGCGTCGATACGTTTGCTCCGAGTGCTCCGGCCGCGATAACAGTTGCCGCCGCTCCAGGAACGATCTCGATATTCTGGGCGGTCAATCCCGAAAAGGACGTCGTCGGCTACAAGGTCTATCGCTCGACCGATAAGGACCTGCCGCTCGACAAATGGACGCCGTTGACGCCGGAGATGCTTACGACGAACACTTATCAGGACAGCCGTGTCGAAACTGGAAAGCAGTATTTCTATTACCTCACGGCGACCGACAAGGCCGGTAACATCAGCACACTGTCCGAGATCGTAAGCGAGACCGCACCATGAAGATCGACATAGGAGCCGACTTTCAGCCGTCAAAGATCGTATGCGTCGGCCGCAATTATGCCGAGCACGCTGCGGAGCTTGGCAACGAAGTGCCGAAGGAGCCGCTGCTGTTTCTCAAAGCTCCCTCGGCGCTGATCCACACCGGCGCGAGTATCGTTATTCCGCCACAGTCAGCCCAGGTAGAACATGAGGGCGAACTCGCGGTGATCATCGGTGACGTATGTAAAGACCTGCCTGAGGACGCCGACGTGAGCGAGTATATTCGCGGCTATACGTGCCTCAATGATGTCACCGCGCGCGACCTGCAGAAAAAGGACGGGCAGTTTACGCGGGCAAAATCCTTTGATACTTTTTGCCCGATCGGCCCGCATATCGAGACGGAATTGGACGTCACAGACCTTCGCGTCATGACTCGGGTAAACGGTGAGATCCGGCAGGACGGGCGAACGTCGCAAATGGTCTTCCAAGTGGAGTTTTTGATACGATACATTTCACAGATGATGACCTTGCTGCCGGGCGATGTGATCGCAACCGGAACGCCTTCAGGAGTCAGCAAATTTAATCCCGGCGATGTCTGTGAGGTTGAAATTGAAGGGATCGGCGTGTTGAGGAACTCGGTACGCTGACGTAAAAACCACCTCACCCATCCTCTGTAAGGAGGGAACACAAAACATGAAATTCTTTATAGATACAGCGAATTTGGACGAGATCAGAGAGGCCAACGAGCTTGGTCTGATCGATGGCGTGACGACGAATCCGAGCCTCGTGGCGAAGGAAGGCGATGTAGACTTTAAAGACCATGTCGCCAAGATCTGTGAGATCGTCGAAGGCGACGTTTCGGCCGAGGTGACCGCCCTCGATACTGAGGGAATGCTTAAGGAAGGTCGTGAATACGCCAAGATCGCACCAAATGTCGTCATCAAGGTGCCGCTGACGCTCGACGGGCTAAAGGCATGCCGCACGTTCAGGGCTGAGGAGACAAAGGTGAACGTGACGCTCTGTTTTTCTGCCGCCCAAGCCCTTTTGGCCGCGAAGGCCGGTGCGTCATACATCTCGCCCTTTATCGGACGCCTCGACGACGTTGCAGAGGACGGAATGCAGTTGATCCGCAATATCGTCCAGATCTACGACAATTACGGCTTTGCGACCGAGGTCCTTGCGGCCTCTATCCGCCATCCGATGCACATAGTTGACTGTGCCCTCGCCGGCGCCGATGTCGCCACGATCCCATTCAAGGTGATCCAGCAGCTCGTCAAGCACCCATTGACGGATAAGGGATTAGAAGGATTTTTGACCGATTGGAAGAAGAGCGGGCGAAGCTAGCTGCTCGCTTACGCCGTCGACAAGAGTTTCTTTAACTGAGAATGAAGCCCCGCCGAGTCGGGGCTTCGCTGCAGGGCAAACTGGTACTTGGCTTTGAAGTAATCATCAGGCTCGGTCATATCGGCTAACTCCCTAACTTTCTGCAGGTTAGCTTCGATCATCTCATCCTCTACGCCGTTCTTTGAGGCAAACATTTCATCGATCTCGACGATCAAGGTCGAGAATTTTCGCAGCCAGGCAAAGTCCTCGTCCTCCATTAACAGGTTGACGAACTGTGCCGGGGCGAGCTTGCCGTTAAGCCCCTCGTACATCTCGCGTTCGAGGTCCAACATCGATTTATGCAGTTTTAGCAGGATATTCCGGGCGTTTTTGAGCCGTTCCACCTTGTCCATATAAGATAATGTTAGCGTGCTGGATAAATATAGCAAGCCTGCTAACCGTTGATATTTAGCTGGCTAATCATTTATACTTAGCAGGCTAACTAGATCTGTTTAGCTCGCTAAGGCGATATAATTGCCTGGCTAATTGTTTAAGGAGAGATGGCTAACTCGGCAGCCCAGAGCATCGATTTCGAAGAGACCGCAAGCTACAAGCTCGCACGGGTGACCACCGCCTTTCGCAGCGCGCTCGAGCGACATCTGGCTGTCGTCGGGCTGCATGGAGGACAGGTCTTCGTGCTGTTTGAGCTTTGGAATCAGGACGGACTCCGGCAGGTCGATATCGCGGACCGCCTCGATCTCTCGGCCCCAACCATCAACAAGATCCTTAAGGGTCTCGCTGAGATCAACTTGATCAACCGCGTCAGGGAGCAGGATGACGGGCGATCGACTCGAGTATTCCTTACGCAAAAGGGCCGCGATATTCGTGCCCAGGTCGCCGAACAATGGCTCGAGCTCGAGAGCGAATATCTTTCGGGACTCACCGACACGGAAAGGTTCATCCTTCCCGACCTGCTAGGCAAGCTGAAGGTCGCCTACACGGGCCGCGGCGACGTGGGCGATGACGAATGACATCAGGCATCGTCACTGTCAACGCCCGCAAGTACGACGGCAAGATCAGGCGGTCGTGGTTAGGGTCGCTCGTCAGCGCGAAGGACGGTCTGGTGACACTCCTCGCCCGCTTCTCTGAGGACATGCAGAGCAAAGATCTTGGCGTGATTCGCGAGGGAACGATCTCGCTCGAGCACTTTTGGACGGATCGTTGGTACAACGTCTTTCACTTTCGGGAGCCTGACGGGTCGGACAAAGCCTTTTACGCGAATGTCGCGATGCCCGCGACCTTTGCTACGAACTGTATTAACTATATCGATCTCGATATTGATGTCGTTCTCTGGCCGGATGGCCGCATCGACGTGCTGGACCGTGACGATTTTGAGAAAAACTCCCTCAAGTACGCCTATCCGGACGATGTAAAAAAGGCCGCCGAAACCGCTCTCAGCGACCTTCTCGCTCTCATCGAGCGTCGTGAATTCCCTTTTATCTAATTCGGTTGAATGCGCAGCATATAGCTGCAAACGTTGAGCGGGACGCCGGGCGTAAGCTGGACCTGCTGGCCCGCGGGCAGCTCGTAATTGTTGATCGATGCAGGATTCTTGCCCTCATTGACGGCCCAAAATTTGCCGCTGCCGTCGGTGAAGATGCTCAGATGCCTGCGGCTGACCTCGACGTCGCCCGCGAGCGGGATGTCGACCGGTTTTGACTTGGAACCACGGCCGACGACGATCTCTTTCTGAAAGATGGGGACGACATTTTGCCTGACGCCGCCGCGCCAGATCTCGAGCTTATAAAGCTCGATGCCACTTCGGGTGCCCACGCGGGTCATTTCCTCGCCGTCCTCGGCCGGGATGGGTGTCGCCCGATCGATATTCGAATTGGCTACCGTCTGGCCGAAGTTCATGCTGTCGTTGCGTTGCACGGCCGGAAAACGAATATTGGGATTTGTCGCGGGTGCGGAACTGCTAACGCGGGGCAGCGCATTAGATCCGGGTTTCGGCTCGGTCGTTGGTACCTCGGGCAGATTTTTTGGCCGGGCTAGCACGCCCGTCTTGTTATTTGCGTCCTCCCAACTGTGCTGAACTCGCACATCACCTTTTTCAAGTGTCGCGTCTACACGCAGCTCGATGACGAATGATTTTGTCTCTAACTTTTTCTTGCCGGCGATCTCGCGGGCCCGCTCGGCAAGGATGTGATAGAGCCCCTGTTCGAGGCCGCGGCGTTTGACGCCCTGCCATTCCTTATCGTCGTCTCCACTGAGAAAGATGATGTACTCGCCGGGAATGATCGTCGTGCCCTGCGGCAGCGGGACCATCTCGTTCTGCATGACGGACTCGACCTCGCGGGCTATCTTGACGATGAACTCCTCGGCCTTGCTGCGCGGTTTGACCTGAGCGTCGCGAGCCGCCTGCTCGAGCACGAGCTCCGCCGTCTCACCGTCGATCCACTGTCTAACCTTGTCCAAAACGCTCAATTGAATAGCCTCACTAATTCTGATCGATGTCGATATATTTACCGTTAAGCCAGCCGCGGCTCATGTTATTTGCGCCCTGTCGGACTCGTCCCTGCTCGACGATATCGACCTGATACCAGTTATCTTTGGCCGTCACGATCTTGACCTTAGAATTCTTGGTCACGAGGCCGATGGGATCGTTGTCGGCATTCGGAGCCGGGCGAAGGTAGATATCGGTATTCGCCGTGGCGGTCTGCTGCTTGGCAAAGATCGGCAGGGTGAACCGGCCACGCATATAGCTCGCCGTCCCGTAAAGAATACCCGTAAAGATCACGATACAGGCAACAAAGGTAATAAATCGCCTCAGCCGTCGGCGTCGTTTTGGCACCTCGTATGCGACGGCCTGCGTGTCCCGCGTGACGCGGTCGATGTAAGGTGATGTTCGCGTGGCTCTCGACTGATCGACGTTGACCGCCTGCGCCAGCGGCGCTCCGATCGCCGCGGCCGCAGCCGCTTTTGCCGCATAAGCAGGCCGAATAGACACCGGCGTCGGCTCGCGCACCTCTTCGAATGACGGCATCGCGGGTGCAATGGGCGTGTAGCCTCGGTAAATGTGCGGATGCGGGGCCTCGTCAGCCGTTTTTAGGACCGTACTGAATTCCCCGTCAGCTGCAAATTCACGCAAGCGGGCAAGATCCGACCAAAAGTCGTCCACCGTTTGCTGACGTAAGCTGCAGTCGTCTTGCGTCGCCTTTTGTATTGCGGGAAGTAAGAGCTCGGCCCAGCTTTCGTTGGCGACGCTCTCAGGCAAGGAGGCGATCTGCGAGTTGGCGAAAGCACGCGGCGGCTCGCCCGTGATCAGCGTGTAGACGGTCTTGGCGAGCGAGTAAATATCGGACGCGGGCGTGAGCTTACCTTGGCCGTTGCCGCGGGCCGCGTGAAGTGGGCTGTGCTCAGACGGTGCGTAAATGTTCGTGCCGACGCGCGTTATCGGTGAATCGGCCATCGAGAATCGAGCCACGCCAAAGTCGGCGATCTTTACCGTCGAGCCGTCGGCCGTGAGCAGCAGATTTTGCGGTTTGATATCGCGGTGGATGATGCCGCGTTCGTGGGCGTGGGCCAGGCCTGCACAGGTCTGCTCTATGAAATCGAGGGCTTGCTTGAGCAAAAGCTTTTGGCGCCGGATGTGGGCCTGCAGATCGCCGCCGGCCATATATTCGAGAACGATGTAATGAAAAACAGTCCCGGCGAGATCGCGCGCGGTACCGTGACCGAGACGGCTGATGATATTCGGATGCCGAACACGATCTAGGGCGACGGCCTCGTTCTGAAAGTTCTCTACAAGCGTGCGTTCGAGGTCCGCGTCGAGATCGTCGTGGAGAAAGACGTTGAGGGCCTTGATTACTACAAGATGGTGCGGCGATTGCTCGGACGCGAGCGTATCGCGGGCGAGAAAGACCTCGGCATAACTGCCCCTGCCGAGCAGCTCACGCGTGTCATATCGCTTGTCGATGCGACAATTCTGAAGGGCAAGCTCTCTCATCCGGCGGGCTCTTTCTAAGAAACAACAATATTCCCCAGGCTAAAATACGATAGCACAATACAAAGGTTCGCAGAATGACTGGTGCCTCCCGCACGTCGTTGCGACAAAGGGTGGCTGATGCTACATTTTTGTTGGCATTCGCCACCGCCGTGTATCCCGAGGTCATCGGTTTGGCCGTTTGCGGTGAATCCCTAAGCCCTAACTCAACGATGGAAAAGTCCCTTGCCGAGATCGCCGCCGAGCATGATACCGACAAGGCGGTCCATCTTCATTACCTTGAAGCGTATGAGCGCCACTTTGCCTCTCTTCGCTCCGTGGAAATGAGTCTCTTCGAGCTCGGGATCAAGAATGGCGGCTCGCTGCTTATGTGGCGGGACTACTTTCCTCTAGGCCGCATCGCGGGTCTTGACATTGAACCCGCTTCGGTCCCGGACGACACCGGCCGGATCACGACGTATCAGGGGATGCAGCAAGACACAGCCCTCCTGCATCGGATCGCAAAAGAGAACGCTCCGAACGAGTTCGACATCATCATCGACGACTGCTCGCACATTGGCGTGCTCGCTCGTGAGAGCTTTTGGTATCTATTCAAAGATCATCTGAAAAGTGGCGGTTGGTATGTGATCGAGGACTGGGGAACGGGCTACTGGGATTCGTGGGTCGACGGCGTCAGCTATCGCAACGCTCCTAAACGCTTCAGCCCGCCATTGTATAAAGCCAATCGCATCGCCGCCCGCCTGGCACACGCGGCAGGCAGTTTCCCTTTGATCGGCTCCTTCATGCGTAGGTTCAAAGCCGTGATCGTGGCCAGACAATTCACTTGGCACGACTATGGAATGGTTGGATTCGTAAAGGAATTGATCGACGAACTCGGCATGCCTGACAGAACGCATCCGGAATACGGCATCGGTACACCAACCGAATCAAGATTTTCGGAGATGCACTTTACGCAAAGCCACCTTTTTATCCGCAAAGTTTAGATTTACGCTTCCAGCCTCTCTTTTGCTCGCTCAATAAAGGTCCGGATCATTTCGGTGATCCGTTTCGTCATCTCGTTGCTGATGATGGTCTCCCCCGCGAGACCCGCCAGGAAATGCAGGTCTCGAGCGTGTTTGCGTCGAAGCTCGACCATTTGTGAGAAATGGACAAGCGTTGAGTTCTTAGCCTTTTCAATAAAGTCTGCCGAGTAGCGAAGAAAGTTCTCGGCCTCGGCCTTCAGCGGAGCCCATTCGACCCGCTCCGGTGAATCCTCCGCAAGCTCGAGCGCAAAATTCTGCAAGATGTGCCCCACGACGGGTATATCCGTCTGCACCTTCCAGTGCGCGATGCCTTTTGCGTCGGTGTGCACGTGCTGGACGCCCGGCATGAGATCGGCAAAGTTTGTGATGTCTAGGAAAAACTCACGAACCTTGTCCGCGCTCGACCTTATCTCGATATCGTTGGAGTAACCCGCCTTGACAGTGAACATACTTGATTAGTTTAAGAAGTCTGGGATGGTGATAAAAGTCTGCAAAAAGACATTTACTGCCTTTCTAAAATACTCCCGTGAATGCGATCGCGTTCAAAAAAGGTCTCGTATTCGCCCTAAAGATGCCTCGGTAAAACGGCTCCTCGGCGAACATTATCACGTGTCCGGATCCGCGAGGTTCGTCGATGAGGTAGGCGGTGCCCGCGAGAAGACGCTCGGTGTTGCCGGCCCAAACGAACCCCGAGAGGGTCAGGGCTTTCTTTGGCTTTGCATCGAAGACGAGCGCATTCGAACCTTCTTTTGAGTATCTAAAGAAAAAACCGCTCGCAAGCAAAACCGGCAGCTCATCCTGTTCGAGTCCAAAGGTCAAGAAAGTCGTGCGGTCGACGGTCGCTCGCATGATCGAGCCCGGCAGCGGCACGGGAACTTTATTCGCGTCGGCCGACGGCGAAGCGATCGGCGGCAAGCTCGGTGACATTGCGTCGGCCTTGTCGTTCTTCATCTCCTCGCTTGAGGGGTTGGGATTTGGCTCGGACGGCTGATTCTTATTCTCGCCGCGTCGAACGGAAGGCGATGGAGTCGGCGTCGGCAGCACCTTCTCCTCTTCCAGGGTTTTTCCTTTCTCTTCGTCGTCAGCGCTGCCAACCAGTTTTGACGACGTAAGACCGACATCCTTTAAGGCGGCCCAAACAGACGCACCCCGACAGGTGATCAACGTCCCACCGTCAGATATCCAATCCTTGAGTGACGACACGCCGCCGCTGCCAACGAGGCCCATGTATCGGCCCGCGGAACCGTCGGGCATGATGAGAACGTTGTAATCCTTGAGACCGCCGTTCTTGATCGCCGCCACTGTCATCGGCGTAAACGCTACCCCATACCGATCAAGCGTCCACCAGATCGAGCCAAAGGACGTCTGATCAACTGCCTCATCGGCGACGACCGCGATCTTCGGCTTTTGGAGCGATACGACCGATTCGCCTCCGACGCCCGTATCGCCCTCGTCTGCGTAACCAGAATTCACGGCGACGACATTCACGCCCATATCGACTGCGAGTTTTGCGATCTCGTCGTGCACAGTTTCGGGATTGCGGCTGAGGCGCACGACGAACGTCCCGCGCGGCCAGTTACGGCCGCCGGCGTTCATCTGCTTTGTAGCGACGGCGACGCGATAGCCGTCCTGCATCAGCTTGATCACCATCGCACCGGCTGTGTCGGTCTGGTACGGAATGATGTACGAGATCGCCGCACGGCCAGGATAATTCCCCCGTTTTGCCGCTGCGATCATCTCAGGCGTTACGACCGTGCCGACGGCACCGCCGTCCTCGGTCCAATAAGCGTCGAGACCGTATGCGAGCGGCAGCGACCACGCCGTGATGTCATAGAAACCGTAATCCTCTTTCGACTGACCGCTTCCCTTCATCTGGTTACGCTTGAAGCGGCCCATGTTGTCGTCGACAAACGCCTTGTCCTGCGGCGTGTCGGGCTCGAGGATCGACTTGATCAGGATCCGCTGCGGCTGGTTGAGATCGACTATATAGGAGCCCGCGGGGAATGTCCGCGTCTCGACGCCGGCTGCGAGCGTTGCGTACGAGTGAGCCGAGGTGGAACTGAACGCCGCGGTCGCAACACGGACCTCGATGTGCGACCGGCTCAGAGTCTCGATCAATTCTGCTGCCTTCACCGGATCCTTTTGCGGCAGGATCACGACACGCTTCATTTTTGACGAAGCGTAATCACGGATGGCGTTGGCGCGAAATTCGTAATAGTCCTTGAGACGGTCGGCCTTGTTCGCGGCCGTAACCGCAAGCGTCGTCATCGACGCGGTGAAGTGCTTTGCCATCGCCGAACGCAGCGTGGCGATCGAGCCGTCGTCACGCAGCCATCTCAACCCTTTTGTTCCACCGCCATCGGTCTCGAACGTCATTCCGATCGCGCCGTTCAGCGACGGATACATGTCCCAATAGCCCGGATAGAACGCGTCGTACACATCGCGAACGTAGTAGTCCCATTTGTTCGCGTCAAAGGCGCGCGCGTTCGCACGGCCGTACATCTCGTTCCATTTCCCGAACGCGGGCTGCGGCAGATTTGGATTTATCGGCAGCGAATCCGGCGGGAAGAAGAACTGCGACGGCTGGCCGTGATGGTCGGCGGAGACCTGCGGATGCCAGTACTGAAAGGCCTCCGCCATGTGCTGCGTCTCGATCTGCGTCATCGCCAGCGTGTCGCGGTTCAGGTCGAATCGATAATGCGAAAGCCGGCCATAGATCGACCATGGCTCACGGTGCTCCAGGGCAGCGTGATTCGAGTCGCCGATCGCGACAGAGTTGTACCATGTGACAAACCGCTCATGCCCGTCAGGATTCTCGCCGGGCAGGATCAGGGTCACGACATTCTTCAAAACATCCTGCGTCGCCTGTTCATTGGAGGCTGCGAGCTGATACAAGACCTGCATCATCGCTTCGAACGACGCGGACTCATTGCCGTGGATCGTATACGCCATCCACGCGATCGCCGGCGTCGTCTGCGTGATCTGCGCAGCCTCGCCGGCCGAGGTCGTTCGCGGGTCTGCTAGCTTCGCAATGGTGCCTCGAATGTCGTCGATCCTTGCGATGTTCTCGGGCGACGAGATCGCGATGAGGTGCTGCATCCGGTGCTCGTTGGTCAGGCCGATGTCGTAGATCTTTACGCGGTCGGGAGCGGCGGCGGCGATGGCGTTCATCACCTGCTCCATTTGTGCGTACGTCGTATGAAACGAGCCCGGTTCGTACCTCAATATCGTTTGCGGCCGCGGCACATTATCTCGATACGGTCCGCGAGCGTAAAAGTCGAACTTCTCCTCGGCCTGAGCGCTCAGTAGTGAGCAGCAAGCGACATGCAGCAGGCAGACGATGGCCAGACGAACTATAGCAATTCTCATTTGTTGATAATGACTTAAAGGCGCACAGCGATCTAAAGAAAAGGAAGCCGTATCTCTCTGTGTTCTCTGCGCCCTGTGGTTAAATTCCTGAAGTGATACGTGGCGATTATAACAAAGGATTCGATAAGAACGGCCTGTGCCCACGCTGCGGGCACCGCCTCAAAGGTTGGCCAGATCTGAGCGAGGATGAGCAGATGCTCGCGACAAGCCTTCCCGCCTCTGCCCAATTCTCTCGCGAGGCAAGAAAAAAGCACCGCTTTTGCACGCGGTGCTGGTTCGAAACTGATAATGCGGGACCTGTCACTGCTTAGACATCTTTGCAGCTTTTTTCTCGTCGTCCTCGATCTTTTTCTTTAGATACTTCGCCAGCTTTTCGGCAGTGCTGCGTTCGCCGCGGTTCGCGCTGCCGCGATCCGATGAGTCCGCATAGACGACGACGTGTGTCCTTACGTTGACGACCTGCATACTCGCCGACGCGGACGAACGGTTATCGCCCATAAAGATCGTCTTGGCCCAGCCGGCCTTTTTCGTCTCGTGCGTGCCCGAAATAATAAAGTCCGCGAGATCGGGCTGGGTCACCATGACAACGGGAACTTCCTTCTTTCGCAAGGCCGCCGCCAAATAAGTCTCAAAGCCCTCCATAGGCTCGATATAGATCCGCGAATTGCGAGGTATCGTCGTGTCGGCGGGTACTCCCGACGGCGGGTCCTGAGCATGCGAAGCGACAGCGAACCCCAGGCACAAGGCCATTACCAAAAAGGTCTGTGAAAGCTTTTTCATCCTATTCTCCAACTGAGTTATTGGGGTGAGTCAGGGCAATGTTACCACAGATCATGGCTCAAGCGGCCCCTTCCTTTCGCCGCGGTACCAGATATAGATGCCGACGACCGCGTTCAAGGCGAGTGCGGAGTTTGTAACGATAAAGACGGCGTTGTGTGTGCCGATCGAGTAGACAGTAAAGCCCACGCTGACGAAGAACTGGCCGATGAAGAGCCATTTCGAGACGCCCTCGCTCGTACCTTCCTTCCATTGTTTGTAGACCTGTTTGACGAGTGTCGCGAGCAGAAGGAACGAGCTCGCCCAGCCGATGATCTCAAGCATGTTGAGATTATAGCCGGGCAAGCGTTTAGACCAGAATTCGAGTCAGAATATACTCTACTGAGGAGCAAAATCGACGTCTGACAGACTATCCGTCACGCTCAGGACGCGAGAGGCGTAGCTTAGCCGCTTAGCCTGAACTTGCATGAGATAGTCATGGCCTACCTCGATGCTCTCAAACGAGTAATAGCCAAAGGCATTGGTCATGGCGTAGAGCGTTTCTCCGCCCGAAAGCCCGATCGAGACGCGCGCTCCGCGGATACCAGTGCCCTGTCCATCAAGAACGCGGCCCCCGATGCGAACCTTGGCAGCGCTGGTGATGTCATCGTTCGTGATAGTTCCCTGACCTTGTCCGTCGGTTACGGTCGCGCCCGTGACGTTGGTGACATTCACAAAGAAGTTCTCGTTCGTTTCGACAACGTTGTCGCCATTTACGAGGACGTCGAACATATAGGTCGAGCTAGCCGCCGGGATCGTTTGTCCTGTCAGCGACTTTGCAGTGTAATCGCTCGGCGCGGTTGCCGTGCCGTCTGCCGTAGCTACGTCAAACGTCACTCCGCCTGCCGGAGCCGGAGCCGACAAACTGACAGTGAAGGTAAAGGTGGTAGTACCGGCGTTACCCTCGTTGAGGCTCACGTCATTAATGGTGAGGTTAGGGACATCGTCGTTAACGATGGTCCCCTGACCTTGTCCGTCGGTTACGGTCGCGCCCGTGACGTTGGTGACATTCACAAAGAAGTTCTCGTTCGTTTCGACAACGTTGTCGCCATTTACGAGGACGTCGAACATATAGGTCGAGCTGCCAGCCGGGATCGTCTGAGCGGTCAGCGACTTTGCAGTGTAATCGCCGGGTGCGACCGCAGTGCTGTCTGCCGTAGCGATGTCAAACGTCACGCCACCGGCCGGAGCCGGCGCGGAAAGGCTGACCGTGAATGTGAACGTCGTTGTGCCGGCATTGCCCTCATTCAGGCTCACATCATTAACGGCAAGGTTAGGGGCTACATCATCGTTGACTATCGTTCCCTGACCTTGTCCGTCGGTTACGATCCCATTCGTG
>DASYKW010000270.1:0-12850 GCA_035995005.1 Pyrinomonadaceae bacterium
CCGATACTGTGGGCTTTAACTTCTGGCTCACAAAGCTGAATGACTTTGGCGGGAACTACATCGCCGCAGAGATGGTGAGGGCATTCATTGAGTCAACCGAAGTTCGTCAGCGGTTTGGTGCGAACTTCGGATCACTCCAAAGCTTCTCGGAGGGGGAAACAACGCAGATCAACGCTGATGTCGATCTACCGCCGGTGATGGATCCTCCTCAGAGGCCTCGCATCCCTCAAACGCCCATCATCGGACTCGATCCGCAGCCGCTTGTTCCGCTCTTCACTTCTTCCAGCGTCTCCATCAGCGGTCACGTCTTCGATCCGGCCGGCACACGACTCAAAGCCGCAATGGTCGCCCTTACAGGCGGCGACCTGAAACGATCGACGACCACCAACGTCTCTGGCGATTATTACTTCGACAATCTCCCTGCAGGCGACTATACGCTCACCGTCAGCTCGAAGAAGTACACCTTCACCTCAAAGACCGTCGCCGCCCCCAACGACCTAAAGGACGTGGACCTGGCAGCGAAACCCTGATCCCATTTGATCTTTCTTGACGGAATGGGACAAACGAGCGAAGAGGCCAGTCTTTATCTTTTTTAGCCTTTGCACAAACTTGTTGACACTAGTCGAATTCACCAATATTCTCGTATCAGACAAAGTTTCTCGACTTCCGACAGCAACGCCACGTCAAATCGGCTAGAGGTTCCATGATATTTCATAAGCGAATACTGCTAAAGTGCTCGATCATGCTCACTTTCCTCGCTACATTCCTCGCAATCGCGCTGTTTTGGACGCGACCGCAGGTCGAGGCCTCGGCGAGCGGTCCCTCGGCTTCACATACCAACGCGCCCGGCGAAGACAACTGCACGGCCTGCCATACGTCGTTTATGGTAAACAGCGGCTCCGGCAGCGTCACTATCACGGGTGCTCCGCATGACTATCTGCCCGGTCAGGCGTATCAGATCACCGTCCAGACCGCGCAGGGAGTAGCAGGCGCGTACGGCTTTCAGATAACCGCGGTCGACCCGCAAGGCCGAGCCGCGGGGAGCTTCGATGTGCCAAACGCCCCTACGCCAAAAATGCAGACGATCGTCGGTCAAGTTGGGCCCAACGTTCGCCAGTACGTCGAGCACACCGTTGATGGACTCTTTACCCAGGGCGTTTTCGGATCAAACTCCTGGACCTTTACATGGACCGCACCCGCCACGCGCGTCGGGAAAATAGGCTTTTACGCGGCCGGAAATGCCGCGGACGGGCATGGGTCACCAGCGAACGACTATATCTACACGACATCGGAGTCGAGCTTTGACGGCCCTCTATTGGTAAGCGGGCGCGTAACCTATAGCGGCGGAGCGGGCATTCCGGGTTCACGCGTTTCGATCTCTACTCTGCAGGGTGTTATCCGCACCTCAATAACAAACTCGTTTGGCTATTTCAGCCTCGAAGGCATACCGTCTGGCGCGACCTACACGCTTACGGCTACCGCAAAGCGCGTAGCATTTGCTTCCCAGCAAATACAGCTCAACGGCGATCTGACGAACATCAACTTTACGCCACAATAAAAAACCCGTCGACGCATATAGCGCCGACGGGCCGGAGGAGGAAGGTCATCAAACGGCGTTACGGTTTGATCGGGTTAGTCGCGCCTGCGGCGGGCTCAGGTCGCGCCATGCCGGGCGTTCCCGGTAGTGTGGTCTGCGTATCACCTCTTACCATGTCTGAGTTGGACGGCGGATTGCCCATGGGAACGGGCTGGATGATGGTCGGATTTCTGGCCGCCGAGCTGGACGGGGCCGAGTCCGGACGCGTGATACGCGGCGTGATAAAGAAGAGGATCTCGTTCGTGTTACGCGTAACGCCCTTTCTCTTGAACAGATTGCCAAGTAGCGGGATGCCCGCAAGACCGGGTGTGCGGTCCTGGCTCTGTCGTTCATCATCGAAGAGCACGCCGCCGACAACCGTCGTGCCGCCGTCTGGTACGGTCACCTGCGTGGTCATGCTCTGGGTGTTGATGGCGGGAGCGGAGTTTCCGACGATCGCCGCGGTAGAGCTGTTCTCGGCGACAACGTTCAGAATGACGGTTCCGAGGTCAGTTATCTGCGGTGTAATAGCCAGCCGCAGGGGCACCTCGATGTAGGTCGTGCTCGCGATGACCGCCGAACCCGTCCCCGAACCGGGCTGGACCGTCGTAACAGGTATCTTGGTCCCGCTCTTGATCTCGGCAGGACGGTTGTTAAGTGCGGTCACGCGAGGGGTCGCGATAACTTTTGCCTCGCCCTTTTGCTCACCCGCTGAGATGATCGCGCTTAGCTGTGCCGTTCCGAATACACCTGTCGTCAGACCGATCGCTGTGTTGGCGATCTTAGAATAAAGATCATTCGTGATAGATGGGTTTGGTGTAAGCCCCATGTTGATGCCGGATGGCGTCGCGGGCAAAGTTCCGCCGCCGATGCCGCTGCGATTTGCCCCTGAAAGGAGTGCACCGAGCTGGACACCGATATCACGGCTGAAATTGCGTGTCGCAACAACGATCCTCGCTTCGATCTCGACCTGCGGCTCCGGCTGGTCGAGTAGATCGATCAGCTGACGGATAGCTTTGATATTCGTCGGGACGTCGGTAATGATCAGCGAGTTGCTTCGCGAATCGATCTCGATAGAGCCGCGACGCGACAGACGTCGTTTGATGATCGGCAGCAGGCCGTCGCCGCCGGCTCCGCGACCGAGCTGTTCGCTGCCGATATTGTTGTTGGCTCCGCCGGCGGCGAGTCCGCTGGTCGTCTGACCCGCGCCAAGAGCCCCTGACGCTGTAGCATAGTTGAGCCGAATGAGCTCCGTGACGAGAGGCGAAGTATCGAGCTGGTTGTTGTTACGCTCGCGGACAAGCTCACCCTCCATCGCCAGTGTCTTGTTGTCTGCGACGCGAAGAATGTTGCCGTTGACTTGGACACCGAGTTCCTGTGCTTGAAGCACCGACTCAAGGGCCACATTCCACGGCACGTCGTTCACCTTGACGGTGACGGGCACCTCCTTCACCGATCTGTCGATAACGAAGTTGATGCCATATTGGTCCGTGATATAGCTCAAGATGTCGCGAATGTCGGCATTGACAACATTGAGATTGATCGGCTCGCCGCGAAAGCCCGGGTCGCCAAAGTGCTTGCCTTGCGACGACTGTTCCGTCTGCTGAGCAGCGGCCGACGCCACGAGGCAGGCGGTGATGAATAGCGCGACGACGATCTTGCTGACCGCTGCGCGAAGGGGGATAAGAGACTTCATGTTTCCTCCGTAACTGTTACAACCGATCTGTGAAAGGACCGGAACTTTTTCCTTAAGGTTTTTGGCCGTTCTTGGCTACCTTGGCGGGCTTTTTCGGGGCCTTTTTGTCCTTTTCGGACTCTTTCTTTTCGGGCATGGAGTTCATCTCGTCGAGCGGCGAGAGGAACGGATTCGATGGCGCCTTTACCTTGGCCGTCTTCGGGGCCTTAGGGTCTGCGGTGGTGTTGGCTTCGGCGGGCTGCGGGTTGTTTGCGGCCGTCTCGACCTGTTTTTCCGCCGCCGGCTTGTCGCTCGGCTGCGTCGGTGCTGTGCCCTCGACCTGTGCTCGCATCGAAAACTGCCGCAGAGGTTTGTTCTCGACCGAGGCGACGAACTTGCCTTCGCCGACCTTGGTGACGCGTCTGAAGATAAGGCGATTCTCCTCAACTGCAACGAGCTGCCCGTCGAAGAATTTCTCGCCCGGATAGATCGTGTAAGAGAGATTGATAGGCGTCGCCTGGACCATCGCCGCATAGCCGCGCGGTGTTTTAAAGATGCCGCTGACGGCCATCTCGTTAAGGGTCAGGACGCTTGTGACCTTGGGAAGCGGATTTCCGGCGGCCGCGGCCTGCTCGCGCATACGCTTGAAATACTCAATGCGGGCCTCGATCGGCGGCGGGCCGTAATTCACCGGCGGTGCCGGAGCCTTGGCAGTGCCGCCCACGACGATCTTTTTCGGTGTCGCCCAGCCGGCCTTTTTAAATGGGTCACGCTGTGCGTTCGCGGCAAAGAAGTGGCCGCTCAGGAACACGATCGCGGCCGCAAAGGCGACGAGGCATGCATAGCGTCTGATCTGTGAGGTGTTGGTCATGGCTTTATTACTTATCGCTTGCAACAGCGGGAGTTACATCTTGGCGGGGGCTGCGGGTGCGGCGGGTGCCGGTGCGGGAGCCGCGCCGGGTGCAGGTGCTGCTCCGGGAGCTCCGGGTGCCGCCGGTTTCGCAGCGTCGGCGGGTGCCGCGTAGTAGGCAGATAGCAGAAACTGCGCGTGAAGCGTCTTGACGTCGTTCTGCCTGTCGGTCTGGTTGATCTTAAAGTCCGTGATCGACACGATACGCGGCAGTTTAGCCATCGCATCGAAGAAGTTACGCAAATTGGTAAAGTTGCTGTCGACCTCGACCTCGACCGGCTTGGCCATGATCTGATCGTTCATCACGTCTTCGCGCGGACTGAAACGCATGACGACCATCCGGCTGCCGTTAGCAGTGTCCTGCAGACCTTGGAGAACATTCGTGATCTCACGCTGCTCGGGCAGGAGGACCTTTAGCTCGTCGTACTCCGCGGTCTTGCTGGCAAACAGAGCCCGAAATTCGTTGATCCGCTGCGTCGCGACCTTGGCGGCTTCATTCTTTGACTGAAGCTGTGCGATCTGGTCCTGCAGCTGAGCGACCTCCTCGCGGGTGCCGCTGGTGACGAAGTACCAAACCGACAAATAGACTAGCGAGGCGAGACTGACCAGGAGGATCAGCTGAAAGTGCCAGTTAAGATTCTTTATCTTCTCAAACATGTTATTGATCCTCGCGGTTAGTTCTTGGCGACTTGCGGCGGAGCGGCTGCTCCGGGGGCCGCTGGTGATGCGGAAGAGGCGGTCGTGGCTCCGTTTTGGGACTGTGCCGCCTTAGACGGCGTATAAGAGCACTTGATCGTAAAGTTCACGAGATGCACCTTGCCCGCGTCTGGATCGGCGTTGGGGTTCGTGGACGGCGGGGCCTGCTGATTTTGAACATCCGCACGCTGTGTCTCGATATTCATATTTGAAAAGAGGCCATTCGAGAATTCGAGGCTCCGACCGAACTGCGTGACCTGCGATTCGTCGGGCGAATTGCCCTTTATGACCATCGCTTCGCCTGCCTGCTCGACGCTCTCGAGATAAAGACCGGGAGTCATCAGGATCCGCTCCTTGAGGGCCTCGAGGACGGCACTCGGACCTGCCTGAGAATCGCGAAGCTTCTTGATCGAGTTGATCCGCGTGTCGATATTGTTGATCTTGGTCTCGAGGTCCTTTTGCTCGTTCATCACGGTCTCGAGCTCAGTCGCTATACGCTTTTGCTCGTCGAGCTGCTGTTCGGCCTCGGTCTTTGCCATCTGCGTGCTGATAACGTCCCAGCCGATGACGGCCGCGAGCAGCACTACAACCACGACCGCCATGAGGGCAAATCGCGATGCAGGGCTCGAAACTTTGCGATCGACGGCGGCGACCGTGCTGTTTTGCCTGTCAGTTACCGAATTGAGTAGATTGATCTTGATCATCGTTATTACACTCCCCGGACTGCCAGGCCGACAGCCACCGCCATCTCGGGCACGATCTCATTGAGGTAGTCGGGATCGAATTTCTTGGCATCGACCCGAATATTGCGGAAAGGGTTAAGCACCTCGACCGGCAGCTCAAGACGCTGCGAAAGCTCCTGGGCGAGGCCGGCGAGCTTAGATCCGCCGCCCGAGATAAGGATCTTCTGCACGACCGTGTCATTGTCCTCGGTTGTCGCACGATAGAAGTCGAATGTCTTCTGTATCTCCATCGCGACGATCTCGGTGACGTTGTTCATCAACGGCTCGATCGATTTTTCCTCGAGACCCTCGACGGCATCAGTGACGCCGCGTTTGACGGCTTCAGCCTGCTGGAAGTTAAGTCCAAGGCTGCGCTGCAGTACGTCCGTAAACTGACTGCCGCCAACCGTTATATCCCGTGTAAATAGTGATCGCGTACCGCGAACAATGTTGACGTTCATCGTCGACGCGCCGATATTCAGCAAGGTTACGACCTCGTCATCGCCGGGCGTGTAGTTGACCTCGTAGCAGTTCTGCAGGGCGAAGGTATCGACGTCGATCACGACCGGTGTCTTCCCTGCGAGCTGAATAGCCTGTTTTATGTTGTCGATCCTTTCTTTCTTGCAGGCCGCGATAAGAACGTTGGTCGCCTCAGGCGACTCGGCCGTGACTTGATAGTCAAGGCTCACGTCCGCAAGGTCGTAGGGAATGTGCTCCTCGGCGTGCCAGTCGATCGACTCTTCGAGTTCCTCTCGCGACATCGGCGGCAGAACAATGTTCTTAAGGATGACGGAATGTCCGCTAACGCCGGTTACGACGTTGGTCGCGTTGACCTGGTGATTGGCGCAGACACTCTGAATGACATCCGAAACGACGTTGAGCTCCATGATCTGGCCGTCGATGATCGTGTCGCCAGGCAGGTTCTCATAGCCGAGGCTGACTAGGTTGAGGTTGTTCAACTTGCCCTCTAGCTCGACCATTTTTATCGAGCTGGACCCTATATCGAGGCCGGCCACACTTTTCTTTTTGCCGAACATTGTTCTTGTTGCTCCTTAATACTTGGTGCGAAGCGAGTCTTGGAAATTGTTTTTCCATCCGAAAATCAGGTCGCTGAATTGAGGACTCTTTTTGCCACCTACGAGAAAACACGGAAGGGCGGGGCGGAAGACAGGTCAACTAACAGATATGTCAGGAAGCCTCAATTTTCGGATGTTTTGGTCGCGAGACGCGGCCGTCGGAAAAACTTTCTTGTCAGAAAACTCGCCGCATCGGTGGCGAAGGTGTCACGGCCTTACGGTCGTCACAAATAGAAATCTACAGGAATGCACAATACGTGTCAACAGTTTTTTACAATGTTGAACGCCAGATTGAAGGAATTGTGTTCAGTGTGAACGGGCGGCAGGTCAGAATGACAGGTCAGTTCTTTAGCTCCATCCGTGCGATCGACTCAAAATGCACCTCGTCTGGACCATCGGCGAGCCGCAAACTCCGGGCATATATCCAGAACTGCGTAAGCGGAAAGTCCTGGGACACGCCGCCGCCGCCGTGTACCTGAATAGAGCGGTCGATGATCGTGCACGTCATTTGTGGAACAACAGCCTTTATCATCGCGATCTCGCGACGCGCTGCCTTGTTGCCTTGCGTGTCCATCAGCCAGGCGGTCCTGAGGACAAGCAGACGTGACTGATCGATCGCGCACCGTGCCTCGGCGATCCATTGCCGAATGACGCCTTGCTCCGCGATCGGCTTGCCAAAAGCGTTACGAGATCGGGCTCGTTCGCATATGAGTTCCAGCGAGCGCTCTGCAACGCCGATAAGCCGCATACAGTGATGAACGCGCCCGGGGCCGAGGCGTCCCTGGGCGATCTCAAAGCCGCGGCCCTCGCCGAGAAGAATGTTCTCGACCGGCACGCGCACATTATTAAAGTGGATCTCGGCGTGTCCGGTCGGCGCATCGTCGTAGCCGTAGACGTTGAGCATTCGCTTGACCTCGACGCCCGGCGTGTCCATCGGAACGAGGATCATCGACTGCTGCAGATGCTTTGGAGCCGACTCGTCCGTCTTGCCCATAAAGATCGACAGCTTGCAGCGAGCGTCCCCGCCTCCCGTCGACCACCATTTGCGGCCGTTCAATATATATGTAGCGCCTTCGCGGACGATGGAGGCCCGGATGTTAGTCGCATCCGACGAGGCCACATCCGGCTCCGTCATGGAGAAGCACGAGCGGATCTCGCCGTCGAGCAGAGGTTTGAGCCATTTCTTTTTTTGCTCTTCATTGCCGTAAAGATGCAGGACCTCCATGTTGCCGGTGTCGGGAGCGGAACAGTTAAAGACCTCGCTTGCCCACGTAACGCGGCCCATGATCTCCGCCAGCGGTGCATAGTCGATATTTGACAGGCCGGAGACGTCGGCAAGAAAAAGGCTCCACAAGCCTTCAGCCCTCGCCTTTACTTTCAAGTTCTCGATCAGATCGAGCGGCCGCCAGCAATCGCCGCTGTTCACCTCGTCGTGGTAGACCTGCTCGTTTGGATAGATATGCTCGTCCATGAAGGACGTGAGACGTCGTTGCAGTTCGATACTTTTTGCCGAATAATCGAAGTCCATAAAATTTAGCGACAGCGTAGCATTCATTTTGGTCACGAGCCATGCGAGGTGAGACGACAAAGACACGTGCCGGCGAAGACCTTGATATTGCCGGCCTCGAAGCGTATCTCGCGACGCAAGGTCTGCCGGGAGCGGTCGAGGTCTCACAATTCCCTTCCGGCAGCTCGAATCTGACTTATCTAATATGCATCGGCGGTGATGAATACGTCCTTCGACGACCGCCGTTTGGAAACAAGGTAAGGACAGCGCATGACATGAGGCGGGAGTTTGACGTGCTGTCAAAGCTCTCCGCAGTCTATTCACCGGCGCCGAAACCGCTCTTTTTTTGCGCGGATGACTCGGTGATCGGCGGCGAATTCTATCTGATGGAGCGTCGTCGCGGACTCGTCATCCGTGGCTCGACCCCGGTCGGGCTGTTGCAGAAGCCAGCACGAAGTAAGGGTATTATCGCAGCCGATCTTGACGAGTCGCCCGATTCACGTCTCGCTGTTTGCGGCGCTTTCATCAGTAACCTTGCCGACCTCCATTCGCTCGACTATCGTGCCGGAGGGCTTGGCGACCTTGGCCGCCCCGAAGGATATAACCGACGTCAGGTCGAGGGTTGGAGTAACCGGTACTTTGCGGCGAAGACTCACGAATTGCCGCAGCTCGAGGAGACGATCGTATGGCTCAACGCGAATATCCCGGCGGAGTCCGGAGCGTCGCTTATCCACAACGACTACAAATTCGATAACGTAATGCTCGATCCCAACGATCTCACGCGAGTGACGGCCGTGCTCGACTGGGAGATGGTCACGGTCGGCGATCCGTTGATGGACCTTGGCACGACTCTGGGATATTGGATGTCCCGCGATGCCGGCGACGAAATGCTGTCGATGCCCTTCAACCCGCGCGTACTCATGGAGAATGTCACGCGAGGGCAACTGGTCGAGATGTATGCTGAGGCCGTAGAGAGCGACGTGCCCGACATGCTCTTCTATTACATCTTTGGAACTTTCAAGATCGCGGTGATCGCGCAGCAGATCTACGCGCGGTACGTAAAAGGCCTAACAACCGATAGCCGCTTTCGACACTTCGACGGGCTCGTGCAGCGCCTTGGTCTCATTGCCGCCGGCAGTCTCGAGCGGAATGCTCCTTAAAAAAGGCTTCGCAACCTCTATGACTACCTAATCAAAATCTTACAAACCTATTCAAAATATTGGATAATACTGGCCTTCGGCACATCGGCTTACTGACGGGCGAATTGCCAAACATCGTAAAGACGGCCTTGAAACCCAGGTTCTACAAGGGGTTTCGTGTGGCACAACAGTTGACTTAAACAGGTCGAAGTTCGTTTATTCTAGTGCCAGCCCTCTCGCCTAGGCAACGAGCGAACGATTCTGCAGTTAAAAACTGAGGAAAAATATTATGAAAAGATTTAATTTTAGGAGCCTTCTGCTCGTCGTGGCCGCGCTAGCGGCTTTCGCGGGTGGTATAGGCGCCCAAGTCACCGGCGGCGCGGTGACAGGAACGGTCGTCGATCCCAACGGCGCTGTGGTGAGTGGTGCCACTGTTGTTCTTAAGGACACTTCGCGTGGACTAGAGTTCAAAGTGGAAACCACGAGTGCGGGATCTTATCAATTTCCCAATGTGCAGACGGGAACCTATACGATGACGGTTACGGCTTCCGGGTTCAGCCCGGCGACCGGCGAGATCGTCGTTTCGCTCAACCAAACGGCGACGGCGAATATGACGCTCTCGATCACTGGGAGCACCGCGGTCGTCAACGTTACCGGTGATGCCGATACTATTGTCCAGACGGATACGTCTCAGGTTGGGTCAACCTTTACCGAGAGGCAGTTCCAGGACTTGCCAGTCGGTCAAAATCCGAACAATCTGGCCCTTCTCGCCCCGAACGTGACTGCCCCACCGATCGGAGTTTCCGGTGCAGGTGCAATAACCGGCGGACTTCGCCAGCGGGCTAATAGTTTCACGATCGACGGCGTCGATAATAACGACAATGGTGTTAGCGGGAGCATTCGTGGAGTCATCAATGATTCCGTTGGCGAATTCTCATTCCTGCAAAATAACTTTAATGCCGAATTCAGCTCGGGCGGCGCAGGTCAGTTCAATACGATCACGAAGTCAGGCACCAACACCTATCACGGCAGCGTTTTCGGCTACTGGTCTAGTGAGAAATTTAATTCGCGGGCAACAAATGAGGACGGCACAGATAAGCGCCGCGCGAGAACCCCTCAATACGGCGGGACGATCGGCGGGCCGCTTCCATACTTTAATTTTGGTAAAAATGCCGATCACATGTTCCGCTCGGGAAAGGATAAACTTTTCTTCTTCGTAGCGTACGAAAAGGATCGTTTTGGCGGAGAAGGAAGCGCGCTGGGCAGTTTCCTCGCTCCGACCGCCGCAGGTCTTGCAGCCATTGCCGCGCGTCCGGGCGCCAGCCCCTTCGCTGTCGCTCTGTTGAAAACGGGCCTGCCGTTGGCTCCTACACAGCAGTTTGTCAATTGCGATCCGTTGCACCCGACGCCGGACGATTTTCCCATTCTCGGCGCCTGCAATATCGGTTTTGGAATCATCTCCCCCACTGCTCCCAACAGTAATGAGACGAAATCCTACCAGGTGAACATTGACCACAGTCTGAACGCGAAAAATCAGTTTCGTTACAGATTGTTTAAGACTGATTTTAGTTCGATCGATGCGGTGACCGCCCCCGCCTTTGCCTCGAATACGAGCCAGAAGCAGACCTCCTTTTCTGCGAACTGGATCTCGAATTTTACCCCGAACCTGATCAATGATTTCCGTTTCGGTTACATCAAGAGCGAGACCCTGTTCAATCAGTTAGTTGATCAGTCACAGTTTAATTTTCCGGTACTTGACCTTGACCTGCTTGGAACTGCCGTGGGACCGGCAGATCAGCAGACTGACACCAAAAAGACTTGGCAGTACTACGACTCGATGACATGGATCGCCGGAAAGCATGCCTTTAAATTCGGCGGCGAGTACCTTAATCGGCCAAACTCGATCTTTTTCCTTCCCCGCCATGGCGGCGAATATGAATATGGGGACCTGGATCGATTTTTCATGGACCTAAAACCGGATCTTTTTAACCACAAGGGAATCGGTGATCCAGTTCAGCCGCTCGCGTCCCGTCAGATGGGTGGCTTTGTCCAGGACGACTGGAAAGTTACTCACAACCTGACACTGAATCTGGGCGTTCGCTGGGATTACCAAAGCATCTATGAGGTTGAAAAACTTCAGGCATTGTCGGCCCCTGCAAATATTCCGGGCGTGATCGAGTTTCGCGTGCCCAAAGCGGACAAGAACAATTTTGCTCCGCGTGTAGGTTTTGCGTGGGCCCCGTCTTTCGACAGCGGGCTCGGCCACCTTTTGTTTGGCAAGTCGGGTGAGAGTTCGATCAGGGCAAACTTTGCCAGATCGTATTTTATAGCCTTTTCGAACCTCGTAAGTGCCGGCCCCCCGGCTGCCCTACAGGGCGAATTGGTTGACGCAGGTCCTGATACGGGATTCCTTCAAAGCGGCGGCGCGAGCAATGCACCGTATGTTTTTAATAATTCCGTAGCGAATATTCGTGCCGTGACCGGCTCGTATATTTTAGATCACACCAATCCATACGCGGATGCCTATGCGGTGTCATATCAGCGTCAGCTTGGTAGAAATTTGGGTATGGAGATCCGGTTCTTGCGAACGAATGGCAGGAGCTTGTATGTTCAGACTCAGACGAACTCTCAAACTGTTGCCGACGACGCGATGGTCATTCCGACACTGTTCGCGGTTCCTACCTTTGCCGCACTCGGAGCTCTTCCGACAATAGGAACTGTAGTAGCTGCTAGTCCGGTACTCAATGGAGCGACCATTGCCCCGAGACAGCTTACAAAGTATACGCCTAGTCTTGCTGATCCTGATTTTGCCGGAGTCCTTACGAGCGACCCGGGGATAGGCAAGTCGCGGTATAACGGACTTTCCTTCAGCGTTAATCGGCACTTTGCTAACCATTTTTCGGCTAGCGCAGCGTACACGTTTAGCCATACTTGGGATAACTCATTCAACGAATTATTTACAAGTGATCTTAACCCGCGGCGCTCGCAGGATGTAGGTGAGTTCTTTGGCAGTGGACTAAATATTGCAGCCGATTGGGCTCCGTCCATCGCTGATGTTCCTCACCGCTTCGTAGCCTCCTGGGTTTTCGAGGTACCATTTAAGAGTAAAAATGCATTCGTTAATGGTTTGATCGGCGGATGGGAAGTGACTGGCATATTCCAGGCTCAGTCAGGTCAGCTCGTCGACATTCAATCCGGCGTCGACTCCAATCGAAATGGAGACGGTGCAGGCGACCGTGCGTTACTCAATCCAAATGGTGATCGTAATATCGGTTCGGGTGTTGTGGGGCTAACCACTGTCGGTGGAGTTGTAACGGCGTTTGAACTGGGAGGAGCTCCGAAGACGAACGTTCGGGCATATGTTCCGGGGGTGTGCAACTCGCCCGATATCGTCACCCGCCAGTGCGCTAGTTTCACCACTAATTTCAATGCGGGCTGGATCCAGACGGGCTTCTTCGCAAAAGAGCTTGCTAATGGCGGTGCTGGGACTGCTCCTAGAAACGCATACCGCACGAGGGCTTTCAACAACACGGACATGGTTCTCCTGAA
>DASYKW010000271.1:0-15094 GCA_035995005.1 Pyrinomonadaceae bacterium
TGATCGCTCGTCCTAACAAGCGCCGCCTCTATCCTTACTTCCGTCATTTACGCCTCGCTCGGCAGCGATCTCACTGCCTACGATCCGAGACTACCGGAGGCTGCGTAAGGATTTGCTAAGGACGTTATAAGGAAGTTGTAAATGTTTTAGTCGCCTGCCGATGTGAGAAAACGGTAGCCGACCCATGGCTCGGTGAGGATGTAGGCGGGTTTAGATGGATCTTTCTCGATCTTTTTGCGCAGCTGGCCGACAAAGACGCGCAGGTATTCGCTCTGCTCTGATGAATTGCTCCCCCAGATCGCGGTCAGCACCGTGCGGTGCGTAACGACCTTGCCGCGGTTTCGAAACAGAAAGGCGAGAACGTCAAATTCTTTTGGTGTGAGATGCACGTCCTCGCCCCGGACTGTCACGCGGCGGGTAGCCGGATCGATGAGAAAGTCACCGTCCTCGAGGATCGACGTTTCGTCCGCATCGTTCGGCGAGCGCCTTAAGGCCGCGCGGACCCGGGCCAGAAGCTCGTTGATGCCAAAAGGTTTTGTCACATAGTCATCGGCCCCGGCATCGAGAGCCTGGACCTTCATTCGCTCCTCGCCGCGAACCGAGAGAACGATGATCGGCACCTGCGATCCCTTTCGCACCTCTTTGCAAAACTCGATCCCGCCCATCTCGGGCATTTGAAGGTCCGTGATCACGAGATCGGGTCGCCAATCGTGAAATACATCGAGCCCGGCAACACCATCGGCCGCCGTGCGGACGTCATAGCGATGGGCCGTAAAACTGTGACGGAGCGTGCGCGTGATCTGCGGCTCGTCGTCGACGACCAGTATTTTTTGAACGTCCCTCATTCGTCTCCGATCGGCAGGGTCAAAACGACCCTCGTGCCGCGGCCGCCCGCGCCGTCCCTCAACTCGATGGTTCCATTCTGGGCTTCTACGATGCCGCGGGCGATCGCCAGTCCGAGGCCCATTCCCCGCGAATCGTCCTCGAGCCGCACAAACTTCTCAAAAACGCGTTCGCGATCGTCGGGCGGGATGCCGCGGCCCTCGTCAGTCACCGAGATGATCACGCTATTACCGTGCGGAGCTGCGGTTACGGTGATCGTAGTTTCGACGGGCGAATACTTTACCGCGTTCTCGATAAGGTTGTAGACCACCTCGGCCGTCGCGAGGGCGTCGACGCGGATCAGAGGAAGGTCCTTTTCAAGATCTGCCTTGACGTGATGGCCATCGAGCAGTGGATGTGCGCGATCAAGCGCTGTTGCGACTATCTCCTCGACACTGGCGAGGCGTGTCGGCTCAGACGAGCCTGCCTCGACCCTCGCGAGCGTGACCATACTCTCGACAAACCGGTTGAGCCGATCGGTCTCCTCGTCGATGATGTTCAAAAACTCCGAGCGGCCCTCGCTGCTTAGCTCGATCGTCCGGTGTCCGCCCTCGCTATCGAGCAATGTCGTGACCGAGGCTTTGATCGAGGTCAGCGGCGTCCTCAGGTCATGTGTCACCGCGTCGAGCAAAGCGCTCTTTAACTTTTCACTTTGCCTAAAAGCCTCGGCCTCGGTTGCACTCTTAAATGCATTCTGCAGCTCCTCGAATAGCCGCTCGGACTCGCGTGCCCGCCGCCTCGCATAGGCCGACAGCTCGCCCGCAACGAGCGCGGTGATCGTAAATGCAGCCCATGCAATAAGATTTTGCGGGTCCGCGATCGTCCATGTATGGACCGGCGGCAAAAAGAAATAGTTAAGGCAGAGCATCGCCGCAAACGATGCCAGCAGTGCGGGATTTCGTCCAAAAAAGGTCGCTGAGGTAAGGACCGCCAGCAACAAGATCAACGCGACCGTGGTCGAATTTATCCGATCCGCCAGGGCTATCAGAGTGAGCGTCGCAATAAGGACGGCCGAAACCGAGAGACCATATCGCACCAGCGCCTGTGAAACACGTTCCATGTGGCACCGCGATTATAGCGCTTCACAGATAAGCGGTGCCCCGCAGATCGTCACCCAATGCCTGATGAAACACCGGTGCAAACCTCGCCGACACATCCCGATCCCGCCGCAAAAGCCGCCAGCACGAACACCAACACCCCAAACCCCAATATTCCGCTCATCTTCACAATAAAATGAAAATAGCCTATCGCCGCGATCAGCGTGCCGAGGGTCAGCTTAGCGGCTTAACGATAATTCCGACCATTCTTGTGGTCAACTTCGCTCCGCTGTCATCAAAAACTTCAGCAATCATATTGAATCGTCCACCCAGTGAGGATCGGAACGTCGGGAAGTTGTACAAGGCGGTACCACCGCCATTTAATTCCATCTCCACGGTACTATTCGAAATAGTGCTGCCCGATGTCATTCCAGGTGCGTTGACGACAACAATCCAAATTCGAATAGTCAGATGAGACGTATTGGGAGTGAGCGTTGCCTTTGCGTAGATAGTTTCGCCAGCAGTGAATACGGTCGCTAGTCGCGTGACGTCGCGATCCGTCCCCGTGCGAAAACTATTTATTGTTGGGCGAGATAGTAAAGTCTCAACAGGAAGCGGCGTAGATTTGGCCGTACTCCGAGTGTCAATCTGCTGTTGTGGCAGAGGCGACTCCATACTGGTTTGGGAGTTCTTCAAAAGGTCGTGTTGACTATCGACGGGATTAGCACCGTGCTCGGCTATTTTTGTCTCCGACTTGTATAGGGCAACTAGGGCTCCGCCCAAAAGCAGCGCGATGAGGCCCACCAGAGCGTAAGCAATCATGGGACTTACACCTCGCCGTAACTTCGAAGGTCCAGGAAGAACAACGGTCTCAACTTCGTGGGCTGCAGAGCCGTCCAAGAGCAGTGCCCCATCTTGGAGACAAAAATTTAGGGTGCTGTCGAGGTAGACCTGATGACAAGTCGGGCATTGCTTCATTGGCGGTTGGAAGCCATTCTCGATAAAATCGGCAGATTTGTAAAGGGTGACGCGCTTTAAGACTCGTCTTTGCAAATTGAGGGTGACAAAATCAGGTCGAGAAGATAGTATGCAGTGCCGAACGACACTACGAAGATTCTGACCCCGGTGTTTTCCTCTGATGACTAGCGCATGAATTTTCGACGTATAGCTAGAGCGAGTAAGGCCGCTTGTATCGGAGCCAAGATTCTTTCAAAGATAACGAAGAGTTTTGTTTGAGAATCGGCGGGTTTCGGCTCTACGTTCTGCAGACCAACATTCAGACTGTAAACAATGCCTTCGAGATCATTCATCCTCACAGTTCGTTCATAACCAGCTACTGCGGCAATAGACGGATCTGACTTATCGCGCTCAAAACTAGCAAACGGCGAGTTATAAAAAAAAGAAAAAGCGACCAGTAGGCCCACCAAACCGAAGGCTGCCCAAAACCAGCTTTCACCATAGCCGCTCGTCCATTTGTACCACCAGTGGATATTGAAAAACATCGGGAGTGTTTTCCGCTTGCGGGCACATTCCATGGCAAGATTTCTAAAGAATGAAGCATGCCGATAGTCATCACTCTCTTCGGCGTTCGTCGCAAGATTCCTGTATATCTTTTCCGTGTGAGCGCTGGGATTGATCTTGCCGACTGGTCTCCATTCGACGTTGGCGAACGAAAATTTCCTTGAATCAATATTTAGAAACCAGTTTGCGTCGAGTAAACAGTCATGAAACCGGACTCGTTCGGGATGATCGATTGCCGCGTCCTTAATGCTGAGCAACTGTGTGTCCTTTATGTCCTTTCCCGTTCGCTGGTCAAAGGTATTATCAAACTGAAGTGAGCCCCCCACGTTGGCTGAATCAAACGCGATCTTTCCGCCAATCTCTGATAGAACTCCAAAATGTATTCGACACTCTTTGGTCGAGGAGGATAAATTAAACCAGAGACCGCTACCTACTGGTAGCCCTACATTTCCAAACGAAAAGTACCCATCGAGTTTGGCGTAGTGAAAGAAAACGCTTTTTTTGAAAGATGCTGAGCTAAACTGGGCTCCGCGGCGAAACTCACAAGAACCGAAATTGATGTTCTCTTCGAAATCATTAAAGAACAGAACTTCTTTATTAAAGACAGCGAATTTAAAATCCATTTCCGCTGCGATGACACCGTGAGACTTCTTGGTGATGATAAAAGTGTCGGGGAAAAAGACGGCTTGAAAATTCAGAACACCGGCCGCGATACGTTGTTTAATAATCGAGTCGAAGACCCCGAATGAATTTTTCCCCGAATTGGGCTCGTGCAACAAGCAATAGTGTTTTCCGTTCCATTCCCGGACTTCTGGAATACCGGCGCGATCGGTTACGCATACCTTCGACCGAATAAAGGTCTTATCATTCGGTTGGCAATTATCAGATACAAAACAGTTCATTGAGTAGTCGCATTTCCACTATTTTTTCAAAAACTTAGCAATTCCTTTTGCAGTCGTCGATCGAAAAAGGATCGGGCTCAGACATGCAATTCTTGAGGCTCGCATATACGACCCGAGTTTCTAAGCCGCTTTTCCTTTCTTCAATTTGGACGGATACTTCTGCCTCACAATCTCCGAGATTCGGTGAAAGTCGTCTGAATCTCGCTTCATCGCGGCGAAGTCCAAGGTTGGGTATGTGTTATGGATGGTCATCCACAGGAAGCTCCGGCGCTCCGTATTCGAATCATGATCCGACAAGAAGGTCTGTGGCCCATCCTCTCCGAGTAAAGAGAACAACTTCCAGGTTCGAGGTGCTTCACGAGGGTCGTAGCCGTGATAGATCATGTTCGATAGCCCCATACGATCTGCCTGATTTTCCGTTGTCCGGGCATATCCCATCTGCATAACGACCAATGAATACTTGAGCAAACTCGATATGTTGTTGTATCCCATTCCGGCGGTGACGATGCTTGCGATGAAGAGCCCCTTTCTTCGCTTACGGTTGTGATTCATCTCACGGACGATGTGCTCTTGCGTCGCATGAGCGATCTCGTGAGACAGGATAAAGACCAACTGAGCTTCATTCTCCAGCTGATTGAAGAGTTCATGGTTTATCACCATTGTGCCCGTAGGGTAACAGCTGGCGTTGAGAGACTTCTCGTAGACCACGGCGAACCGAAACGGGATCTTATTGTCATCTTCATCCAGTAAATGTTTCTGGTATTCCGGAACTAGAGACTGACCGAGTCTGTTTACGTACTCTTGGACCTCTTCTTCAGGAAGAACCTTGTACTCTTTACTTCCAACCTTCATCTTCGCGAACGAGTTTGCATCCTTCGCGTCCTTTTCTTTTATCTTGGCTTTTTTCCATAAGTCTTTTTCTTGCTTCGTCTTCTCATTTCGCACGAATACGATTGTTTCGGCCGAGACCGAACCGGAGGAATCCTCTTTGCCGTGGTAGGTCATATAGACACCCGGTCCGATCTGATCAAGACCTCGCAAGGGGCGCGAGTCTTTCATCAAATCGCTGAGATCATCTTCGTCTTCAAAGTCGTCGCGATCTGGACTGGGGCCTGTCTCATCGGTATCGGCCGTGACCGGTTCCTCACCTGCCTGGCCGGTCGGTTTGGGATCGTCCTTCTTGTCCTTAGCCTCTTTCTCGGCTTTCTTTTTTTCTTCTTTGTCCGCTTTTTCCTCGGCCTTGTTGAGTTTGAAACGGACATCGGACTGCTCGGTAATATTAATCCTGCGAGCATCAGCGAGAATCGTTCCCGTCCATTTGCCACTCGTCGCTCTCTGAATGGACGAGGGCGTACCGTCCAAAACCACCGTCGCGGACAGGTTTCGAAACTGCTTCATGTCGATCTTGACTTCAGTTACCGTCGCTTCAAGCGTGTCCGGATCATATTTTCCTTTGAGTCGTATGAAGGTGCCTACTTTAATCTTCTCGGCGGGATCGAATTTGACAGCTTTCTTGTCTACGTTCTCCAGGTCAATGTCCTCGACATTCTCAACCGTGATTCGATAGTCATCGACTAGAAACGAGGTTGGCGAATTTACTTCGGTTATGTAGCCTCGTATTTGAAAGTCCTTGAGCTTGGATGAACTCGCCTTTGAGACAGAAAGAGTCGTAAAGGAAACGACAAAAGCAAGCAGGACACCTACGCTCAGGCCGATATAGACACGCTTCATGGATCTCCTAGATGTAGAAAATTGAGTCCACCGAGTCTATACCGACTTTCGGAGGCCGGTCAACCAGAAGATTGGGTCAGGCCTGCAATTCTGTGAAGACTCTGGTTCCGCGTGCCTAAGTAGCCTTTAAGATCTCGAAGACCTCATACCTTTGGTGTTGCATGGATGCGATTTTGCTTGACCGATGCAACAATGCGTGGTATGCTTCGGCGGGCTTTGATCTTTGAGAAATTGGCAGCGCAACACTGGTGCCTCTTGTCCTGTGGCACAGATGGCCACACTTTTTTTTTGAAAAAAGTCGCATTTTTGATCCTTTCGCGGCCGTAAGTCTAATTCCTGCAATGGTTTCCCTGTCCCACAGGGGTCCTGGGACAGCGTGGGACAGCTTTGCTAACCCTTGTGGGATCAACGACTTGCCTGTCCCACCACTTTTGGGACAGCGTGGGACAGCGTGGGACAATAAGCTGCCCCAAAGGCATTTAGAACATACCGGTTTTGAGTTTTGCGGCTCTGGGATGACAATACCGGGAGCAGAAAGCGTTAACAACTCGGAGGACCATGGGATGAAATTCGCATCGATCGGTATCGTGCTATTCGCACTAGCGTTTTGCGGGCTGGGCGACAAGCTCAAGCAAATGTCGGGCGGCGGGAATGCCGGCGGCTCAAACACGTCGGGCGGCAAGGGCGGGACTTCGTCGTCGGCACCTGAGCCGGCAAAGCCGACGTCGGCACAGCAGGCGATCATCGACGCCGGGACCGAGACGAGCTGGGACGATCAGGGCCTCTCGTGGCGTCTGCCCGCGGGCTGGAAAAAGATGGATGTGAAGAAAGAGACATTCAACTATCAGTCGCCTGACAATGCGTTCCTGCTGGTCAATATCTCGGCCCTGGGCGACAGCTTTCCGATGGAGACGAGCCTCACGGCGTATTACGACCAGGCGATGCAGCAGCTAAAGAACGGCAAATACGAGAGCGTCAAGATGGTCTCGATCGACGGCTTGCCGGGCGTGGAGTTTACCGAGGCACCGCCTGAGGGCAAGGACGATCCGCGGCGACATCAGTGGATCGGCTACCGCAAATACCTCGGTCAGGTGCAGCAGCTCAACGTCATGACCTCGACAAAGGGCACGAACTTCTCAAAGCACGGCGATGACTTTGCGGCGATATTGTATTCGATGAAGGCGACGAAGTAAGTCTCTCAGGGCTCGTCGTGCAGCGTTGGAGCGTCGGCGTGCGGGACGAAGCAGCGGCGGCATCGGGCCTCGTATTTGTCGGCGGCACCGACCTCGACACGCTCTTCTGACTCGACTGTTCGCTGTGAATAGTTGGCCGTAGCACCGCATTTGACGCAGATGGCGTGGGTCTTTGTGATGAACTCCGCGATCGACAGCAGCTGCGGCATCGGTTCGAATGGCTTGCCCGTGTAGTCCTGATCGAGGCCCGCGATGATTACTCGCTTCCCTCTCGCCGCAAGTTCATTGACCGCGTCGATGATCGCCGTGTCGAAGAATTGCCCCTCGTCGATGCCGACGACCTGAGTGTCTTCGTGGACCTGCGACATCATCTCCGCGGTCGTCGAGACCGGTATGGAAATGTGCTTCTGCCCCGAGTGAGACGCGATCTCCTCGACCGAATAGCGTGCGTCGATGCCCGGCTTAAAGACCTGCACCTTTTGCCTCGCAATACGTGCACGATTGAGCCTGCGGATCAGCTCCTCGCTCTTGCCCGAGAACATCGAGCCCGCGATCACCTCGATCCAGCCCGTCCCATTATTCCGCACTTTTCGACGCTCTTCGGTATTGTCGAAAGCGAATTCTTCAACCATGTGTAAAGGCCAAGTTTCCTTGAAGAGGTGAGAGTATCACGCGGCCGAGGCCGTTGTCATTTGGGCCCCTAGGCAAGAAGTCTTTTGGCCGCATCGTAGGCCTTTGCGACTGGAATGTCGTCGATCTCGGCGGTATTTACCACCTCGAGACGGCTCGCAAGCGGCAGATACGTCAGCGGAGCACGCTCGTCCATGATCAGCAAGATCGGCGTCCCGGCACAGGCCGTAAGGTGCATCGGACCAGTGTCGTTTGTGATAAAAACGGCGAGTTCCGCGGCCGCGGCGATGAATTGGGCGATATTGAGGCCGTCGATGATGATCGTGCCGACCGGAAATGCACGCTCGACGTCGTCACGCATTCCCGCCTCCTCAGGACCGAGAAAAACGGCAGGCTGATAGCCGTCATGCTGCAGCGTCGTTGCAAGCTCTGCGAAATTCGCCAGCGGCCAGCATCGGCTCGGATGTCCTGCTCCGGGAAAGAATCCGGCGATCGGTCGTTCAACGCCGCTGAAGACTTCACGATCCGGTGATGTCGGTGTGAATATTACCGGGTGAGGCTCGTTGTCGATGCCGAGCGGACGCAGCACGTTCATATAGCGTTGGCTCAACGGCAGCGAGCGGTCCTCGGGAGACGGAGCGGGGTCATAGTTTCCCAATGAATGGAACGAGCGGTTGCCCCGGTTCGCGAGCAAGCGAAGCTTTGCTCGCGTGAGCCACGCGAGGATGTTCGTTTCCTTAAGGCTGTGGAGATCGATGACGAGATCGATGTCCCGGCGACGCATTTCGCGAGTGAATTTGAGGATCTTGGCGATCGAGCGAAGCTTCGGTCCATCCCGTAACTCGACACGGTCGACGGTTATCACCTCATTCGCTAACCCCGAGAGCCGCACAACCTCGCCCGGAATGATACCCGTCAACGTCGCAATATGCGCATCCGGAAACCTCTCACGCACGGCGCGCAGGGCCGCGAGCCCAAGCACGACATCGCCGAGCTGGCCAAAATGGACGACGAGGATGTTACTGAGGTCGAGCGGGCGTTTTTCCAAGCCGCTATTTTACAACACGCGAAGGTCCGAGCCGGTCATCTCCTCGGGCTTTTCGATACCGAGAATGCCGAGTATCGTCGGCGCGACGTCGGCCAGCGAGCCATTCTCACGCAGGTGCGGTGCCGGACTGAGAGGGTCGATGATGTGTAAAGGAACACGGTTTGCCGTGGATGCGGTTTGGGTTTCGCCGTTCGCGACATCGGCGATCTCCTCGCAACTGCCGTGGCTCGAGGTTATCAACACGATGCCGCCTGCCTCGCGGGCCGTCTCGCAAATGCCGCCCAGGCATGTGTCCATGTATCGGATCGCCGCGACCGCTCGGTTAAGAACGCCCGACTCCGCCGCCATGTCCGCGGCCGGCAGGTTGATGACAAAAACGCCGTTTCCCGTCGCCTCGAGACCGCTGACGAAGGTGTCAGTGATCTTAAAGCTCTGTGATTCAGGCCAGAGATCGGCGGCCGGTGCCGTCGTGTGCAGGACCTCCTCCTCAAACTGCTGCGGCGAGTCAGCCCCGCCGTCAAAGAGTCGCGTCAAATGCGGGAGCCTCGCGGTCTCGGTGATCTTGACGCTCGGGATCTGATGAGCGGAGAGGACGGAGACAAGCGCATTCTTCTCCGGCTCCTGACGGAACGCGGCGGGCAGGTTAAACGAGCGGTCGTACTCGGTCATGCATACGGTGTCGACTGAGGGCTTGGCACCAGCGCCGCCGGCTAGGCACAAGGAACGAACAAGCTGCCGCATCGTCTCGGCCCGATGATTAAAAAATACGACGAGATCGCCGCTATTTACCGTTGTCATGGGCACCTCAGGAGCGCGCTCGACGACGATCGGAGCGATGAACTCGTCCGCGATACCCCGAAGGAATGAGTTGCGTATCGACGTCACGGCGTCACGCGTCCGCTCGCCCTCGGCGTGGACCAACATCGTAAACGTACGAGCAGTGCGCTCCCAGTTCTCGTTCGCGTCCATTGCAAAAAATCGGCCGCAGAGCGTCGCTATTTTGCCCACACCGATGTCAGCCAGTTTGATCTCGAGAGCCTCAACGTAGACGTCAGCGGTGCGAGCAGGCACATCGAGTCCGTCGAGAATGCAATGGATGTAGACCTTCTCGAGGCCATGAAGCTTTGCCATTCGCAGTATTGCGAAGAGGCTCTCCATCGACGAATGCACGCCGCCATCGCTCAAAAGGCCGATGAGATGGATGGCTGAATTCGACTCTTTTGCCTTTTTTAGCGCACGTTCGAGGACGGGATTTTGAAGGAACTCTCCCGAGGAGATCGCCGATCGTATGCGGGACAGGTCGGTTTGCGCGACGCGGCCAGTGCCAAGATTTAAATGACCGATCTCGGCGTTGCCGGGCGAGTCTGCGGCCTGACCGATGCTCTCACCAGCCGCCGCTAGCGTTGTCATGGGATATCTACGGCAGATCTCGTCGTAGAACGGCGTGTGAGCGATCGCGATCGCGTTGCCCTCGGTGCGCGGAGCATAACCCCATCCGTCGAGGATCACGAGGGCGAGTGGACGCTGATTGCGGTTATCGGGAAAGTTCATCAAGAAAGTTGCCAGACGTGGCCGTCCGGCGTACGGTCGGTCTCTCAATTATAACCGGAAGCCGTCAAAAGGTTGCAACAATGTTTTTCAGTATGCGTCCGGGGCTGTTCGCTCCATCCAACGCTCGGGAAAGACGAGCTGCGCAAAGCCATACTGCTCATACAGTCCATGAGCATCCCGCGTCGCCAGCAACCACCGTCTCAGATGTCGAGTGTCGGGCTGCTCGACGATCGTTTGCATCAGCCACTTGCTGAGGCCCTGGCCGCGATGTGTTTCGAGGATGTAAACATCGCCGAGATAGGCAAACGTCGCTTTGTCGGTAACGAGACGGGCAAATCCAACCTGTTCGCGGCTGCGATAGACGCCAAAGCAAAGCGAATTCTCGATCGCCGTCAGCGTCTGTTCAAGGGTGCGATTCTTTGCCCAATAGGATTCTGTCGACAAGAAGCGATGAATGCCGGCGATATCGAGCCGCCGCTTGTCCGTATCGATCTCGTACTCGCCTTTTCTTAGTCTCATCTCATTTCAGACACCGAGAACGCGGCGAGAGCGGCTGCGAAATCCTGCCGTCGCAACTTGCGGATATTTCGTGGCGATCATTCTCAACTCGCCGAGCAGCTCGGGCTGGTCATTGGCAATCTTTGCCGCGACGGTCATCGAGAAAACGCGGACAGCCACCGGCTGCGCAGGATCGGCCAAAAGGTTGTAGCACGCGTCGAAGATGCGTCCCTGGTAACGTTTTGGAATGTCGACAAATTGCAGAAGCCTGACGACATTGCGCCTCACGGCAACATGCACGTCGTCCCGTTCGAGCTGCTTCAAGAGTTGGGAAAAGTAAGGCTGTATCAGTTCCGGGTGAAGTTTTACGCAGTTACTGAGCGGCCAGCCTGCACGCTGTGTAATGCGATAGACGTCGCCGAGAAATAGCTTCATCAGCTCACCGAACCGCTTGGGATCCGTACCGACCCAATCGACGATCTTCGCCGTCTGACGCTTTGAGTGTTCCGCAAGGATCTCGTCGCGAAGGTTCATCACGCAAGCTGATAAAACGCCTTCCGGCCAGGGAATCTGGCTGAATCGCCAAGATCTTCCTCGATCCTAAGAAGCTCGTTGTACTTAGCGATGCGATCCGACCGGCACAGGCTGCCGGTCTTGATCTGTCCGGCGTTCGTTGCAACAGCGAGATCGGCGATGAAGCTGTCCTCGGTCTCACCACTGCGATGCGAAATGACGGCGGTCATGTTATTCGTGCGTGCGAGTTCGATGGCGTCGAGCGTCTCGGTCAGCGTTCCGATCTGATTGACCTTGATGAGGATGGAGTTCGCTGCACCGAGGTCGATTCCCTTTTGCAGAAACTTGGTGTTTGTAACAAAGAGATCGTCGCCGACAAGCTGGACACGATCACCGACCGAGTCTGTGAGGCTTTTCCAACCGTCCCAGTCGTTCTCGGCCATGCCGTCCTCGATCGAGATGATCGGATATTTGTTGCACCAATCGGTCCAGTAAGCGGCCATTTCAGCGGAAGAGAGCTCTCGCTTGTCCGACTTTTTGAAGATGTATTTCCCATCCTTGTAAAACTCGCTCGACGCCGGATCGAGCGCTAGCATCACGTCGTCGCCGGCCTTATAACCGGCCTTTTCTATCGCCTCGAGGATAGTTTCGACCGCTTCATCGTTTGACTTGAGATTTGGGGCAAAGCCTCCCTCGTCGCCAACGCTCGTGGAATAGCCGCGGTCCTTGAGCACGCCCTTTAGTGTATGAAAGATCTCCGCACCGCAACGCAATGCCTCACTAAAGCTCTCGGCGCCGACGGGCATAACCATGAACTCCTGAAAGTCCACGTTGTTGTCTGCGTGAGCGCCACCGTTGAGGATATTCATCATCGGTACCGGCAGCGTTTTGGCGTTGGTGCCGCCGATGTAGCGGTATAGCGGCACTTCTTGAAAAGCCGCCGCAGCCCGGGCATTTGCGAGCGAGACCGCAAGTATCGCGTTGGCGCCGAGCTTTGACTTGGTCTCGGTGCCGTCGAGATCGATCATCGTCTGATCGATGAGTGTCTGGTCGAGGCAGTCGAGACCCTCGAGCTCGCGGCCGATCTTCTCATTAACGTTTTCGACCGCCTTGAGAACTCCTTTGCCGAGATAACGCGATTTGTCATCGTCCCGCAGCTCGACGGCCTCATTCTCGCCTGTAGACGCTCCGCTGGGGACAGCTGCGCGGCCCTGCGTTCCGTCCTCTAAGATGACCTCGGCCTCGATCGTCGGATTACCGCGAGAGTCCATGATCTCGCGGGCCCAAACCTGTTCAATGTAACTCATATTCTGTAGGAATCAATTTATCCCGCGCGTGGCAAAACCACAAAACTTGAGGGTGCCAGGCACCCTCAACGATCAATCATCTTGTGCAGCCGAGGGTTCGTTCGCGGTCGTCTCCATTCGGACCTGGCGAATGCGTCGTTTGTCGACCTTTTCGACGCGGAATGTGTGCCCGTTATATGGCACCATAGCCCCCTCGGGCAGGATCTCGCCGGCCTGACTCATCAGGAAGCCCGCGATCGTTGTATAAGCTTCGGATACCGGAAGGTCGATCTCAAGACGGCGGTTCAGGTCGCGGACCGCTAGTCCGCCATCGAGCAGATACGCTCCATCGGCCTGCTGGTCGATCTGTTCGTTGACCTCCTCGTCATGCTCGTCAGAGATATCGCCGACGATCTCTTCGAGCAGATCCTCAAGCGTAATAATGCCTTCGACGCCGCCGTGTTCATCAACCACAAACCCAAAGTGAAATTTCTCGGTCTGCATCTGACGCAGAACGTCCTCGAGTTTGGCCGTATCGACTACGTAACTCGGTTTGTGAAGGATCTTGCCGAGCTTGAATGAGCGCGGGCGGAGCAGGAACGGGACGAGGTCCTTGCTGTGGATAAAGCCGGTGATCTCGTCGAGTGAATTCCGGTAAACCGGCAGCCGCGAATAACCGCTCTCCTCGAATGCCTTCGATATATCCTCGAGCGTCGAGGTTTCTGGGATAGCGATTATCTCGGTTCGCGGGATCATAGCCTCTTTTACCGTGGTTTCCGAGAATTCAAAGACCTTGTTGATCAGCGTCCGCTCCTCGACATTGATCTGTCCGCTCTCCTGCGAGAGAGCAACGAGTTGGCGAAGCTCCTCCTCGGTGTAGACGGATGTGTGATCGAGATTTGACGAGAGACCGAGGGCCTTGCCGAAAAGGCTCCCCGCATAATTGAGAACCGCCAGAATGGGCGAAAATACCTTTGCAAAGACCTCAAGCGGTCTCGCGGCGAAGAGGGCAAAGGCCTCAGCTCGCTCCAGCGCGAACATCTTGGGAACGAGCTCGCCCAGCACGACGTGAAGAAACGTGATCAGCGCGAACGCGATAAAGATCGCGAACCCGTGAGCTACGTAAGCCGCCGTCCCCTCGGTCGCAACGCTCTCGGCGAGCGGCTCCAGTAATCTCGCGATCGTGGGCTCGCCTCGCCATCCAAGTGCCAGCGACGCCAGCGTCACGCCCAACTGCACAGCTGAGATAAATTGCGTTGGGTTGTCTAGCAGCCGCAGAGCCGCTTTTGCTCCGCTGCTTCCCTCATCGGCCTGCTTCTGAACACGGGTCTTTCGCACTGTCACGAGTGAGAACTCTGACGCAACAAAAAACGCGTTCATCCCTACTATGAAAAGAATCAACAGGAAATTTACTATTACCTCGGTCGCGGTGATCGGGGTAACAGGATCGGTCGCTTGCAATAGAAGTAGGAAACTACTGGCAGGGTCGTCCATCGTATGTCGCAAATGTGTCGCAACACCTCAGCGAATACGCCGATTATAGCATAGGCGACGCTCAACGCTGATGCGGTCTTTTACAAGCCAACCCGTTTCGGATTAACATTTTAGCGTCAATGAGAACAACCGCTATCACCATCGCTTTCGCCGCCTTGATCGCCGGAAGCTCATGCCGGCCGGCGGCGGCGCCGGTAGCCGTATCGAACCGACCTGTGAGCGTCAACGACCGGCCAATGACCAAAGCGTTCATTGAAATGAGCTGGACAGACGAAAACGGCCGCATTCAAAGCGTCAGCGATCTCGGCGGAAAGGCCGTTATCCTCGATTTTTGGGCGACGAATTGCCCGCCGTGCGTAAAAGAGATCCCGAAATTGATGGCTCTAAGACAAAAGTACGGTGCCGACAACGTTCAGCTGATCGGCCTGCATGTCGGCGATGACGAGGACAGGGCAAAGATCGCTCAATTCTCAAAACTTTATCAGCTCGACTATCCGATCGCGTTTCCTGAGAGTGATCTCAGTCGTTTTGTATTCAGCGACGGCGACGAGATCCCACGGACCATCGTCCTGGACCGGAAGGGTCGCATTCTAGCCCGCACCGTTGGCTTTAGCGACGAAGTCGAGCGCCGGCTCGATGCGGCCGTCGCAGAGGCCGTCAGCACAAACTGATCTCCGAGTCGCCGTATGAGAGACATTCCCGTCGGCAACGGCAGCCTGCTCGTTAACTTCGACGACAAATACCAGATCCGAGATATCTATTTCCCGCATGTCGGCCAGGAAAACCACACCGAGGGTTTCCCGTCGCG
>DASYKW010000272.1:0-7635 GCA_035995005.1 Pyrinomonadaceae bacterium
GAATCTTAAAAAGCCGCTGCTGGCCCTCTTTTGCTATATCGGTGCGATCGCGACCGCTGCCCTATATCTCACGACCGGCGAGAGGTATCTTACGGCGTCTGTCCTATTTATTTTTGCAAATCTCGGGGCCGGAGCGTCGGTAGTCTTTTTTAATTCGTACCTCATCGATATCACGACCGAGGACCGTCGGGACAAGGTCTCGAGCTGGGCTTTCGCCGCGGGGTATTTTGGCGGATTCGTCACGCTAGGGATCGGCTTTGCGCTGCTCGCAAATTCCGCAGCCCTTGGCATGACCCAGGGCGATGCAGCAAGGCTGTGTTTCCTCGTCGCGGGATTTTGGTGGGGCGGCTTCGCGATAATTGCCCTCGTCCTGCTCAAGAAACGAGCACCTCTCAGAAGCGCGCCTGAAGGGAAGAGTTTTGTGTCGGCCGGCATCGGCGAGCTCATCGCCACCTTTCGAGAGCTCCGTCACATTCCTCACACACTGCGATTCCTGATGGCGTACCTGCTATACAACGACGGTATCCAGACGGTCATTGCGATGGCGGCGCTGTTCCTGGGTCAGGAACTGTTCGTCGCGAGGGGACTGCCAGTGGATAAAACGGTGCTGTTCACGGCGTTTTTCATCGCCCAATTCGTGGCGTTCATTGGCTCGCTGGTGTTCGAGCGGATCGCTCACTTTACCTCGACAAAGACGGCAATTCTCGTTTCGCTCGGGATCTGGTCACTCGTCGTCATTTACGGCTACGCATTCCTTCATTCGATCACCGAGGCCTATATAATGAGTGGAGCGATCGGCTTTGTCCTTGGCGGCTCGCAGGCTCTGTCACGGTCGCTCTATTCGCAAATGATCCCCAAGGGCAGGGAAGCCGCCTTCTTTGGCATCTATGCGATCTCTGAGCGGGGAACTTCCTGGATAGGGCCGATCGTTTTCGGCCTCGTGGCACAATTGACCGATTCTTTCCGGCCTGCGATATTGGCCCTAATAGTCTTTTTTGTGATCGGAAGCGTCATTTTGCTTTTCGTTGATGTCGATAAGGCGATACATGACGCCGGAAACGACACGCCGGCCGAGGCTGAGGCCGCATGACCCTTTTACCTATTCACGGCGCTCTTGGATATAATTTGAGAAGTAGCAGAGATGGCTGTGACTTATGTGCAATAGTGTGCTATCCTTGCAACGGCCAGTGATGGGTCGCCCCGGTGATTAACGATGAGAGCGAAAAGTTTTTTGAAAAAGTTGTGAAATTGCGTAGTCCATTGCCGTAAGGCCTTTCATTGCAATAGGTTGGCTGTCTCACGGACCTGTTGGGACAAGCTTGGGACAGGTTGGGACAGGATCGTTAGGTTCCAACCTTACAACAACTGTAACTACATTCTTTAGAGTCTCTTAGGTAACGCCACTTAAAGCGGCATCTTCAAATCGATGAGTAGCTCAACTGAAAGGATCATAACTATCTTTGGCGGCTCGAAGTGCAGCCATGACTCACCGGAATACCTCGAGGCGAAGGAAGTCGGCCGACAGCTCGCTGAGGCGGGATTCACTATCTGTACCGGAGGCTATCTCGGCGTCATGGAGGCAGCGTCCCGCGGTGCCCGCGAGGCCGGCGGGCGTGTTTACGGGATCGTCATGAATCAGTTTCGTCACGAGCCGAATCGCTACCTCACCGACAAGGTCGCGACTGATCACTTTTACGACCGCCTTCAGAATCTGATCACTCGGTCCGTTGGCTTCGTAGCCTTGCGTGGCGGAATGGGCACTGTTACCGAGATCTCGCTGGTTTGGAACAAGCTAACCACTGGCGTGCTCGCTCCGCGGCCTCTTGTTCTCGTCGGAGATTGTTGGAAACCCATCGTTGAAGCCTGGAAAAAATACCTCGTCGTGAGTGACAGCGACCTTAAGTTTTTGGATTTTGCGGACGACGCCACAGCGGCCGCGAAGCTGATCGTCGACAAGACCGCTGCTGTAACCGTATGAATTGCCCAACCTGTAACACCTCGCTAATGGACGGAGCCAAGTTTTGCGGCTCATGCGGCACGACGATCTCCTCGGCCGCACCGCCTCCTGTCGCTGTTGCGGCACCGCCCCAGCCGCCACCGGCTCAAGGAAGCACGAGCGGCGGAGCTTTCCACTTCGATACTGACGGACGAGGCCAAGGACGCGGTTACACGTGGGCGATAGAGCATCAGGGCGCCTTCGCCCTCGCTGTCGTAAATCTTCAAGCTGAACAAGCGATCTCTGCCGAAGCCGGAGCGATGGTCTCAATGTCGGCGAATGTCGACCTCTATTCCGAGATGAAAGGCGGCGTTTTTGGCGCGCTTAAGCGGGCTGTCGGCGGCGAATCGGCGTTTGTCTCGACATTTACCGCAAAAGGCGGTCCCGGCGAGGTGACATTCGCTCCCGGCGCTCCTGGTGACGTCGCCGGGATCGAGATGCAAGGACAGGCCTTCATGGTGCAGTCGAGCTCATATCTAGCTGGAGACACCTCACTGGTCGTTGACACGAAATTTGGCGGCGCAAAATCGTTTTTCGGCGGAGAAGGCCTTTTCCTGCTCCAGGTTTCGGGAACGGGCCTCTTACTTGTTTCGTCGTTCGGTGCTATCCATCGCAAGACTCTTCGGCCGGGTGAACCGTACGTGATCGATACGGGACATCTCGTCGCGTGGGAAGCTCAAATGCCCTACACGATCCAAAAAGCCGCCAAAAGCGGTTACCTGCGCAGCTTTCTCAGCGGCGAGGGCATGGTCGCGGCGTTCACCGGACCGGGCGAGATCCTTATCCAGACCCGAAATCTGGCAGCATTTGCCAGCCTTCTCAAACCCTTCTTCCCGTCGCAGGGCAGCGGTTCTGGCTTTAGTTTCGGCAGTTAGCAGTTAGGTTTTTTTGATGACTGCATCACAGATCGCAAGTTCCGAGCGGCGCTTAAAAGGCGTTGCCGTCTCACGCGGGTACGGCATCGGCAACGTTGTCTTTTATCGCTCGCCTGTCAGGCGTACGTCGCGCATCGTTCTTCGTAAGGACCAGCTCGACCACGAGCTTAGCCGTTTTGAGACGGCCCTCGATCAAGCCCGAGAAAAACTCTCTGAACTTGGCTCCAATAATCCCGGCTCCAGCATTCTGGATCCCCAGCTTCTGGCTTTCGACGAGACCTCATCGCTCGTGTTGACCATTCGTTCCGCCATCGTCGACCGGCGCGTCAATGCAGAGTGGGCCGTAAGGCTCGTCGCGGAGCATCAACGCAAGAGGCAGAGCGGAGTCGACGATGAACATCTCCGGTCGCGTGCGTCCGATATTGCCGACCTCGGCGAGCGCCTCCTTGCGGAGCTGCGTGGGAGCACGGATGAAGACGAGGCCATCGGGCCTGACGCCGTGATCGCCGCCAAGGAGATCTTTCCGTCAAATGTGATGGCCCTCGCGGATAATCGACCGGCCGCGATCGTCACGGAGCACGCCGGGTGGACATCTCATTCGGCGATCCTCGCACGGGAGCTGATGATCCCGATGGTAACCGGTATCCGGGACATCGAGCATCTTCTGAAGAACGGTGACGATCTGATCGTCGACGCCGTTGCAGGCGAAGTGATCATCGATCCCGACATCAATACGATCGAGTATTACCGGAGTCTCCTTCTGGATCGCGGATCCCTGGAGATCACGGACCCTCGCGAGGGGATATCGCTAACGCAGGACGGCACGGAGATAAAGCTTCGAGCAAACGCTGAGACGCGCGATACCTATGAGCGTGCAAAGGCCGCCGGGGCACAAGGGATCGGTCTGTTTCGTTCCGAATCTCTCATAAGAGATCCCGGCAGTATCCCTGATGAGGAGTCTCAGGCGTCGTCGTATTCACACGTTGTTCGGCTGGTTGGCGACGACGGAGTTTGCATCAGGACGTTCGACATAGGCCCGGCTCATTACACGGGCGATCCCGAATCGGCGGAACGTAACCCGGCACTCGGACGGAGATCGCTGCGCCTAAGTTTGACCGAGCCCGAGTATTTCCGCACGCAGCTCCGAGCGCTCCTGCGAGCCTCGGCGGAAGGCAAACTGGACATCATCATTCCCATGGTCATGGGCGTTGCGGACGTTCGTCGCGTAAAAGAGCTGCTCGAGTCTGAACGTGAGGACCTTATCGAGCTCGCGATTCCCGTCGGCGATCCAAAGATCGGAGCGATGATCGAGATACCGTCGGCCGTATACACAGCGCCGAGTATTGCTCATGAGGTCGATTTTCTCTGTCTCGGGACCAACGACCTCGTCCAATATCTCTTGGCCGTCGACCGCGACAATGAATCTGTAGCCGATTGGTACCAGACGCTGCATCCGGCTGTGACGACCGCAATAAGCCAGGTTATCGACGCCGGTCGGGAAGCCGGGATCCCGGTGGTGATCTGCGGCGAGATGGCCGGTTCGCCATTCTACGTTCCGGTGCTCATCGGTCTCGGAGCCCGCGAGCTCAGCATGAATCCCAAATGGCTGCCGAACGTCCGCCGGCTCATATCGTCCATCACGGTCGACGAAGCCGAATATCTCGCCCGAAGTCTCACGACAGCAAAGACCGCAGCCGACGCAGAGGATTTCCTACGCACCTATTACTCCGAGAATCTCAGCGACATCCTGCCGCCCGAGCTGCTGACAACCCGCCAAAACTAGGCGAAAAATCTAGAAAGTCTCGCACTTTGTCTCTTTACTAAGGCGTGGAACGCGTCCGCCCGATGCGAAACATGCTTTATGAATCCTTTTAGCCGAGTGCCGATCTCTACGATCCTCCTGCTTTGTGCCGGTGGGATCTCGTCCTACGCCCAGCGTAACAATCCATATTCAGCAAACCCGGACCCGCGCGCGCAGCAGGCCATCACGATTCCGAACGACCGCCCTTTGCCACCGGTCGAGTCGAGACCGTCCGTTGCTCGCCAGACCTACAATATCGCAGCAATCGCCGCCGCCAGATCGCTCAAGCCCACAGAGATCTATAAGATCGGGATCGGTGACGTCTTGTTCATTTCGCTCAAGAACGCTTCAAACGCCTCCGGATACTACACGGTCCGTTCGGATGGGACCATCGATTTTCCGCTGGCCGGCGAAAGCCCGGTCGTCGAGGCACTGACTCTCGATCAGCTTGAAGATCTACTTGCGAGCGGCGTGACGCTTTACAAGGACGCTCAGGTCCAGGCGAAGGTCCGCGAATATGCGAGCCACAAGATCAACGTAACGGGAATGGTTCAGCGTGACGGCGAGAAGTTTCTCCAACGCGAGGCGATGCCCCTCTTTACGATCAAAGCCGACGCGATCGTCGACCCTGCAGCAACAAAAGTTCTAATTCGCCGCTCGGAGATGGCGAAGCCGGACGTCTATAGCCTGCACGACGAAACAACCGATGACGTCCTGATCTATCCCGGGTATTCCATCGAGTTCACGGCGGATGGTCGAAGTGCGACGCTCGCATCGACAGGATTCTTTTACATTGCGGGCGCGGTCGCGTCCATCGGGCAAAAGGAGCTGGCCGCTGGAATGACTGTTTTTCAGGCCGTCGTGGCCTCGGGTGGCGTCAAGGGAAATGCAAAGAAAGCTTTTGTCCGCCGAAAGAGTGAAGTAGGTAAACTGACCGTAGCCGAATACGATTTAAAGAAGATCAGAGACGGGAAGACCGCCGATCCGCTTCTGCAACCGGGCGATATGATCGAGATCACGAACTGATTCGCATACGCGCGGGTTTTCTGTTTGTATGTTCAACATTCTTTGTTATAATCGCCAAGCCTTGCAATGAAGCGCGTCGGGTGATCGCTGCTTGAGAAAGTAGAGGAAAGTCCGAACACCATAGGGCAGCGAGCCGGATAACATCCGGGCACCGTTTCAGAACGGTGACGACAAGTGCAACAGAGAATAGACCAGCCCCTCGGGGTGATGGGTGAAACGGTGAGGTAAGAGCTCACCGGCGCGTGTCTGGTAACAGATCGCGGCCAGGTAAACTCCTCGCGGTGCAAGGCCAAATAGGGAAACGTGGATAGAGGCGGCCCGTCTCATTCGCCGAAGAAATTCGGCAGCGTTTCCGGGTAGGCTGCTCGAGCCGCACAGTAATGTACGGCCCAGATGAATGATCGCCACCGCTTTCGGGCGGCAACAGGATTCGGCTTATCGACGCGCTTCATTCTGCTAGGTTTGTAGTCGTCTTTTTCGAAGAACAAAAGGAGTCTCTCTGACCTTATGGCTAACCGTAAAGGTGTATTCATTGGTGCGTATGTTCCCAACGAGTTGAAGGAATCCCTTCGGCGTCGCGCTGCCCTCGAGCATCGCACACTATCGCAGGAGATCACTCGGATCCTAGTCGAGGCTGTCCATGGCAAAGGTCTGCCTGCGGGGAGCGTCGATCGACGTGGAAACGCGGCCTTGCCGCGACGTCGTGCCACCGATCCGCCTACTCGCCGCCGCGCCGAGGATCTGCCGTACCTCGCACCTGAAGGCAAGAAGAAGTGATCGACGCGAGATCGTAACGGGCGTCGCCGCAGATCGTATCGACGGGCGACGCTTTTTTGCGCCTGTTTTCTCTGCTAGGCTCGATCTGAGATGGATAAGAACACGCTCCTCTATGTTATAGCGGCGCTGCTATTCGGGTTCATAGGCGGTTTCTTGCTTGCGAATTCGATGAACCGTTCCGAAATGGCGGCATTACGCGCTGGCGCCGTTCAACCGGTCGCGGCAGCTAATAGCGGTGCGACAAACACGGCCTCGGATCCTGTTCTCAGCGAGGCTGAGATCAAAGCCAAGATCGCCGAGGCTGACAACAATCCCTCTAATTTCCAATTTCAAAAAGATCTCGGCACCGCCCTCTACAAATATGCCGCGATGAAGCAGCAGGTCGGCCTCCTGCCTGAAACGATACGGATCCTGACGCGTGCCGCGTCTCTTAACGATAAGGATTTCGAGGTCCTCGCGGCACTTGGAAATGCGCACTTTGATCTTGGTTTCAACAACAAGGATGCGGACGAGTTTCAAAAGGCGAGAGACGTCTACGCTCGAGCCCTTGCAGCAAAACCCGGCGACGCGGATGTCGCCACCGATTCCTCTATTACGTACTATGTTCAGTCACCGCCCGACTACGCAAAGGCCGCATCCAGCCTTGAAAAAGTTGCGTCCGCAAACCCGCAGCATACGCGATCGATGCAATTTCTTGCACAAGCCTATGTAAAGATGGGACGGATCTCGGACGCTCAGAAAACCCTCGACAAGATCAGGTCGATCGATCCGTCGAACGACGCGATCAGCGACCTCACTCAACAGATCGCCGCCGCGCTAGGCGGAAAAGCGCAGTGAGAGAGGCTCTCGTCATTCTCGTTGTGCTCGTCGTCCTTTTGGCGCTCACCGCGGTGAAATATCGCCGTCAGATCAACGGCATTATTGGCGTCGCTCGGATGCTCAAGGACGCAAAGGCCGCTGCTGACACCTCTCAGGTCAGACCCCGCCAGCCCCAGGCTAGGGCTGTGGGACAGCTAATAAATTGCGCAAAATGCGGTGTATGGGTGCCTCGGGACAAGGCTACAGAAAGGCGTGGTAGTTCGTATTGCGAGAGATGCGCTCGCGTCGCTAAATAAATTTGGCGAGATACCATGCGATCATCTTTTCTCCAAATAATATTG
>DASYKW010000273.1:0-7117 GCA_035995005.1 Pyrinomonadaceae bacterium
ATTGCCGGTCCTTGCCGCACTTGTCCTGAGTTGGCTGCTGCCGCATTCGATCTGGGGGACACGACATCTGATCATCGTTTTCGCTCCCGCGGCGCTGCTGCTCGCGGGATGTATTTCAGGATCGCGCCAGCCGGCGATACAAGTCGCGGCGGTAACACTTGTCGTTCTTTTCACCGGCTATAGCTTTGTTCTGTGGACGGGCCGCCCCGCACCGAATAACTCCTGGTGTGCGTGGGGAGAACTCGCGGTCGGTGCTCGCGACGGAGGAGCGAAATCGCTATACGTTTTCGAGGACCTCGCGGCATATCAAGCTTGGTTTGCCGTCAAGGACAAGTCGATGGAGATCGTAAAGGTTTCGGGGGTCGACGGCATTACCGAAGACCACGCCTACTTTTTGCCGCGGGCATTCGACGAAGTAAGAGGCACGTCGATCGACGAGATCGCCGAGCCGACCATCTGGATCGCGTTTCGCGACCGCGATCTGCACGAAAGAGAGCCGCCGCTCAGGAATCTTCTCCTAAACGGCTATCGACCGACGCTGCGTGGTGCCGTCGCGACCTCCGGAGAGAATGTCTATCTGGTCAAACTCGAGAAGTAGCTACTTCCGTTTCCAACGAACTCCGTCTTTTGTGTCCTCGAGAATGATGCCCTTTGCGGCAAGCTCGTCACGGATCTTATCCGATCGGGCAAAGTCGCGGTTACGTCGAGCGTCCTGACGCTGCTCGATAAGTGCCTCGATGTCTGAATTGAGTATTTCGGTGTCTTCGGTCCCAAAGATGCCGAGGACCGAGTCGAATTTTGCGATCGCCTCAAGGATCGCGGTGCGGTCGTCGGCCTGCACTTCTTCGTCAGCCAGCAGTGTGTTGATCTCGCGGACCATGTCATGGATGGTCGCCAATGCTGCGGCGGTATTAAAGTCGTCATCCATGGCCAACTCGAAGTCGGTGAGAGCCTTGGTTACAGAGGCCGCTGCATCGGGGCTCGAGCCTTTAGCCATCTTGGCATCTACAACTAGCGACCTAAAATTCCTAAGGCGCTCAACCGTCGATTCCGCACCCTGCAATCCCTCAAAGGTGAAGTTCAACTGCCTTCGATACGGAACTGACAGCAGCAGATAACGGATCGCGAGTGCGGAAAAGCCCTGTTCGCGAAGATCGCGGAAGGTGAAGAAGTTGCCCTTCGATTTCGACATCGTTACGTCGTCGATCTTCAGGAACTCGCTGTGGATCCAGTACTTAGCGAATAGCTTGCCGGTTGAGCCCTCGCTCTGGGCGATCTCGTTCTCGTGATGCGGGAATTGGAGGTCCTGGCCACCAGCGTGCAGGTCGAATGTCTCTCCCAAATATTTCATCGCCATCGCCGAGCACTCGATGTGCCACCCAGGACGGCCGCGACCGAATGGTGCATCCCAGCCGGGCTCGTCGTCGGGCCCGACTAGTTTCCATAGTGCGAAATCGCGAGCGTCCTCCTTGTCGTACTTGTCGGTATCGACACGCTCGCTGCCGCCAGCGATGTTGCCGGAGAAGTTGATCTTCGACAGCTTGCCGTACTCGGGAAACGCCGTGATGCGATAGTAGATCGAACCTTCGCTTTCGTAGGCGTGGCCGTTCTCTAGAAGCTTGGCGATGATCTCGATCATCTCGACGATGTGATGCGTCGCCCGCGGCGTAACCTCAGGCCGCTCGTTGCCTAGCGCGTCGAAGTCCTCCCAAAAATATTGAATGAACGGCGCGGTGAAGTCATCGATCGTGATCCCGCGTGCCGTTGCCTCATTGATGATCCGGTCGTCGACGTCCGTGAGGTTGAAAACATGCGTCAACTCGTATCCTTTGAACCTCAGATACCGCCGCAGTATGTCCCCGAAGACAAACGTTCGAAAATTGCCGATATGTGCGAAATTCCAGACCGTCGGGCCGCAGATATACATCCGCACCTTGTTGTCCTCGAGCGGTTGAAATTTCTCGACCTGGCGAGTAAGAGTGTTAAAGAACTTGAGCATTGGTATCTTTTTGAAAATTGTATTTAATAGTCCATGGGAACTTCAGACGCCTCGCCCCATAATGGATGGGTTTGAACACTGATTTGCAGGCGGCCTCCCGGGCAGGCTGTCTCAGCATCTTGGGGCCGGAAATCGGCTGGGCGTAAAAAATCCTTCCGTCCTCATCGGCAATAGTGTAAAGGGTAACCACTCCTTGCACGGCTAAGCGCTTTGCAGATCGTGGGTACCACGGCATGGGCAGACTGACTGCACATGAGTGCCAGCAAAATGGTAACGTGCCTTTACGTGGACGGCGAGCGTCCTCGGCAACGGCGTCGTTCTCAGCTTGTCTCGATAAATACTCTTCGGCGGCACTACGGTCCCTATCGGTACAAGAGTATTTTCGAGCTTCCTGGGCCCCCATATTGGCCACCAGGCCAAACAAGATCAACGCGCCGAGATATCTCATAAGTGTTTAGACACTGACACTAGATTCTAGTTCCGCTAGATCGCCCTCAACAAACCTCGCTCTCGCATCGTCCGAAAACAGGAACTCTCGGCTGTAAAACTTCAGCGGATAGTTCTTGTCATATTTCGCAACCAGCTCGTTCGCCTTGTCGAGCAGCGAAGTGCCATTCTTGGACGCGTTGAATTCGGCGACGGTGCGCATCCAGAATATCGTGAGCGTCTCGTGATAGGGCATTTCTTTTGACAGGTCGACCTTGAATGCTTTGAGCAGCCTGAAAATACCGTCACGCATCTTCGCGGTTGCTGTCTCCATATCATGCTCGGTCAGATAGTGCAGAGCCACGGTAAGGTGTTCAGCATGCTTCCATTTGTCGCGTGAGATCGTTGCGTCCTCAAATCCGCGCATGACCTTCGCGATCTCCTCTTCATTTCTGAATCTACTCATCTCTAAGTTCCTCTAATCCAAACGTTTCAATTATGGCGGTTGCCGATTCATCAGGCGTCATATCAGACGTATCGAGCACAAGAGTACTCTCAGCAAAATCCGGATGAGTGGAAAACAATACGTCCTCTCTCCGCTGACGATCGACAGAATCGGGATCGGTCAGCTTACGGATCTGCACGCGCGATTCGTCGCTAATGCGTTTTTTACGCACCTCATCTCGCGAGTTAAGGTAAACAACATGAACCTCGCCGCCATTGTCTCGTGCCGCCGATATGAGCATCCTGAAGTTCTCGTCGTCCACACCCTTCGCATAGCAAAAGGTGTGAACGAGATCGATCTGCTGTCGAGCCGCCTCCGCAATGATTTCGCACCTGAGCCGCAGGTTAATATCCCAAAACTCACGCGAACCGAACTCGAACACCGGCTCGGTGCAGTCGATCGTCAGATGGTTGTGAAAAACCTTGTAATAGGTACGCAAACTCAGGGCCTTCGCCACCGTCAGTTTGCCCGCCGCGGGCGGTCCATGAATGATGATCAGTTTCATAAGGGTCCACTCGTGACAACCGAATAGCCCAAATGAAAGCGGCTGGTCGAGACCAGCCGTAAAACAAAAGACGATCGATAGGTGACTACGCTGCCATGATGATTGCAACCTCGTCGACGACGTCGTCCATAAATAAATACTTGCGCCACTCCGGACGATTCTCGGCATAATGGCACAACAGAACGTGATCGAGGCCCAGGCGAAGCAGCTTCTGTGACGTGAGCAGCGGCATTCTCGCCTGCTCGGGCGTCCGATTGCCCTTACGCTGATTGCACTTGACGCAAGCCGTTACGAGATTCTGCGGTGTGCTCTCGCCGCCTTGTGCTCTTGGGAAGATGTGATCGAGCGTTAATTCCTTGGCATGGCGATGCTCACCGCAATACTGGCAGCGATAGCGGTCGCGAATGTAGATCCGGGCACGCTTCATCGTCGTCTCACGACTGTTGCGACGCACATGAATGTAGTGCCGCAGTCGAACGACCGATGGCACAGGAAACGTTGTTGACGGGGAATGCAGCACATTGTCGCCGTCATTCTCCTCGACAAAGATCGCGCCACGAAACCACAAACACACCGATCGTGCGACGCCGATAGTGCCTAACGGCTCATAGCTAAAGTTCAGCAGTAATACACGCCCTGTGAGCAAAGTCCCTATCCTCCGATTTTCTCAGATGTAATGTAAACGCAAAACCCATCTTATGGCAAGCACAATATGTAGCTGCTGAAACAGCTGATTTTGCGGTAACACCTACAAATCCTGCGTTTAGTGCGTTAGAACGTGTCCTTCCATACAGACTACGTCTGGGTGCTCAAAGCATTCTTGACTTAAGTCGTTTTCACGCAGGAGGTCGTATGTTGAAAAAGATCGCACTAGTCGCCGCAAGCACTTTGCTCCTGGCCGCCGGGGTCATTGCACCCTACGGCGTGAGTTTCTCAAATCTTCAGTCAAAAGCTGCCACGGTAACTCCAACGCCAAGCGTCTCGCCATCGGCTTCTCCGAATATCTCGCCCACGCCGGTCGCATCGCCGACCGTTTCGCCGGGAGCGACGCCGGTCGAGACACCGACCCCTCAGGGTGACGATCCGCGCGGCAGTAACCGTGCGAAGCCGGTTCCGACGCCGTCGATACGACCTTGAAACATATTTTCAAAATTAGGCGGGCAGGCTAAATTCCGCCCCTTTTATCTGCAAAAAGCTGATATTCAAGCCCGATTCGGCGTTTCATCGATCGGTTGTCTATTCAACCGACGAGAATGCAGATCGGACACTGGCTTACAGATAGATTTGAAGTGTCTCGCGGCATGCGAGGCCAAAACGTGCGCCCCATGGAGGGCCTGCGTGGATTCGCTGTTTTCCTTGTGTTTCTCGTTCATTACGTCGCCCTTATCAAACCGTGGATCTTGGGCCACGACACGCTGCTAACAGTCGCGGGCGGAATGCACACGATCGGAAATACGGGAGTCGATCTCTTCTTCGTTTTGAGCGGTTACTTGATCTACGGATCGCTCATTGCGAAAGCACAGCCCTTCGGCCGATTCATCTGGAGGCGAGTGCAACGGATCTATCCGGCTTTCGCCGTCGTTTTTGCCGCATACGTTGCTCTCTCATTCATATTTCCGTCGGAGAACAAGATCCCTGCAGATGCGGGCGCTGCCGCCATGTATCTCGTACAGAATTTCCTACTTCTTCCGGGCATCTTCTCGATCGAGCCGATGATCACCGTCGCGTGGTCACTTAGCTACGAAATTGCCTTTTATTTTGCGATCCCGTTGCTCATCGTGGTGCTTGGATTGCGCGAGAGGAGACCGGTGTTTCGGCTTGCTGCGTTTGGGCTGATAATTGCCGCCGTAGTCTGGGCGTCGATCAATGGCGGACCCGTTCAGCTCATTCTCTTCGTTGCCGGAATGACCTTGTATGAGGCGATCAATTCGCTAAAGGTCGCGGTTCCATCGAGCCTGACCGCCGCCGTGGCTTTGATCGTTGGCCTGGCGAGCACCTTGCTGCCTTTCGATGGGGCAGTCGGATTCACTATTCGAACGGGCATTCTCTTTATCGCCTTCTCGGTCGTGTGCCTCGTGTGTTTTTGCAAAACAGACGGCTGGTTCTCGCGAATGTTCGCATGGACGCCTGTGCGTTGGCTCGGGAATATGAGCTATTCCTACTACCTACTGCACGGTCTCGCTCTCAAGGGAGCGTTTCTGCTTCTGAGCTATCTGGTGATAGATCACGAACACGGAGCAGCCTTTTTCTGGTCAATGCTCCCCGTCATGTTCGCATTCTCACTCATTCCGCCAGCAGTACTTTTCTTGTTCGTGGAGCGTCCCTTCTCACTCGCGAAAGCCTACTCTAAGACCCCTTCCGCTGCCGCGATCAATCCCGTCGCCACGCCCTTCGAGGCGACATCCTAGCGTCCTCGTTTGGATCGGCTTGCCGTCCAATTTGACTGCGTTCTCAACTCGGTTTACCCTCACTCAAAACAGACTAGTTGGAGGCTGCTCACATGAAGGTCGTAATGATCATTGTTCGTACGTTGATGGGACTGCTGTTCCTTTTTGCATCGATCACATTCTTTCTAGGGTTAATTCAGCCGCCGCCAATGGAGGGCGTGCCGAAGGCTTTTAATGAAGGTCTTGCTGCCGTTCGTTATTTCTTCCCGATGTTGAAGGCGGTCGAGCTTACCTGCGGCTTGCTGTTTGTGATTGGGCGAGCTGTTCCGTTTGCGACCGTGCTGATCGCCCCGGTCATCGTAAACATTGCGCTTTACCACTTTCTGGTTGACCGCACGCCGCCGGGACCATACATCGCAAGTTTCCTGGTGATCGCAAATCTTATCGTGGCGTGGTACTACCGCGACGCATACAGACCGCTGTTCGTGTCTAGTGGCGGATCCAGCACCTGAAAAGGAGCGGGCGACCGTTTGTGACTTTTCGGCCACCCGCTTAAATTCGGCTATTCAGTTGTCAAAGATCAAAAGTGAAAGGAGCGGCTACCTCGGATCTTCTTGATCCGGCGTAACCGCTCCTTGAGCATCTTGACGCTTTCAGCGTCGAACTTTCGATGTGTCGGGAGCGGGAATGCCGCTCCCGCTGTATCAAGTCTCTTTCTGCGACATACACTGACAGGCTTGCCCGCGCAGTGCCGCCCGGGCCATTTGAATGGCCTTTATGAGCATTGACTTGTAGTTACTTGATGTCGTCATCGCACCCGCTCTTTTTGCTTCAGCAGAGGGAACGGACATATTGGCACAGCTCGAAAACCACTGTCAAGATTTTTCTGAGGTGTAGCTCAAATTCCGCGTGAGAACGCTCAAAAATGACGGTAACCGTGTGGTTGGAGGTTGGTAATGACGCCCTCTACCTTAAGCTCAATGATCTCAGCCTTCGAAGTGATGACCCCGATCCGCGAGATGCCGGGAATAGCGGCGGCGGAGATCCGTTCTTGATCCCCCGTGAAAAGAACCTGAAAGTCCTCACCGCCGTGCAGCGCCATCTCAGAGGCAGGCTCGGCGCCAAAGATATTTTCAATATCGGGATCAATGGGGAGCCGATCGGCCTCTATCGCGGCCCCGACGCGGCTCATTCTACAAATGTGCATGAGGTCAGACGACAGGCCGTCGCTGAGATCGATGGCTGAAGAGCCTAACCCCTTTGATCGAATCAGTTTACCTAGACCAACATGCGGT
>DASYKW010000274.1:0-12978 GCA_035995005.1 Pyrinomonadaceae bacterium
AAAGTTGACGGATCTTGAACGATCGCGCGAGTACAAGGATGAGCTCCGCGCAGAAACGGAGGGTTTCAAGACCCAGGCCGCACAGATGGATGAGATCATTGGACTCGAGGAAATGCTGTCCTCGCCCAGCCGCGCCGACATGTTTCCTCAGTTACGTCAGCGCGTTCGAGACCTTCGCACGCACTTTGACGATGCGGTCGACTCACCGCAACGCCGGCTGTCCCGACGTGTGTTGAATGGCGTCTTTGTGTCTATGTTTCAAGGGGCGCTGCTCTCGGACGAACGGAACCGCAAGTATGATGATGCACTCGCTAAGTTAGATCTTGCCACGGAGATCGCCCCGAAGAATGCCGAGGTGCAATACGATCGTGCCCGGTTATTTGCTCTCAATAAAAACAAGAAGAAAGCGGTGGAGGCACTGTCAAAGGCGATCGAACTTGGATTTAAGAATGTCGAGCGGATCGCTCAGGAACAGGCCTTTGATGCGATAAGACAAGACGAGAATTTCGTTCGGGCCGTAAAAGGAATGACACCCTGACCGTCATAAAGAAAAAGACCGCCACGATGGCAGTCCTTTTCTTTTTAGTGCTGGTCAGATTAACGACTGATGCCCGCGATATAAGGTGCGATTACGAGTGAGACGATCGACATCAGCTTGATAAGGATGTTCATTGACGGGCCCGAAGTGTCTTTGAACGGGTCACCCACAGTGTCGCCTGTAACTGACGCTTTGTGCGCCTCCGAGCCTTTATAGACCATCTCTCCGTTGATCATCACTCCCTGCTCAAAGGATTTCTTTGCGTTGTCCCACGCACCGCCCGCGTTCGACTGGAAGATGCCCATCAGTACTCCCGACACGGTAACACCGGCGAGCAGTCCGCCAAGGACCTCAGGGCCGAGCAGGAAACCGACGATCACCGGCGTGGTCAATGCGATGGCGCCGGGCAGCATCATTTCGCGTAACGACGCCTTGGTCGAGATAGCGACGCACTTCTCATACTCCGGTTTTGCTTCATACGTCATGATGCCCGGGATCTCGCGGAACTGCCGCCTGACCTCCTGCACCATATCCATAGCAGCACGACCCACAGCCTGGATGCACAATGCGGAAAAAATGTATGGGATCATCCCGCCGACAAAAAGACCGGCCAGTACGGGTGCCTTATAAATATCGATCCGGTCGATGCCGGCGATACCGACGAAGGCGGCAAACAACGCTAGCGAAGTGAGTGCGGCAGATGCGATCGCAAAGCCTTTTCCTGTAGCCGCTGTTGTGTTGCCTACGGCGTCGAGCTTGTCTGTGCGCTCACGAACTTCCGGCGGAAGCTGGCTCATCTCCGCGATACCACCCGCATTGTCAGCGATGGGCCCAAAAGCATCGATCGCGAGCTGCATCGCCGTTGTCGCCATCATTCCGGCCGCCGCGATGGCGACTCCATAGAGTCCTGCAAAGTAATATGACGCCATGATGCCGCCGGCCAGCGTCAGGACCGGGATCACGGTTGATTTCATGCCGACGGCTAGACCGCCGATGATGTTGGTCGCGTGTCCGGTAGATGACTGCTGAATGATCGACAGAACCGGCTTTTTGCCCATCGCCGTAAAGTACTCAGTGACGAAGCTCATGATCGCCCCCACGATGGTACCAACCACGATCGCCGCGAAGACGCCGTTCTTGGTAAAGCTTGCCGAACGCAAAGTGATCGGGCCGTCGGGAAGCATCAGCTCGACGACAAAATAGGACGCGATAACGGTGAAGATCATCGAGGCCCAGTTGCCAATATTCAGCGCGTTTTGAACGCTCGATTTCTCGTCCTTGATCGTTACAAAGAGGGTTCCGGCGATCGAGAAGACGATGCCCAGACCGCAGATGACCATTGGCAGCAGGATAGGTGACAAGCCGCCAAAGGCATCGTTCAACTTGATCTCCTGACCGAGGACCATCGTTGCGAGAATGGTCGCAACATACGAACCGAAAAGATCGGCTCCCATGCCGGCAACATCGCCAACGTTGTCGCCGACGTTATCGGCAATAGTCGCGGGGTTGCGAACGTCATCCTCAGGAATGCCCGCCTCAACCTTGCCCACAAGGTCGGCCCCGACGTCCGCCGCCTTGGTATAGATACCGCCGCCTACGCGTGCAAATAGCGCGATCGACTCCGCTCCGAGCGAGAAGCCGGTCAATACCTCAACTGCCGTTCGCACCTGATTAGCTCCGAGGCCTGCAAACAAAGCGAGAAAGACGATGAACAGTCCACCGAGACCAAGGATCGCCAAACCGGCGACGCCAAGTCCCATCACGGTGCCGCCGGTGAAGGAGACTTTCAGCGCCTGCTTGAGGCTCGTGCGCGCGGCCTGTGTCGTGCGGACATTGGCCTTTGTCGCGACACGCATCCCGATATACCCGGCCGTCGCGGAGAACACGGCCCCGATAATAAAAGCGATGGAGATCACCCAGCTCGAGTGGATCTCTTTACCGTTTACCGTGTGTATAGTTCCGGAGTAGGCCAGCAGGATCGCCGTGAACACGACGAATATGCTGAGTATCCGCCACTCAGCCTTCAGAAATGCCATGGCGCCGTCAGCGATATAGCCGGCAAGCTCCTGCATATTCGCATCGCCCGGATCTTGCTTGCTGACCCATGCCGACTTGATCGCCATTACGACCAACCCCAAGATCCCGAGTGCGGGCACTAAATAGATAACGTAACTGTTCATGTTGTTTTCTCTTCGCCGACCCTCGCTGGGGCATACCCGTCAACAGGTAGTCCGGCCTTCGGCTCATTTGCGAATCTATAAGTCTAATAAAAGCGGTTAAATTGGGCAAAGTGACGGCGTAGCCCTTTCACTGGCGATCATCTCGTTTCCTCGCCGTCTGTGATACAAACGAAGCGTGGGGACACTAAAGATAAGATCCACTCGGCGTGAGGAAATGATCGATATAACGCACGATGTGGAGGGTAGCGTGCCGACTGGGGATGGTGTTTGCGTGCTTTTTATCCAGCACACCACGTGCGGCCTGACGGTAAATGAGAACGCCGATCCGGACGTGCAGTTGGACATGCTTGGATTTCTCCAGCGTCTGATCCCGCAGTACGAGGCGCACTACAAACATGGTGAACACAACTCGGATGCTCATATTAAATCGTCACTCGTCGGGTCGAGCGTCACGGTGCCGTTTGAGAACGGCAATCTGTGCCTTGGGACATGGCAAGGTATTTATCTGTGCGAATTTGACGGGCCGCGTGAACGTAAAATAGTAGTGTCAGTAGCCCGCACGTAAGGCGAGGGCAAGGTTGAACAGAATGACGACAGGGTACTCAGGAACACCGCTCGTCCAAAAACTCGGGATCAGAAGCGGTCACACCGTACTGACGCTCAACGCTCCGGATGACTACCGTGCGCTATTGGGCGATCCTTACGACATCAAGATCATCGCCGACAAGCCGGCGGGTCGGCCTGACGTAATTCACCTTTTTACGAACAGCCGTGACGAACTGTTTGCAAAGCTCCCCGATCTTCGCAACGTAATAAAGCAGGACGGCTCGATATGGGTGTCGTGGTACAAACAAGCCGCGAAGCTCCCGACCGAGATAACGGAGGACACTGTGCGCGAGGCCGCCCTTCCACTTGGACTCGTCGATGTTAAGGTCTGCGCCGTTGACGAGAAATGGTCGGGACTCAAACTCGTGATACGCCGCGAAAACCGCAGCTGAGAAAAGAGCAATTTTTGGAGAAGCCACGTGCGCTGACAGCCCGCCCGGTTTCGGTTATATTAACGACATGCCTTCAACCGATCCGCGAGTCGACGCTTATATCGAAAAGTCTCAGGACTTCGCAAAACCGATCCTGAACCACATCCGCGCACTCGTTCACGCCGCTTGTCCCGAGGCGACCGAGACGATGAAGTGGAGCTTTCCGCACTTTGATTACAAGGGCGAGATGATGTGCTCGATGGCGGCTTTTAAGGCCCATTGCGCCTTCGGCTTTTGGAAGCAGTCATTACTCGAGAACGACGCGTTCCCGGCTGAGAAGACCGCGATGGGCAGCTTTGGCCGCCTGACGTCCGTCAAAGATCTGCCATCCGACAAGGTCATGAAAAAGCTCATCAAGGACGCGATGAAGCTCAACGATGCCGGCATCAAGGTCCAGCGGGCGCCTGTATCCAAGGACAAAAAAGAGCTCGTCGTACCCGACATCCTGCTCGAGAGTCTCGCGAAGAATGACGCCGCCGCCGAGACCTTCAACAGTTTTCCGTACTCAAAGAAAAAGGACTACGTCGTGTGGATCACCGAGGCCAAGAGCGACGCCACGCGCGATAAACGTCTGGCGACGACGATCGAATGGCTTGCCGAGGGCAAATCCAGGATGTGGAAGTACGAAAAATGCTAGCTTCGAATTTGCGACGAAGGATAATTCTCGCGTGTCTGTGTCTCGCACTCGCTTCTGCAAGTGCCGCGGCGCAGAGGAGTGTCCGACTTCACTCCACGCCCGCTTCATTCCAGGCGTTCTACGCCAAATTTAAGAAAGCGGTGGCAAGGCGTGACAAAGCTGCGGTCGCGTCGTTGACAGCGTTCCCTTTTCAATGGGGATTTGACGCCGGCGACGAAGGAACATGGACAAGGATGCAGTTCATCAGGAACTTCAATAAGATCTTTGACGGCGAACGCTCGTTGATCGCTCAGCGGGATCCAATGTTCTATACCGAGGGAGGCGAGTTTGGCCTCACGAACGAGAACGACGCATCGCATTTCGGGTTCTCAAAAAAGGGGAAAGTATACAAATTTACTTCCTACATAGTAGAGCCTTGATCGAACACACAAATGTATGACCGAACCGATCCTTGCCGCTAAAAACGAGCTAGCAGAATTCTTTCTCCTGCCACAGATGTCCAATCGCCACGGTGTGATAACGGGCGCAACCGGTACGGGTAAAACCGTCACGCTGCAGCGTCTCGCCGAGGGGTTTAGTCAGCGCGGCGTACCCGTCTTTATGGCTGACATCAAGGGTGATCTCACGGGTGTCACGCAGCTTGGCGGGGGCAACCCGAAGATCGACGCGCGAAACGAGCAACTTGGGATAACGCCGACATTCGAGCAGTTTCCCGCGACGGTCTGGGATGTTTTTGGCAAACAGGGACATCCTTTGCGTGCGACGGTCACCGAGATGGGACCGTTGCTGATCTCGCGGCTCCTACAGCTCAACGACGTGCAAGAGGGCGTACTGGCCATCGCTTTTAAATATGCAGACGATAACGGCCTGCTCTTACTCGACCTCAAGGATCTGCAGTCGCTGATGCAATTCGTCGGTGAGAGCGCAGATGAATTGACGCTTAAATACGGCAACGTATCGAGTGCATCGGTCGGTGCCATACAGCGCGGTTTGCTTCAGCTCGATGAGCAGCACGGCGATCTCTTCTTTGGCGAGCCCGCGGTAAAGCTCGACGATTTTATGCAGAGCATTGGCGGCAAAGGTGTGCTCAACCTGCTCGCCGCGGATGAGCTTGTCCAGCAGCCAAAGCTGTACTCGACCTTCCTGCTATGGCTGCTGAGCGAGCTTTTTGAATCACTGCCCGAGGCCGGTGATCTTGAAAAGCCAAAGCTCGTTTTCTTTTTCGACGAGGCTCATTTGCTCTTTACTGATGCGCCAAACGCCCTGATCGAAAAGGTCGAGCTGGTCGTGCGGCTCATTCGATCAAAAGGCGTCGGCGTTTATTTTGTTACGCAAAATCCGGCGGACATCCCCGAGAAGGTGCTTGCCCAATTGGGAAATCGCATTCAGCACGCATTGCGGGCCTACACGCCGCAGGAGCAAAAAGCCGTGAGAGTCGCGGCTGAGACCTTTCGCGTAAATCCAAAGATCAATGTCGAAACAGCCATCACCGAACTCGGCGTAGGCGAGGTACTTATATCGACGCTCGACGAAAAGGGCGTCCCGACGATAGTCGACCGCGCCTTCGTAGTGCCGCCGGTCGGCCACATCGGGCCGATCACGCCGGAGCAACGCCAGCAGTTGATAGCGAATTCGCTCGTTGCGGGTATTTACGAAACACCGCTAGACCGCGAATCTGCATACGAAAAACTGACCGCTGCATCACAGGCAAAACAGGCGGAGCAGGCCGCCGCGCAGGCGCAAGCCGAGGCTGCAAAAGAACAGGTGACCGCCGAAAAGGCAGAGCGTGCCGCAGCCCGAGCGCCCGACACAATGTGGGAATCGATTGGCAAGTCGGCTGTGCGTGCTGCCACGACTAGCGTCGCACGTTCAGTCGGGACAAAGCTCGTTCGCGGTGTTCTTGGGGGATTGCTCGGTGGAAAGAAGAGCTGGTTCTAACCCGATTGTTCTATGGGCCGCAGAGCGCTAAAAACAATACTTCTCCTGATGCTCATTGTTCCGTGCGCCGCACAGGATCCTTGTTCCGATGCCACGGGCCAAACGAGGATGCAAGATGAGTTTGATCACTTGTATTCGCTAAAGGGTGACGCGACCGCGCGCAATAAGGCGATCAACTCTGGGAAGGCGTTTCTAGAAAACTATGGATTCTGTCCCGTCGCTAAAGAGCGATCCGATTGGTTGCGTGTGAATCTGCCTCGGATGCAAGGCAGTTTTGATCCAGTCCGTGGGGATCAGCATTTGGTTTTCGCATTCGATGCCGCTCTTAAGACGAGGGATTGGGAGACGTTGTATGAGAATGGAGACAAGCTCTTGCAGCGTCGGCCGGATAACTTTGGAGCGGTCGAACTCGTTCTTGCTGACGTCGGCTATGATGAGCTAATTCGTAGCGATTCGCGTATCCGCGAGAATTCTCGGTGGGCTGATCGGACGCTAAAGTATGCGAAGCAGTCGCTCGTCGATTTGCAGGCCGGAAAAGTGTTTCGGCCCGGGTATGGTGTCCTTCCATTTCTGCATAAGTCTCGAGAGGATGCGATTGCGTGGATGAACCTTATTATTGGAACCGTGTATGTGCTTTCCAAGGAGAATCGCAGCGCTGGCCTTCCCTACTTATATCGCGCTACCCTCAGCTCCTCTGAATTGGACGTTGCGAAAAATCCTCTCCCGTACGAATTCATCGGTGACTACTATCTAGTTCAATTCAACAAGAGCGGTCCGGCGGCGAAGCCGCAGTTAGCTGAGCGGGCCATGGGGGCTTTCGCTCGAGCATTTACTCGCGCCGGGAAGACCCAATATAAAACGGCGATGAGACAGAAATTTATCACTGCTTACCGCCTGCGCTGGGGTGACGTTTCTCCCGAGTATGTCGAGACGTTGATACGGAGGGCGGCGGCAGCCCCTTGGGTAGATCCGGAAACCCACTCAAGTGAAAACTGAGCACAGCTCGGAACTTCACTTCACGCCGGACTCAAGCAGTGTGATCGCTGCATTAGCAGTATCCATCGCGGCATCAACGCCAAGCGGCAACGTAAACTGATCACGAATATGGCCGAATGAAAGGCCGTAGATCACAGGAATTCCGAGGTCTGCAAATTGATCCTTAACACAGTCGATCACCGTCGGTGAACCCTCCGGCGCATCGCAGTCGCTAAAAATGCCGAGGGCCACGCCCGCAAGCTGACGCATGTCGATACTTTGCTTCAGCTGCGTGAACATGCGGTCGATGCGATACGGTTTCTCGCCAACGTCCTCGGTAAAGAGGATCTTGCCTTTCACGTTCTTCAACGCGTAAGGCGTCCCGGCCATCGCGGTCAGCAGCGACAAGTTACCGCCGATGAGCCTGCCGCGGGCCTTTCCCGGACTTATGACCTGAGTCTTGTAGAGCAGGCTCGTATTCGCTGAGTTGTCGACTGAAACGTCGATCTTGTCGGAAGCCTTGCCGTCGAAGAGCGTGTCTATGGCATGACCTTTCGTATAGTCAGATAGTGTCGATGTCGCAACGGGCCCGTGAAACGTGACGAGTCCCGTCCGCTGATGGATGGCGACGTGTAGCGCCGTGACGTCTGAATAACCTACGAAAGCTTTCGGGTTTCCTTTGATGAGCCCGTAATCGATCTGCGGCAGTATCCGTGATAGCCCGTATCCGCCACGCAGGCACCAAACTGCGTCGATACTCCTATCGCTGAACGCCCAGTGAATGTCCTCGACTCTTTCCGCGTCAGTTCCCGCCAGAAAGCCATTCAACCGATCGGCGTATTTGCCGAGCTTTGGCTTTAGACCGAGGGAATTCATGTTGGCGATGGCCTTGTTGATCTGGTCCATCGAGAGTCCGCTCGATGGCGAGATCAACGCAACAGTATCGCCGGCCTTTAGCCTTTTTGGCTTTATGAGTTTCGCTGAACCCTCACCCGCGAGGGCGTTGCCCGCGCCGCCCAGAAATGGAAGCACCGCAAGTCCTTTTAGAAGATCACGTCTGTGCATTCTGGTTAGTAGAGAAGGTAGTGTTCTCGCAGCTGCTTGAACGCGTCGAGTCCGTCCGCCGCAAAACTCTGAATACTATCAATCGACTCGCCCGCCTCGATCGCTTTGCGTATCTTGTCCGTCCCGCACACGACGTCGAATGGATTCTTGTCGAATTCGTACTCGTACGCATTTTGCCGCCATTGGAAATCATCCCGGTACATCTCGTAAGCCGTTTTGACCATAGCGATGCCGACGATGACCGGTGTAAAGGCCTTTCTATCGGTGACGTGTATCTGCACACCAGCGCATGTTTGTCCGGTGAACTCAGAAAATGAGGGTTCAAAATAGGCGTGACGGAACTTCACTCCGGGAAAGCCGAAGCCATTCAACGCCTCGGCCCATGCGGGAGCGTCGATGTAGGGCGCACCGTTGAGATGAAAAGGAAGCGTCGTGCCGCGGCCTTCGCTTAGCTCTGTTCCCTCGAGGTGAACGGTCGCGGGAAAGACGACGCATGTGTCGACGGTGGGGATATTTGGCGACGGCAGGATCCACGGCAGGCCCGTCTCGTCGCCCCACATTTCGCGTTTCCAACCGTCCATCTCGACGACATCGAGTTCACAGTCGATCCCAAAATGTCCTTTGAACATTTTCGCCATCTCGCCGATCGTCATTCCGGGCCGCGTCGGCAGCTCGAACTGGCCGACGAATGACGTGAATTCCGTTTCGGTGACGTTGCCCTCGACCGCGACACCGGTGATCGGGTTGGGGCGATCGCAGACGACGACTCGTTTGCCATATTTGGCGGCGGCGATCATGCAGTTCGCCATCGTATAGGTGTAGGTGTAAATGCGACAGCCTACATCCTGCAGATCGACGACGAAGGTATCGATGTCGCGCACCATCTCCTCGGTCGGCACGCGTGTCTCGCTGTATAGCGAATAAACCATCTTGCCCGTCCGTTCATCGCGGACGTGCGGCGTCTCGATCATGTTGTATTGCACATCGCCGCGAATACCATGCTGCGGCCCGAAGTATGCGGTCACATTGATCGCATCGTTTGCCTCGAACGCATCAGCGACGTGAACAAAACTGTCCGGGAGCACCGAGGCAGGATTGCAAACAAGTCCGACGCGGCTGCCGCGAAGTATATCAACTTGTTCGTTCAGGAGGCGTTCAACGCCGAGTCTTGTTCGCATATAAATTGCCTGCTAAACGCACGAAAGACACGAAAGCCCTAAAGAGCAAATTCGTGTCTTTAGTGCCTTTCGTGGTTCTTCTTTTAGGCCGCGTCGGCTACCGGAGCGTCCGGTGCGTTCTTTGCGACCGAGGCGATGCCGTTCTCGAGCGAACGCTTGGTCTTATACATCTCGCTTTTGCCGATCGGCTCGCCGTTCATCGCTTTCAATACAAAGTAAACCGAGCCGTCCTTCGCCGTTTTGCGCTCAAAACGTTTGTCGTTCGCGGAATTCTTCTTTACCGAAGTAATGCCTTTTACTGCCGCCGCGCGCGTGTCATAGGCCTCGCTCGTCAGGATGATCTGACCGTTGCTTGCCTTAAGGTTGAAACGGAACTTACCGGTCTTGCCTTTCTTGATCTCAAATTTGCCTGCCATTTTCTAGTGTCTCCTTGGGGGAATCGTTGAGTAAATTGATAACGCCTTATCTCGCGAACAAATATTGCATAGATGCGCGCCGAGCCGCAAGTATATCGTGCGGACTACTCTAGAAAATCCGCGGGCATGTCCCGAGGCTCGAGCCGGTTCTGGGTGATCACGCGCGCACAGCCATTCCAGCGTAGGATCGCATCGTCGTTTCCAGCGGGACGCATGACCTCGGCCTTCTCAAAAAAATCCATCGCCTGGCGAAACAGCTCAAACGCGCCGACGCCGCCCTTGTTCAACAGCGCCTTCGCACGACGCTCATACATGATGCCTGTGTAGTAATTCCTCGCGTAATGGTCACTGATCCGCGTCAGGTATTCCGCGGCACGGGCGTCACCGATCGCGTAATCCTTGCCAAAGCGGTCGCTCATCGCGAGCACTATGCCCTCGAGTGCGTCCTGGTTGTCGGGGTCGATCGCGAGAATGTCGAGATAGATGCTTTCGGCGGCGCCGGGCTCGTTAAGCAGACGGTAGCGCTCAGCCTTTTCAAGTGCCGCCAGAACTGCATCCTGATGAAGAGGTTTTGGTTCGAACATGAGCGTCAACCTTGTTCGTTTACGGCTGCGAATGCGCTCTCGTTTCGCCGCCAGTTGATGTAGCCCATGATCAGGCCAAAGACCACGCCGTGCAGGAAGAACCGGCCCCATGTAACCGGCGATGCGAAATATTGCCCAAATGTCTGACCCTCATCCGCCAAAAAGAAGTAGCCGACGACCTGCATCACGACGGCGAAGGGCCCGCCGGTGATCACTATTCCGTCAAATAGCAAATATCTGCCGAGTCCTTTCTCTCGTTTTACGAGCCAGTCTTCACGCGAGTACATCATCTATCCTTTCTTCCGGAACAGCTTAACGAAGCGCGTCAGCGGATCGTAATGCTCGTCGACCACGCGTTCCTTGAGCGGAATAATAGCATTGTCGGTGATCGTGATGTGCTCGGGGCAGACCTTGGTGCAGCACTTGGTGATATTGCAGTAGCCGATGCCATGAAGGTCCTTTAATTCCTCGGTGCGGTTTTCGGTATCGAGTGGATGCATTTCGAGCGCGGCTGAATAAACGAGGAACCGCGGTCCAATAAATTCCTGGTGCAGGGCGTGATCGCGAAGCACGTGACAAACGTCCTGGCAAAGGAAGCACTCAATACACTTGCGAAACTCCTGGACTCGATCGACATCCTCTTGCTGCATCCGCCACGTGCCGTCCTCGGCGTCGGGCTTGCGGGGCTTGAATTTCTTGATCCGCTTCTTCACCTCGTAGTTCCACGACACATCCGAGATGAGGTCTTTTACCGCCGGAAAGGCCCGCATCGGCTCGATCGTCACAGGCTTAGTGACATCGATCGTGTCGAGCCGCGTCATGCACATCAGCTGCGGCTTGCCGTTGATCTCGGCCGAGCACGAGCCGCATTTGCCGGCCTTGCAGTTCCAACGGCAGGCGAGATCTGGCGCCGACTCGGCCTGGATCTGATGCACCGCATCGAGCACAACCATTCCTTCGCCGACCTCGGTCGAGTAATCGACCATCTCTCCCGCGTCGCGCCCGCCTCGCCTTATGCTGAATGTTGCTTGAGCCATCGTTTTTTAGTGAACTCGGCCGAAAGCACCTATTTTCGTTCGAAAGTCACTTGAGTAGGATTTGAATCCGAAAATTCCTTTGGGTAATCCTGTCCGGGGCCTGAAGAGCAAAGCATGGTCATCTTGCTCCCTTCGACCTTATAAATGCATTTCGGATTGATGTTGCCATCATTGACCATGATCTTACCCGGCCCGTCCGTTGTGTACTTTAACTCCGGCCCGAACTGTTTTCCGTTCTCGTCGTAAGTCTTTGACTTTCCATCGGCGGTATATTCCATCACTGAATTACTTTTGGCATATTTCCACTTTCCGACGATCGACCCGGAAGATGGTGAGACGGGTGTGCTCGCATTTGCGACGCTAGAATTCGCGGAAACGGAATTTGACGCCTTGGAATTCGATACGTTCGAATTTGGGGTGCTGGGTTTGGAGGAACACGACGCGATCAGGAAAACGCTCAAAACGATTAAGAAAGTTTTTTTCATATTGTTCACAGGATTATTCTATCGACGGTCTCCATCATCGAAGCTAACCCATTTCCTCGATGACCTGTTTCAACTCCACGGGCATTTCGGGGATCGGGATGCGGCTGATCTCCATTGCTCCATCGGCGCTCTTTCTTAACGCAAAGTTGAATTTTGCATACTCCGGATCCTTGTCCGGAAAGTCGTCGCGAAATTGTCCGCCGCGGCTCTCTTTTCTCTCGATCGCGGCCCGCGTAATGGCCTCACTGACGATCAATAAATTATGCAGATCGAGCGCTGTGTGCCAGCCCGGGTTGAAATCGATATTTCCGGGAGCGAAGGCATTTGCGGCTCGATTACGCAGAACGTCGAGGCCGTTGAGAGCCTCTATCATCTCGTCGTGCGTGCGAACGATCCCAACGTTTGTCTGCATCATTTCCTGCAGATCATGCTGGATCGTGTATGGATTCTCACCGCCCTCGCGGTCAAAGGGAGCAAGCGCCGCACGAGTCTTTTCCTCGACCTCGTCCGGGTTTATCGAGCCTGCCGCGTTTTCCTGAGCGAACTTTGCCGCGTACTCGCCGGCACGCTTTCCGAAAACAATGAGATCCGACAACGAATTACCGCCGAGACGATTCGCGCCGTTTATGCCGGCCGCGCATTCGCCGGCTGCAAATAATCCCGGTACCGTCGACGCTTGCGTGTCGGCGTCGACCTTTATCCCGCCCATGATGTAATGCGTCGTCGGCCCGACCTCCATCGGCGTTGTCGTGATATCAAGGTTCGCGAGCTGCTTGAACTGGTGATACATCGACGGCAGCTTTTTCTTAATATGCTCCGCCGCGTCGGGCAGTTTTTCCTTGATCCAAGCGATATCAAGATACACGCCGCCGTGCGGCGAGCCGCGTCCGGCTTTTACCTCACGGTTG
>DASYKW010000275.1:0-5032 GCA_035995005.1 Pyrinomonadaceae bacterium
CACCACGTTGTAAACCGCCGTATATGGCCGGCCCGCGATCACGTCAGGAGCCTTGGTCGTCTCCACCCTCTCCGGCGGCAGAGTGATCCCTTCCATATCGGGAACCGCGCCCGTCGGCCAGATCTCGATCTGCCTCAAACCCTCCGGCGCCCGCCAACCGCCTTGCGCAAAAACGCCCGCCGAAAACGCGAGCATTGAAAGCAGGAGGAAAGTTCGTTTCATTCGCGTGAATTATGAAGTAGATCTACGCCGGAAACAACGGGGTCAGACCTGCGATCTCAGGCGGCGTCCAGAATTGCATGTCTGATCCTAAATTCTGTTTCCCGAGGGCGAGGTAGTTGGGCTCCTGCGCGGCCTTTTTATGGTCGGGCGGTTTTTTAGAGTCGTGTTACACTTTGCGGAAAAAAGTATGAGGCAAAGTTTATGAAACAGGCCCTATTGATCGCGTGTGTCTTATTGGTACTCGGGTTGGACGCGTCCTCGCAGGATCTGAGGACTACTAGAGAGATCATTTCGAATCTAAAAAATCGCGGGAGTGTGTCCGCCTGTGCTGAGGACAACGCCGCGTTTTCGGACAGCCTTCGCGTCCAGTCATACGCAGTGCACCTTCTCGAGATGTATGAGAGGGAGGCCTATTGGCGTAATGCTGTTCACGAGCTTACTTGGATAGAGGACCACCCCAAAGAACTACCCGAAGGCGACCTCCGCTATTACGCGCTAACGGCGAGGTTAAATGCTCCGCCAAAAGATCTCAAGGGTCGGCCTTTGAGCGAGAGAATGGCACTGCAGAAAACCATCTCGGCGGCCATAAGGAAGTTATGGTCGGATGCGCGAGCGACTAGCCGGCCTGAACTCATAAGAACGATCGATTCTACGGAGGCTAAGATCACAAAGCTGGATCAAAAAAGCCGCGACGGTAGATGTGGCGGGGCGACCACAGATGTTTCGGGCACGTGGGACCTCGTTTGTTGCAGCGGAAGGTATACGGGGAAACTTACTCTGACCCAAAGCGGCAATAAGATCGGCGGCTACTTTGGCGAAACGAGCAATGGAAGCACCGGAAAGGTCGACGGCGCAATTAACGGCACATCACTAACATTCAGGCGAACCTGGTCGGGCGGTGTCCAGGATTACACTCTTACCCTAAGCAGTGACGGTAAGACCTTGACCGGGAGCTTCAACGGAACCCGTGACACTTCTGTCGGCACCGAGTTTAGGGCGACCAGGCATTGACCCTGAAAGATCTAAGCAACAGAAACTAAGACTGAAAGATCGACCCACACGGGAGCTAACCTTCAAGCATATCCGCTCAGTTCTCGATAATCGAGAGGATGTTGGCTGAGGGATCCTCGAACCACGCGATGTTTGGCCCGCTGCAGTCCTTCGCTCCCCAAAAGATACCGTTCTCGTCGGTCTCCATCGGTTTGTCGTATTGCAGGAACTTGATGCCGCGGCCCGAGAGGTCCTCGACGGCCTTTGCGATGTCGTCGACCTTCAGGTTAAAGACCGTGAACGTCGCCGGCTTATGGTCCTCCTTGGGATAAAGGAACAAGGAGTCGCCGTCGGGAATGCCGAGATTCAAACCCTCCATCTCCTCGGACACCTCGAGCCCGAGCGTCTCGCCATAAAATTCCTTTGCCTTTCCGACGTCCTTGATCGAGAACGTGCTGAACCCACCCGTAAACATTGCTTCCTTGCCCGTGCGTGCCTTTGCTGTCTGTGTCATATATAACTCCTGGAGAACTACAAATAGCACCTTTGTCAGGTCGTTTCAGTATCCCTGCCTACAGAGCTCCTTGACAGAGAATCCGCACCATGCGGAACCTATCGGCCGCGATCGAGCGTATGGAGGTTGTACGACCACCTTCTGAGGAGATACAAAATGCAACGCAGCACTTTGCTGACCGTAAGTTCCCTGCTCTCGATACTTCTTCTGACGCTGCACATCTCGGATGACATCGTTCTCGGCATGGACACGCCCGGCCCGGGGACCCTTATCGGTATCGGTATCGCCGTGGTCCTGCTGTACGGCACACTCGTACTTTGGCAGCGTCTGGCGGGACGCATCATAATTCTGCTGACGGGCCTCGCCGCTCTGGGCATGCCGATCATTCATCTCAGGGGCACCCATATAATCGAGATCGTGAGATCAAGCGGCGGACTCTTTTTCATGTGGACGCTGTTTGCACTCGGCGTGCTGGGGACGTTCACCGTCATCCTGGCAGTCCAGGAGATGCTGGACCGGCGAAAAGGAGATTGATCGATCTTAGATTTTGGATCGCGATGCTTGATAAACGCCGCTGGGCTTTTTTGCATCAAAGCTCAAAGTTTGCAAAGGGATAAGGTGAGTATTAAGATGCTTGCTTGCCCGCTTAAGTCCATCATGATCAAAACGATAAAACTGCCTTTGTTTACGGCCCTTTCGCTCGTTCTTTTCGCTGGCTTTGCGCACGCTCAGGAGACGCAGACCAAGGTTGTCGACGAGGTCGTTGCGCAAGTAAATGACGGTGTCATCACTCTCTCTCGCGTTAAACGCGAGTCAAAGACCGTTGTAGATGGCTTTGTTGAGGATGGCAAGACGCGTGAAGAGGCCCAAAAGATGGTCGACGCCAAACAAGGTGAGCTGATCGCAAACCTGATCAACGAGGAGCTCCTGATCCAGAAAGCAAAGGAGCTGGGCCTCGAAAAAGAGGTCGAACAGACCGTTAACGAGCGTCTCGCGGAAATAATGAAGTCAAATAACCTCAAGACCGTCGACGCGCTATATGCCGAGATGGCGAAGCAGGGCGTCGATCCTCAAGAGTTAAAGGACAGCTGGCGCAAGCAGGCGACCCGCGAAATGGTCCTTCAGCGAGAGGTCCAGGCAAAACTGTACTGGGGAGCAACAAGTAAGGAGCTAAAGGAATACTTTGATAAGCACAAAGAAAAGTTCGCTACGCCCGAAACTGTGTCTTTCAGCGAGATCTTTTTAAGCTTTGCCGGCCGTGACGAAACGAGCGTCCGAGAAAAGGCCAAGCAAATATACACTCAGCTCAAGGCCGGCGGCGACTGGGATAAGCTTCTAAAAGAGAATGCCGATCCCGGCGTGGTTACGCAGGGCAAAGGCAAGATCGAGGGAGCGATGGTGGCGGACATGAAGGACGTGATCGGCCAGCCACTTAAAGGCCTAAAGGTCAATGACTATGCGGCCCCGATAGAGATCGACCAACTGGGAATGAGCATCCTGCGCGTCGATGCAAGACAACAGGCCAGCGATCAATCCGTGTTTGACGAAAATGCCGTCCGCCTGGCTATCCTCGGTGAGAAGGGCGCCGAAGAGCAGAAGACATTCATGGCAAAGTTGCGTAATGAGGCTTATATAAAGGTGAGCGAGGCTTACCGCCCTCTCGTCTCACCGCTGCTCTTTGCCGACGAACGCAAGGCCAAGACGTCGAATTGATCTGGTTTTATGAGCAAGAGAAAAGCCGGCATTTAGCCGGCTTTTCTATTTGAGTATCTCGCCGATGGCGGATTCGAATATCTCGAGGCGTCGTTTCGCCCTCTTAACATCAGGATGAGCTAGATTATAAGTGCGGAGCAGATGCGCGAGGTCAGCCTCCAGGGCGGCTTTTTTTACTATAAGTTTGCCAAGCGCTTGCGTTAACTTTGCCGTCTCGGTCGGCTTGACGCCAAAGAGCTTTTCTAACGACTTGTCGAGTGATGCCAGCTCGGTTCGCATATCAAGCATCTTTGGGTTCACCTCCGTATAGCTCTCGCCGAAGGCCTCGATGTCAGCTTGGAGCTCAGTCCGTCTCAGTAAGACCTCGGCGTAGGCAGGAGATGTGCGGATCGGCCCCGGATCGCCGGTTTGCGGATTATCAGAGGACTTCTGCGCGGCGACCGCAGCGCTGATGACAAGCAATACGAGGATGACGAATAGTGATCTTTTCATAACGTGCTTATGCGGATGCAGCCGTCGCGGGCGATGCTGCGTCGCAAGACATTAAGGTCAGATCGGCGTCAGCCTCAACCGCGCCGTCACCGAAAGTATCCTGCGAGCTGAGCGTCTCGAAATATGTCGTGACATTCTCGAGGATCTCCTCGGCCGAGTGCGAGTGATACAGGGTTTGCCGAAATTGCGCACCGCCGACAAGGCCTTTTGTAAACTGTCCGGCGAGCTGCTTCATTTTGCCGAGAGCGGGCAGCTCAGGCATTTCCTCCCGGCACATCGAGAAAAATTCGAGCAGGACGTCTTTCTTCTCCTCTAGATCGGGCTGATACGGCTCGCGGCCTGCGATGACGTCGGCGAACTGGCGGAAGATCCACGGATTCTGCATCGCTCCGCGGCCGATAAGAATGCCATCGACGCCCGTCTCGCGCCATTTTTTCATGCCGTATTCGAGAGTTGTTATATCGCCGTTGCCCGAAACTGGAATACTCACCGCCTGCTTTACCGCGGCGATGTGGTCCCAATTCGCGAGGCCTTTGTAACCCTGCTCGCGAGTGCGGCCGTGGACCTGAATGTGCTCGACACCGCACTGCTCGGCCATCTTTGCAACATCGACAACGTTGATCGTCGAATCGGTGTATCCGGTTCGCAGCTTGAGTGTCAGCGGGATGGTGATAGCCTTTTTGATCTCTTTGAGGATCGTCTCGAGGTTTGGCAGATCGCGCAGCAGGCCCGATCCGCCGCCATTCTTAACGACCTTTGGCGCCGGACAGCCGCAATTCACATCGAGAATATCGGCGCCGACCTCCTGAGCCATCTCGGCTCCCATCGCCATTCGCTCAGGACGTCCGCCAAAGATCTGCACCGCAAACGGCCGCTCCTCCTCGTCAAAGCGCATCTGCCGCTTCGATTTCGGATTGTGACGCGTCAGCCCCTCGACCGAGATGAATTCCGACACGACGAGCCCCACGCCGCCGCGACGCTTGATCAGCCGCCGAAACGTAAAGTCCGTCACGCCCGCCATCGGTGACAATATCAACGGCGGATCGATCGGAATATCTCTGATCTTGAAAGGCTTCAAATTTAGTAAACGGTGAAGCTGTA
>DASYKW010000276.1:0-2193 GCA_035995005.1 Pyrinomonadaceae bacterium
CGTTGTGGATGTGATCGCAAAGGCGGCCGCGAACCGTTGAGCTTGGTGACGAGAAGAACTTCCACTTTTGTCCACCGTCGATCGTGATCCGCCATTCCGAATAGTCCGATCCAACCGACGCATGGACGATATTGAAGCCAAGCATAAAGTCGCTGCCGCCGACATGGACCGTCTCGGTCCATCCGGCTCCGGCCTGGATGGGCTTGTCGAAGACAAATTCGTCGTCATGCGGGCGGCTGCCGAGCCACACAGCAAGGTCCTCGCCTAGGAGCCGGTCGCCCTCCGCCGCCTGCTTTGCCACACCGCTCTCGAACAGGCTGGTCATGAATGAGATCTGTTCCTTCATCTTGTTACCTCGTCAAACTTTGATTGTGACAGGTTATCGATCGTGATCCTCTTATTTCTCGACGTTTCGCCGGAGATTATCGCGACGTCGCGCTTTGCGACGGAGAACGTCTTTGCGAGCAACCTGATCAATTCCATGTTCGCGGCCCCGTCAACCGGCGGGGAAGTCAGCCGTATCTTTAAGATGCCATTCGTCAGGCCGACGACCTCACTTTTTGACGCTCGCGGCACGACGCGGACTGTGATCTCGACCGACATCTAATAGACGAAGACACGCATGACGATGGATTGCAGGAATCCGATCAGAAGGAGAACGATCATCGCCGAGATGTCGAACATGCCTATTGGTGGGATCAGCCGCCTCACGGGCAGCAAGATGGGATCCGTGACGCGGACGACGAACCCGAGAAACGTGTTGCGGTGAAACACAAACCACGACGAGATAAAGCGAATAAAAATAAACAGCACGATCACGCTCAGCAGGCCGTAAAGTACGAAGCCTACGATCATCTTTGGATTGCCCATCGCCACGCCCGCGGTCAGGCCGTCGATCACAAAGAATGTATTTCCGACGATCTGCATCGCAAAGTAAGTAAATATCAGGCCGATGAATGCCGTCAGCAGTGGTGCCCATCTCGTATCGATGCGATTCATCGCAAAAAATCTCGCGGCCGGATAGACCCACTTCTCGGTAACTTTTCGCACCTTAAAGCCAAAACGTCCAACTTTCCCGAACGGATTTGGGTCCGCGTAATTAAAGATCAGCCGCAGCAACAGCATGCCCAAGAAGACACCGAAGAGCGCCCAAACGGCGAGAAACAGCCACGGATAGATGACAGATGTGAGCATATTCTAGTCGTTAAGGCGTATCAGTCCCGCTGCCGTATCGCGAAAGCCGCGATCTCGATAAAACCCTTCGAGATGAGGCTCAAAATCTACGTGTAGCCATTTCAAACCACGTGCACGGGTGTCTTCAACCGCATGTTCGACGAGCTTTGTGCCTATGCCGTTGTGGCGCATATCGCGATGCACCGCTATGTCGAGTGGGAACGCATGCTCGCCGCCGTCCCAAGCGACATTGACATAACCGACGAGCTCGCCCTCGCGGTAGGCACAGACATATGTCAACGAATGAGCGAGGACGTCAGAGAGATCGGTCAATTCGTGATCGTCCCAGACGTGTGTGAAAAGCCCGTTGAGTTCATCACTCGTCAGTTCGGGTCGCACACGATACTCGATCGATCTCATCTTTGTGTGCCTCGCGCTCCGAATATCGCCGTTCCGACGCGAACGACGGTCGCACCTTCCTCGATGGCGACCTTAAAATCGTGGCTCATCCCCATCGATAGCTCCCCGCGCCCATTTGAAAATGCACCTTGAGCGACCAACTCATCGCGAATGTCTCTAAGATTCTCGAAAAACGGACGCGTCGCCTCCGGATCGTCGTTGAAAGGCGGCAGGACCATTACGCCGTCAAATCGGAGACGCTTGCACGTCTTGAGAAATTGGGCGAGGTCGAGCAGGACGTCGACAGGAACGCCGGATTTTGTCTCTTCGCCAGCGAGATCAACCTGAACAAAAACGGACAAGCTATCGCGACCCTCTTCCTCACAAATACGCTCGAGACGGGTTGCGAGTTCTAGCGAATCGATAGAGTGGATCACGTCAAAAAGCTGCACCGCCTTGCGGGCTTTGTTCGACTGCAGATGACCGATCAGATGCCACTCAGCCGCGTTGCGTCCGAGCTCGACGATCTTATCCTCGGCCTCCTGCACCTTGTTTTCCCCGAGGACGGTAACTCCCGCATCGATCGCCTCCTGCAAAACAGTCGTCGGATGTGTCTTGCTC
>DASYKW010000277.1:0-5552 GCA_035995005.1 Pyrinomonadaceae bacterium
ACAAGGGAAGCGGCGACGTCATCCTGAGTGGACAGCGGATTCGACGCGATAAGCAGCGATTCTGCACCGCCGGCCTGCAGCGTGCGGGCCAGATTCGCCGTCTCGGTCGTGATATGCGCACAAGCGATAAGCTTGACTCCCGTGAGCGGTTTTTCCTTTTCGAAGCGCTCCCGAATGAGCCGCAGAACGGGCATTTCGCGGTCCGCCCACTCGATGCGCTGCTTGCCCTCGGGAGCAAGATTGATGTCCTTGATGTCGTAATTCATTGCGGATGCTGATTCAGCCATAATTATCTTAAGCCCCCCTCCTTACAAAGGAGGGGGGGCATCGCGATGTCTTTTATCGCGATGACGGGGTGGTTCTCTCGCGAACTAGGCGTTGATGCCGACGCCTTTTTCAGCCGCCGAACGCAGGGCCTCGGCTTTGTCTGTCTTTTCCCACGAGAACTCGTCGTTCACGCGTCCAAAGTGACCAAAACGCGCCGTGGCCTTGTAGATAGGCCGGCGAAGGTCGAGCGTCTCAATGATGCCCTTGGGATTGAGGATGAAATTCTCTTTGACGATAGACGCGATGCGGTCGTCGTCGATCGTGCCCGTTCCGTGCGAATCGATCAGCACCGAAACCGGCTCCGCGACGCCGATAGCATACGCGAGCTGGACCGTGCATTTGTCCGCGAGGCCCGCTGCAACGACATTCTTCGCGATATATCGCGCCATGTACGCAGCTGAGCGATCGACCTTTGTGGGGTCCTTGCCCGAGAACGCTCCGCCGCCGTGCGGGGCGTAACCGCCGTAGGTGTCCACGATGATCTTGCGGCCAGTCAAACCGGCGTCGCCCATCGGGCCGCCGATGACGAATTTGCCAGTAGGATTAATGTGATATTTGGTGTTCTCGTCGAGCAACTCGGCCGGGATCACCGGTTTGATGACCTTCTCCATTATGTCGGCGCGGATCTCATCGATGTCGCGGTCGTCGGTCTGCGTCGAGATCACAACGGCTTCAACCCGGTACGGCCGTCCGTCGCGATATTCGATCGACACCTGCGATTTGCCATCGGGCCGCAAGTAGGGAATTGTGCCGTCACGACGGACCTCGCTAAGCTTTCGCGTCAGGTTATGAGCCATCTGGATAGGCATCGGCATCAGCTCGGGCGTCTCATTACATGCGTAACCAAACATCAGCCCTTGGTCACCCGCACCACCCGTGTCGACACCCTGAGCGATGTCAGGTGATTGTGTGCCGACAGCGTCGATAACGCTGCAGGTATTAGAGTCGTAGCCGAATTCAGCGTTGCTATAGCCGATCTCCTCGATGGTCTCGCGGATGATCTGCTTGTAGTTCACCGTAGCCGTCGTCGTGATCTCGCCGGCGACGACCGCAAGGCCTGTAGTCACAAGCGTCTCACAAGCGACCCGAGCCGTCGGGTCCTGCGCGAGGATCGCGTCCAGGATCGCGTCCGAAATATTGTCCGCGATCTTGTCTGGATGGCCCTCGGTTACCGATTCGGATGTAAATAAAAAATTACCGTTACTCAATTCCGTAACTCCTTATGTGATGGTGTCCTTTGATTGCGATCTTCGGCAGATAACAAAACGATAATGATAACTTCGCGGTAGGGAGGTGTCAAAGGCAATGCCTATTAAAAAGTAATGATTGCAAGGGAATCCGGGATCAGATGGTCTGCGTCTGATAATAGAGATTATGTAATCGCCGGTGGTCAGCCGATGAGCTCGGGCCATTCCTCGGCCGGCGGGTCTTCATCTCCCAGGTCAGGCTCGGCTGGGCTGGATGCCGCGGATTCATCGATCACCTTCTGCTCCACGAATATCGGACAATCCAGTCGAAGAGCCAATGCGATGGCGTCCGATGGACGCGCGTCGAGCATCACGGGATCATCGTTGACGTCTTTGAGCTCAATTCGTGCGTAGAACGTATTTTCCATTAGGTCCGTGATCACGACGCTACCCGCAGTCAACTGACACTCTATGATCACGTTTCGGAGCAGGTCGTGGGTCATCGGGCGTTGCGGGACGACCTTTTCTATCTCCAAGGCGATCGCGTTGGCCTCAAAAGCTCCGACCCAGATCGGCAGTACGGTCTCGGAGTTCACGCCCTTGAGCACGACGATAGGAGTATTCGTATTTGGGTCCATGATCAGGGCCCCGATCTTCACCTCTACAAGACTGCCGTTGTTCATGGTTTACGCTGCGACCTCGCCGAATAAAGAGTTTGGCTTGACCTGAGTGATACGGACATCGACGATCCGGCCGAGCATCTCTTGGTCACCCGTGAAATTGACGACCTTATGACACGTCGAATGGCCGGTGAGTCCGGCTTCGGAGCGAGTCGAAGTGCCCTCAACCAGCACCTTAAGCACCTTGTCGACATAGCGGTTTAAGCGCTCGGTCTGGATCTGCCTTTGGACCCTTTCAAGCTCAAGAAAACGCAGTGTTTTCTCAGCGGATGAGACATCATCCAACATATCGAAGGCGGGCGTTCCTGGCCTTGGTGAATACTTGAATATATAGGCCGCATCGTATTCGCAATACTTAAAGAGGTCCACGGTGTCGAGGAAATCCGCCTCGGTCTCGCCCGGAAAGCCGACGATCACGTCGGTCGTCAACGAAATATCGCGTGACGATGCCTTTATCCGATCGATCTGAGCTTTGTATCGAGCAATAGTATGACCGCGTTTCATCCGTTTTAGTACGCGGTCGCTGCCGGACTGGACCGGCAAATGGACCCAATTGCAGAGATTTTCGTTCTCCTCGATCGCATCAACGATATCGTTGCGAAAATCGCGGGGAAATGAGGTCGTGAACTTGATCCGTTCGATCCCCGTCGCGGCGACGGCGCGGAGAAGTTTGGAGAAGGCCGACTTCCCTGCAAATCCCTCAAGTCCCGCCTCACTCTCGGGCCTGTAACTGTTGACATTTTGGCCAATTAGGTGAACTTCCCTAACGCCATTGCTGCGGAGCTCAACGACTTGTCTGATGATCTCAGAAGCGGTCAGGCTGCGTTCCCTGCCCCGCGAGAATGGCACTATACAGTAGGTGCAAAACTTATTGCAGCCCTCGATGATGGGTAAAAACGCCACGTAAGGCGAATGGCGGTGCATGTCAGCGACGGTCCAGTCGTAACCGTCCTCGCGTTCGCCGACGTCGAGATAGTCAGTCCGTCCGCTAAGTGTTGCATCTACGGCAGTTGAGATGCGTCCTACGGCCCGGGTACCGAGCACAAAGTCAACACCCGCGATCTTTTTGAAGAGCGTTTCGCCCTCGAGCTGAGCGACGCAGCCCATGACACCGACGACGGGCTTATTTGCGCGGGTATGGCGAATATTGCCTACGCGAGTGTAGAGCTTATGCTCCGCTTTCTCGCGAACTGAGCAGGTATTAAAGATCACAACATCCGCCGAGGCTTCATCCGCCGTCATTTCGTAGCCGTCGCGTGCCAAAACGGTCGAGACCCGCTCAGAGTCCGAGACGTTCATTTGGCAGCCGAAGGTTTCGAGATATACTTTCTTCATCTATGGCGAGCACGCTTGGGCCGGTGGTTTTCGGGGCGAGAGACTTCGTTCACCTGCACGTTCACACCGATTATAGCCTCTTACAAAGCACTGTCCAACTAAAGCCTCTCGCGAAGCGGCTCGTTGAGCTGGAGCAAAAGGCGTGCGCGATCACGGACTACGGCAACATGTATGGCGCCGTGTCGTTTTTTAACGTGATGGCGTCAAATGGCATTCGACCGATCATCGGATACGAGGCCTTTTTGCGGTACGGAAGCCGTTTTGACCGCACCACGGCCATCGAGGCGGGGGAAAAAGGCTACTACAGTCTGCTTTTGCTCGCCAAGGACGTTGAGGGCTACCAGAATCTCGCCTTTCTTGCCTCAAAAGCCTTTACCGAGGGCCTCCATTACAAGCCTCGCATCGATATGGAGCTTCTGGCCGAGCGAAACGGCGGCCTGATCGCGCTTTCGGGCGGACAGGCTGGGCCGATCGGCCATTTCCTTTCGAATCACGACGAGAGTAACGCCGCCGACAGGCTCGGTGAGCTAACCGAGATCTTCGGCAAAAACAGCTTTTTTCTCGAGATCCAGGACACGGTCGACGGCGAGAAACTTGTCCGCGATACCGCCGAGCTTGGCAAAAACTCTGGAGTTCAGCTCGTCGCGACCAACGATGTCCACTATCTCAACCAAGAGGATGCCCGCGCCCAGCAGTTGCTGATGTGCATCGGCGAGGGCCGCACATTGTCGTCGAATAGCGACTTTACCGATGCCCGGCGTTATCTACGCTCCGCCGAGGAAATGTGGGATATCTTCGGATCTGAGCTGCCCGAGTCGCTGGCGAACACGTGCCGCATCGCCGAGATGTGTGAGCTTGAGATTCCGCAGGGCGATGACGTGCGCCAGCTGCCGAGCTTTCCGATCCCGGTTCCCGACCTCTCAACCGACGACTATTTTGAACAAGTCCTGCGCAAAGGATTTGAGGAGCGTCGCAGCGAGGAATGGGAGCCGCGCATTGCGAATGACACTCTCGTTCACTCGCTCGACGAGTATTCGGAGCGACTCGACATAGAGATCGCAACGATCAAGAAGATGGGCTTTCCTGGTTACTTTCTGATCGTTTGGGATTTCATCAAGTATGCGAGAGACCAGGGTATTCCTGTCGGTCCCGGTCGCGGCTCCGCTGCGGGCTCGCTCGCGGCCTATTGTATGCGAATCACGGACGTCGATCCGCTGCAGTATGAATTGCTGTTCGAGCGGTTCTTAAACCCTGAACGCATCTCGATGCCTGATATTGATATCGACTTTTGCATCCGTGGCCGCGGCGATGTGATAAGGCACGTGACCGAGTTTTACGGCCAGGAGTCCGTTTGCCAGATCGTCACTTTTGGGACGATGGCGTCGCGGGCGGCGATCAAGGACGTCGGACGCGCGTTGGGGATGGATTTTGGCGCGGTGGAGAAGGTTGCAAAGCTCATCCCGCCGCCGATCCGGGGCCGAAACGTCAGCATTTCTCAAGCCTTGGAAACCGTGCCGGAGCTTGCCGAGATGTTCAAAAAGGACGCTAAAGTCAAGGAGCTTGTCGATCTCGCGCTCAAGCTCGAGGGCTGCTCGCGTCACACGTCGGTTCACGCCGCCGGCGTCGTTATCAGTCCAAAGCCGCTTCACGAGCTCGTGCCTGTCGCGATGAGCGGCAAGGACGAATTGACGAGTCAGTATCCGATGGGCGATCTCGAAAAGGTCGGGATGCTCAAGATGGATTTCCTCGGGCTCACCACGCTGACCATCATCGCCGACACGCTCGCGTCGATGAAGGACCGGCTCAGCGTCGAGATCGACTGGACAAAGATCCCGAATAACGACGAAAGGACAATGCAGCTTTTCGCCGATGGGCGAACCGAAGCGATCTTTCAATTTGAGTCGTCCGGCATGGCGGACATGTGCCGCAGGCTTCGTCCAAAGGAACTCGAGGACCTCTCGGCCTTGAATGCCTTGTATCGTCCTGGTCCGCTCGACGGCGGGATGATCGACGATTTCATCGA
>DASYKW010000278.1:0-19436 GCA_035995005.1 Pyrinomonadaceae bacterium
ATCAACGATTTTGCCAAGCTCTCGCCGTTCTACGGCGGCGGTCCGTTTGGCGGCTCGATAGCGGGTCAGGACAACCGTATGAACAACATTACGGTTGACGGTTCGTACTTTAATAACTCATTTGGACTTAGCGGCCAGCCCGGAGAGCGAACCAATGTCTCGCCGATATCGCTCGAAGCGATCCAGGAGTTTCAGGTCAATGTGGCCCCTTACGACGTCCGTCAGGGCAATTTCGTCGGTGCCGGAATTAACACGGTTACCAAGAGCGGAACCAATACCTATCATGGATCGGCTTATTACGACTTTCGAAATGAGACGTTTGGCGGAACTAAGACCGGCAATCTCCTTTTTAATCGTGGTCAGCTCGACTATAAATTGTGGGGATTCACGATTGGCGGACCACTGCCGTACTTGAGGTTTGGCGAAGGCTCACCCAGCCACGCAGTTGCATCGGGTAAGGACAAGGCATTCTTTTTCTTCAGCTATGAGAATGAGAAAACCTCTAAGCCAGCACACACGTTCACAGCGTGTAATACCGGACAAACGTGCCAAAGCGGCTCAGTCTCTAAGGTCAAAGCTTCCGATCTTGATACGTTTAGTGCTTTTTTGCAGTCAAAGTTCGGATATGATACCGGAGCCTATCAGGGTTACAACTTTTCGATCCCGGCTACCAAGTTCCTTTTTAGGAACGATTGGAACATAAATAGCGGAAACCGATTTACTTTCCGGTATCTGCGACTCAGGTCTACAACCGACAATCCGATCAGTACGTCCAACAGCGGCGGTACGGCAGGGTTTGGCCGCGGCTCGAACGGGCTCAGCTTCCTGAGTTTCCAAAACTCAGGCTACAAGATCCAAGAGAATATCGACTCTTACGTGGGCGAGTGGACATCCACCTTCAGCCCGCATGTCGCCAACAGCCTTATCGTAGGCTATACACTGCAGGATGAAAGTCGTCCGAACACCACTAAACTTTTCCCGCTCATCGACATTCACGACGGTTCGGCCTCTCTCAGTGCGAGTACAACATTAACGTCGGCAGGATATGAGCCTTTCACGCCGTTAAACACGCTTCAATATCACTCATTTCAGATCCAGGACAATCTGTCCTGGTACCGTGGACGGCATACCTACCAGACGGGTATGAGCTTTGAGCAGTATCATTCTCTCAACATTTTCTTCCCGTCATCCCAGAGCATATATTCGTATAGATCGTTCACCGATTTCTACGCGGATGCGAATGCGTTTTTGAACGGAACCCCGTCAACCGTAAATCCGGCGAGATTTAACGTCAGGTACAACAATATCCCGGGCTCCACGATCCCGATCCAGCCGCTCGACGTCAAATATGTTGGCGTTTACGGGCAGGATCAGTGGAAGATCAGAGAAAACCTGAACATTACATACGGCTTGCGTGTGGAGGTGCCGTTCTTTGGAGCAACCGGGTTTGCGAATCCGCTCGTCGACACACTGACGTTCCGCAATGGGGACGGCAGTCCTCTCAAACTGAGCACCTCGAAGCTGCCAGGCAGGAATGTCCTCTACTCACCACGCCTGGGCTTTAATTACTCGCCTCTCAGGAGCGCAAAACTCCAGTTCCGCGGCGGTACAGGCGTCTTCTCTGCACGTCCTCCATACGTCTGGATCTCCAATCAGATCGGCAACAACGGAGTGCTTACAAACATAACCAATCTGGACTCCACGACGGGTCAGGCACCCGGGACGTTTCCATACCATTTCAACCCAAACCCAGACGCCTACAAGCCGGCGAGCGTGACAGGAGCTCCTGTCGCCGGAGCGCAGGACCTTAACTTTACAGTACCGAACTATAAGTTTCCCGCGATATGGCGTTCAAGTTTTGCGGTCGACTACCAGCTTCCATTCAACTTGATCGCTGGTGCTGAGTACCTGTATTCGAGGGATGTGAACGGCACGGCATACATCAATGCCAACCTGTCGGCTCCGGACGGCGCTTTTGTCGGCGCTGACAACAGGCCACGCTGGATCGCGGACACCTGTCCGGGTACCGGCTTGAATGCCGGCCAGCAAGTAAAGGTCAACTGCGCGGTCGTTCAGGCGATCACTCTCGAGAATTCCAATGTCGGCAGGGCATCGAATATCGCTTTCACTCTCGAGAAGCGCTCGTCACATGGAGTCTGGATTAAGGGTGGATACGCGTACGGTGTTTCAAAGAACCTCGTCGACGCCTCGTCGACGGCTGGTACCTCGTTTGGAGCGATCTTCACCAGAGGAAACCCGAACGCTCCTGAGCTCAGTTACAGCTCTGCGACAATGGGGCATCGCGTTTATGCGGCTGCTTCCTATCACATCGATTACTTCCATTTTGGCGGAACCACGATCTCCGCCTTCTGGGAATCGAAGACCCAAAGCACCAATAGCTATAGGTATTCGAATGATATGAATGGAGACGGCACGCAAAACGACATGATCTACATCCAGAAAGATCCGTCGGAAACGCTCTTCGTGGCAAATGGTGCGTTCACCCCTGCACAGGAGTCGGCGGCGTGGGAGGCATATATCAATCAGGATAAATACCTTTCGTCACACCGGGGCCAGTATGCTCTTCGCGGGGCGGTATTCTATCCGCTGAGGCACCAGCTTGATATGAGCTTTTCACAGGACTTTCACGTCAAGTTCCTGGGGGCGGAACAACACCTCCAGCTCAGGGCCGACATCCTAAACTTTGGAAATCTCCTCAATCACAATTGGGGTGGGGCAGTGACGCCGGCAAACAACAACTTTAACCCGCTGGCGTTCGTCGGGATCGATGCTACGACCAGCCGTCCTACATTCCGGTTGAACACGTTTTCCAGTCAGCTGATCACCTCGACCTTCACGCGGCGTGTGACCGGGGCGGACGTCTACACTTACCAATTGGGCCTACGCTACTCTTTCTAGCGTTAGCCGCATTGCTTTAGACTATGAGGTCACCTCGCGAGGGGCGGCCTCTTTTTTTGTTATCCGGCGTCCGTGAAATAGGTTCATTCTCAAGGGTGTGTATCATAAAACTCGCGTATGCGGATCCTCTACATCTCCTCGGCGATCACATTTGGCGGCGGCGAGCGGCACGTCGTTGATCTGGCGCGTGAGATGACATCGCGGGGCCACGAGATCTACGTCGGCCTGAGGCCTACGAACGAGTGGCAGGATCGCCTTGACTTTGTCCCGGCGGAGCGGATATTCCATGTCTCCATCCGCAACTCCTTTGGGATGTTCAGCGCCAACCGCATCGCGCGCTTCTTAAAACAGAACGACGTCGACGTGTTACACGCTCACGTCGCGAGGGATTATATCGCCGCTAGCATCGCGGCCCGATCGGCGGGGAACGTTCGTCTCGTGCTCACTCGCCACGTGATGTTTCCGATGAAATCCTTTCACCGACTCGCCTTAAGAAACGTGGACAGAGCGATCGGAGTTTCTCCCGCGGTCGGCGACCATCTCGAGCGCGTGTTTCCGCGAAAAAAGATCGCCGTGATCGCGAACGGCATCAGCTTTACGGAACAAGACGAGACCCAAACGGAGAAGGCTGCTGCGTTCCGCGAGCTGCATTCAATCCCGGTCTCCTCACCGCTCGTGGTAACGCTGGGCGAGCTCAAGCTGCTAAAGGGCCAGCGGGACTTTGTGCTGGCGGCAAACGAGGTCGTAAAGGTCCACGATGACGCGTATTTTGTGATCGCTGGTAAGGACAATTCACTCGATCAGAAGTTTCGCCGTGAGTTAAAACGACTCGTCAAGGTCCTCGGTCTCGATGGCCGCTTCATATGGCTCGACTGGCTCGACGACATCTCGCCGCTGCTCGCCGCGGCCGATCTTTTTGTCTCGCCGTCGCATTCTGAGAGCTTTGGCCTCGCCATTCTGGACGCGATGGCTGCGGGAACGCCAGTAGTAGCGACTGCTACGGACGGAGCGATGACCCTTGTCACAGACGAGGATGCACTTGTCCCCGTCCGGGACCCGTTAGAGCTTGCCGCCGTGATCACGCGTTATCTGGATGACGACGAGAAGAGGGCGGCATTGGCCGCAAGATTAAAGGCCGAAGCACGTTCGAAATTCAACCTCGCCACTATGTGCGATGCGACCGAGAACCTATATTTGGAGCTACTAAAACGGTGATATTGCCGAGATCACGAATTCCATCTATCTTATCGACTATGCGGCCTGGCCTATGTACGCTCGCGGCGATCATCCTTCTCGCCGCCTTCAATGCCCCTATGCAGACCCCTGACAAGCTAGCGGACGCCTGGGAAGCGGACCATGTAAGCAGGATGCCGCCTTCTGACGTCCGTCACGCGGACCTAAAAAAGTCGCTCGATCAGTTGAAGAAGGCCGGCATCAAGGTCGACCAGGTGGGTCTATCTTTCGCAAATCGCGAGATATATCAGATCGAATGGGGCCACGGACCGCTCAAGATCTTGATGTGGTCGCAGATGCATGGTGACGAGCCGACGGCGACATCGGCCCTGATCGACATGTTTGCCTATTTTCAAAAGCATCGCGGCGACAAGAATATCAGGCAGCTCGAATCGACCGTAACGATACGGGCAGTACCAATGTTGAATCCTGACGGGGCCGAGTTGTATCAGCGGCGCAATCAACAGGATATCGATATCAACCGCGATGCTCTCGATCTCAGGTCGCCCGAGGCGAGACTGCTCAAGCAGCTCCGGGACGACTGGAATCCGGCGATCGGATTTAACCTTCACAATCAGCAATACCTGACCACTGTCGGACATTCACCGATTCAGGCGACCATCTCACTGCTCGTCGTTTACGGGGATGCGGAAAAAACGACGACTCCCGGCCAGGAACGCAACACGCGCATAGCTTCGGCGATCGTGACGGCACTTCAGCGCTTCATTCCCGGTCATATCTCTCGTTATCCGGACGAATACACTCCGACGGCTTTTGGCGATAACTTTTCCGCATGGGGGACGCCGACGATCCTGATCGAGACCGGGGGCCTTTACGGTAAGGATGAGATGTATCTCGTCAAGTTAAATTTTGTCGCCTTTATGACCGCGCTTGAGTCGATCGCGACCGGCGGCGAACGTGACCAGTCGCCGCAGCCTTATCTCGATCTGATCGAGAACAGCTCGGGCGCGCTTGTCAATTACGTCTTTCGCCGGGCGAACATCGTCAGCGTGACGCCGCAGGCGGCCACAGACCCTTCGACGTTTGCGATGGCCGATCTCGGCTGTGTCACCGAACGGCGGCGGGCAAGTTTTGCGGCCCCGACATATATCCGGATGATGGGACCGCTCGGCGGTCTGCGGGGACTTGAGGAATACGACGCGAGCGGATTCAATGTCGTACAAAGGTTTGGCACGACAAGAACGGGCGAGCTTGCCGAACTGCTATTCTATAAACGCGAACGTGTCATAGATTGGTCCGCCCCGGACCTGGAGAAAAACTCGCCGCCTGACGCGATTTTTTCGGCGGGGAAATGGTTCAAGGGTGCGGGCATCGTGCCCAAGAGATAAGTTGTGCTGTCCCAACTTCGCATTCGAAATATCGCCCTGATAGACGAGCTCGAGATCGAGTTCGGCGAGGGTTTTAACCTGCTCACGGGCGAGACCGGCTCTGGCAAATCGATCATCGTTGATAGCCTCGTCGCTCTTACGGGCGAAAGAGTCTCAACCGATCTGATCAAGCAGGGCGAATCGTCTGCGCGCATCGAGGGCGTCTTTGAGATCGGACAAGATCACCCGCTTGGGGCGCTGCTTGACGAGAGCGGTGTCGACTCCACCGACGGTGAGCTGATCGTTCGTCGCGACCTCTCGCGCGACGGTAAGAATCGCATCTTCGTCAATGACCAGCTTGTCACACGATCTTTTCTAAAGAAACTCGGCCCCGCACTCGCGGACATTCACGGTCAGGGCGAACAGGCGACTCTTTATGATGTTGCGAGTCACGTGATCATGCTCGATGATTTCGCCGCCGCCGAGCCTCAGAAGGGTGCCGTCGCCGATGCCTATCGCCGGTGGGAGCGGGTCTCGGACGAGCTTGCAAGTCTTAAGAAGGATGAGTCCGAAAAGCTGCAGCTTATCGACATCCTGGGCTTTCAGGTGAATGAGATCGGCTCAGCCAGTCTCAAGCCTGGCGAAGACACCGAGCTTGAGACAGAAAAGCGGCGACTTGCGAACGCGGAGAAGCTCGCGGCCTTGAGCACCGAGGCTTACTCGCTGCTTTATGAGGACGAAAATGCCACACTATCGACTCTCGACCGTGGGGCCAAAGCTATTACCGAGCTAGCTCAATTTGAGGACAGCCTGCACGAATTCGACGAAGGACTGGCGACTGCCCGGGCGGTAATTGAGGAAGTGGCGGCGACCGCTCGAGCGTATCGCTCGAAACTTGAAATTTCCCCTGAGCGTCTAAATGAGATCGAGGACCGCCTCGCCGAGATATCGCGGCTCAAGCGTAAGTACGGCGAGTCGATCAACGCGGTGCTCGCCCATCTCGCGGATGCTGAGCAGCGACTCGAAAATATAGAGACAGCCGACCTCCGCGAACAGGAACTGCGAAAAGAGCTTGCGGATGCCGAGCAAGCATATCTCGCGGCCGCAGCGAACCTCCACACACTGCGCGAAAAGGCCGCCGTGAGATTTTCAAAAGCTGTCGAGAGCGAGCTTCGCGATGTCGCACTCGATAAGGCGAAATTTGAAGTTCGTTTTCAAACTGTCGATATATTTGGTCCTAACGGTACCGATCGCGTGGAATTCTATTTTTCGGCAAATCCGGGCGAAACCGTTCGGCCGTTAGCGAAGGTAGCTTCCGGCGGTGAGGCCTCGCGTCTAATGCTAGTGCTCAAGACCGTCGCGAGGCCGCACGAGAAGGGTAAGACCGCCGTCTTCGACGAGGTGGATGTTGGCATAGGCGGCCGTGTGGCAGAGGCCGTTGGCCGTAAACTGAAAGCCCTGTCGTCGGTCAGCCAGGTCTTTTGCGTAACGCATCAGCCGCAGATCGCGTCGCTTGCCGATCACCATTTTGTCGTCGAGAAGCGGCTGTCTCGCGGAAACACAACGATCGGTGTGCGCGAGCTTGAGCCACAGCAAAGGATCGAGGAGCTTGCCCGCATGCTTGCCGGTGAGCATGTCACGGACGCCGCACGCGAGAACGCACGGGCTATGCTCACCGCGGCTGCCTAGCTATGGCCGACATGAAACTTGCAAGTGTCATTCGCGGCGACATAGTGGAATCTGTCCACTCGGGCCACGTCTCGATCGTCGATGGAAAGGGGAATGATATCTTCGACGCGGGCAGCACGTCGACGGTGACGTTCTTTAGGTCGGCGTGTAAGCCTTTTCAGGCTATTCCATTTATTACAAGCGGCGCCGCGGATGTATTTGGCTTCACGGATGATGAGATCGCGATGGCGAGTGCTTCGCACTCCGGGGAACCAATGCACGTCGAGCGCGTGATCCGAATGCTGAACAAGGCAGGATTTACGGAATCCGATCTTAGATGCGGAGCCCACCTGCCATTCAATGAGGAGGAGTCTCACAAGCTGCTGCGGGCCGGAGAGACTTCGACACAGCTTCACAATAACTGCTCTGGCAAGCATGCTGCAATGCTCGCCCTCGCAAAGCATATTGACGCGGATATTGCGACCTATGAGCAGATCGATCATCCTGTCCAGCGTCGGGTGTTGCGATGCGTATCGGACCTTGCCGAAATGCCTGTTGATGAGATCTCTATCGGGATCGATGGATGCGCCGCGCCCAACTTTGCCGTTCCGGTGCGTTCGATGGCCAAAAGCTTCGTAAATCTTGTGTATCCCGTTCGTCTTGATCCGACAGTTCAAAATGCCGCGGCCCGCGTCGTCGGCGCCATGACCAACTATCCAGAGCTTATCGGCGGCACGGGCCGGCTCGATACAATGTTGATGAGAGCCGCCGCCGGAAAAGTCGTTTCGAAGGTCGGCGCCGACGGCGTGTGGTGCTGCGGCGTGCTGCCATGCGACCGTTATCCGTCTGGCTTGGGCATTGCATTGAAAGTTTCGGATGGAGACGATCATCGCGGCCGACCCGTTGTAGCGGTCTCTATCTTGAAGCAACTCGGGCTTATCTCATCCGACGCATTGCCCGAGCTTTCACCGATGCCGATCAGGAATCGGCGCAATGACATTGTCGGAAGGGTTGAGTCGGTGGTCCACCTCAGTTGGTAAATGCGACAACGATTTGGAGAGATATACGCTCGGAACGAATGGTTCTACGGCTCGGGAGAAGGATCTTTACCGATCCACACGAAGGGCTACGTCGCCTTCCCCTCGACCCTTTCCAGGAAACTCAGAACAATGATATTCGGGATGGCGATTGGCGATATCTGGACATCAGGCGACCGCATTCGATCTTGCGGCTGAGGAGTGTTCGTCTTCAGTAAAAAGCGGCGGTTGATCGATAGGCTTCGTTTCGGAAACCCACCATTCAAAAAGAGCACTTTGCTCGTCAGATCGGGGCTACAGGATGGATGAGGAATTAAAACTTCAAGCAGCGAGCGGCGCCATTATCAAGAAGATGCTCGGGCCGCATGTCTATGCCGTGGTAGTAAAGTCCGAAAACGGGTTGTTCGCAGTAGATCCGGAGGACTTCGTGATAGGCCGGGCCTTGAGAACGGAAGGGGCGTGGGCATTGGGCGAACTTGAACGCTTTAGATCTTATGTTACGCGGGATAGCCGGGTCCTGATCGTCGGAGCTCACATTGGCACGTTGGCCATACCGATCTCAAAGCTTTGCAAGGAGGTTGTCGCCATCGAGGCGAACCCAGTTACGTATGAACTGCTTACGACGAACATAACTTTGAATTCCATTACCAATTGCCGGACGATCAACATCGCTGCGAGCGATAAGGACGAAAACATCGATTTTCTCCTTAGCAGAGCAAATTCCGGCGGCAGCAAACGAGTGCCAAAAAGCAAGGAATTCGTGTATTACTACGATGATCCCGAAGTGGTATCTGTAAAAGCGGTCAGCCTTGATGCGTACCTCGACGATAAACAATTCGACATGGTCGTAATGGATATCGAGGGGTCGGAATACTTTGCCTTAAAGGGAATGCCCGAGATACTCGCCAACGCTGCATTGCTTGCTGTCGAGTTCTTGCCTCATCACCTCAAGAATGTTAGCGGCGTAACCGTGGACCAGTTTCTATCAGTGATCGATCCAGGGTTTTCCAGATTGACCATTCTCTCAAAAAAGCAGGTGGTCAACCGCCCCGAATTCGCTGCGTGTCTGGGTGAAATGTATGAGAAAGGTGAGGGAGATGATGGGATCATATTCGAGAAAATATAAGCTCGCGAATGTTTTGCCCCACTCAGGCGGGACCTTACAAGAGGCTCAACGCACGATCCAGCCAGAGATTCGTTAGCTTTTCCTGAACGCTGTTCGCTCGAAGCCGCTCGTTGAGGTTCTTGAAATCAACGAAGTCGAGGTGTTGGTCCTGGTTAAAGCAAGAGAAAACGAAAAACTCCTCGCCGGTGTGCGGATTGACGTGTCGCTGCAGGCATTGGGCGCAGACCTCCTTCATCATGCACTGCATGGGTGAGTTGATAGAGCCAATGGCGACGTGATTTTCCTTCAGAAAGGGCTTTAGCGTCGTGTGCCGTGCCTCACGAACCCCATTCATCATCCGGTCCGAACCGATCGCGATGATGCGGTCAACCGCTTTCATATCAACAGTTTGCGATCCCGTTCGGCCTTCAGCATAGGCGATCATCGCCTGGACGATATTTCCCCGGAAATGCGCATCCTGCGATCTCGCCGGCTGGATCTCATCTCCAAGATCGGTCGCCCAGACGATCTGGTCCGTCGCGTTCTCGATCTCCTCCCGTTTAAAAAGATCGTGGCCGTTCTTGTATCCCGCGAAGTAGATGACCTTGTTATTTCGTGAACGCAATGCTCGCGCGATCGAGAAGAGCACTGCATTGCCAAGACCGCCGCCCGCGAGCAGCACGTTTTCATTCTCGGGGATTTCCGTCGGCGTGCCGGTAGGTCCCATTACAAGGACCTCTTCGCCTTCCTTGAGAAGCGAGCAGAGCCGAGATGACGTTCCCATCTCGAGGACTATCATCGAGAGCAGGCCTTTTTCTTCGTCGACCCAGGCTCCGGTGAGCGCAAGACCCTCCATCAAAAGCCGCGTGCCGTCGATGATAGGCGCCGAAGTCTCAAAATTTTGCAGCCGGTAAAATTGGCCGGGCTCGAATTTGCGAGCCTGCAGCGGTGCCTTAACGATGACGTCGACGATCGTCGGTGTCAGGCGCTCGACTCTTACGACATACGCTCGAAGTTGCTCATCGAGTGTCGCCTCCAGCTTGTCAAAGATCTCATCTCTTTCAGCCTGGGGCAGTTCGCCGCGGCTGGCAAATTCATCCACGAACAGCTCGACCACATGCTCGTAGCCGTGCTTTGCGGACGCCATCGCCTTGACGACGTTGCCGGCGTACTGCGGGTGATTGTCGCCGTAGTAGCTAATGAACTTTCCGTCGTGCTCGTAACTCGTGAAGAATGCAGGCTCGCCCTTCGCGGCGCCGACGGCGTGCGGCTTGCCGTCACCATTCCTCGCGACCTTATGCGGCTCGAAGAATTGTCCCCACTCGTCCATCTTAAAGGTACCGGGCTTTTCCTTTTCGTAAATGACGTTCGGCGACGTGCCCGCGGCGACGCAGACCGTGTGGGCCGGGAACTCGTGCATCTCGCCGGTCTTTTCGAATTTACCCGTCTCCGCGACGTATTCGAGGCGCTCGAATATCAAGGCCTTCACGGCGTTGTATTCGTTCGGAACAGCCTCGACGGGATTCATGCACTCGACAAAATCAATGCCCTCCTCAAGGGCTTTCTGGACCTCTTCGTGATTGAGGCGATAGGCGGGCGAATCCTGCAGCCGTTTGCGATAGATGAGCGAAACGCCGCCCCAGCCGCGAATGAGCGGAACAAAGTTGGGAGCCTCGCCGGCGGCCGCGGCACGTGCTCGCTCGGCGCGGACCTCGCGACCATGTTCCAGAAATTCCTGAAGGACACGGATCTCCTCCTCGTCAAACTTCTCGGCGACGCCTTCCTCACCAAATTCGGCGATCACTTGCTCGTATTTGCTGAGCATCTTCTCGACCTGAACGGGATAGTACGCAAACAGCTCGGTCGCCGTGTCGATGCCGGTGAGACCGCCGCCGATAACGACCGCCGGCAGCCTGACCTGAAGATTCGACAGGGTATCCTTTTTGAACGCTCCGGTGAGCTGCAAGGCCATCAGGAAATCGGACGCCTGGCGGATGCCGCGGATCAGGTTGTTTTTCATAGGGACGATCGTTGGCCGTCCCGCACCCGTAGCGATCGCGATATGGTCGAATCCAAAATCCCACGCGTCCTCGATCATCAGCGTTCCGCCAAAACGAACGCCGCCATACGCGCGGAAACGCTTTCGCCGCGACAGTATCAGCTGGACCATCGTGAGGAAATTCTTGTCCCAACGGACCGTGATCCCATACTCCGAGACGCCGCCAAAGCCCGAGAGGATACGCTCGTCAAGGTCCTCGGTGATCTCCGAGATGTCCTTGATCGGCTTTGGGCATTCGCGTCCGAGCTTACCGGTCCAGTCGGCGGGAAGCGGCTCGATCTTCAATCCGTCAATGCCGACCACGCCAAATCCCTCATTCAGCAGATAATGAGCAAGTGTGTACCCGGCCGGTCCGAGACCGACGACCATGACGTTCTTGCCGTTGTAAGGAAGCGGATACGGCCGCTTGGCATTGAGCGGGTTCCATCGCGTTAGCAGGCTGTAGATCTCAAATCCGTAAGGCAGATCGAGCACGTCGGTTAGGGTGTGCGTCTCGGCCAGCGGAATATTGACGGGCTCCTGCTTCTGGAAAATACAGCCCTTCATGCAGTCGTTGCAGATACGATGGCCGGTGCCGGCACACATCGGATTGTCGATGACAACGAGTGCGAGCGAGCCGATCGAGTCGCCCTGCTTCTTGAGCAAATGCATCTCGGAGATCCGCTCATCCAGCGGGCAGCCATCGGTCTTAATTCCAAGCGGGTTGCGTTTTGGCGTGCCGTCAGGCTCGCGAAGACCTGTCGAGCATGAGTCCTTTTCACGCTCGTGACAGATCAAGCAGTAGTCGATCTCGTACAGAGCATCGCGCATCGTGCCGCGGTCGTCGGTGAGCTTAAAGCCGTCACGTCGCCGCAGAATATCCTCGGCCCCGCGCATGATGTTGGCAACCTCGGCCTCCGGGTGGATCAGGTGAACGAGGTTTTGGTAGTCGAGCCCGTGAGGCACTTTGAAGCTGTACCATCTCCGCGACTTGCTGGCGAAGGCCACTGCCGACCATGACTCGATCACCCTCAATGCCGCCTTGACCGTGGGCAGATCGCCGGTCGCGGTTTCTTCTATGATGTTATGGGAGAAGAGTTTACCGAATTCTGCGTCCTTCAGCTTTTCATACGCTGCCGTGACGCGCACCACCGTGTCGTGGACCGACGGTAGGACCTCGTCATTCTCCTTCCCTAGTGCCTCTTCAGCATCGAGCAATCGGCATGTCATCTCTGCGATCGACAATTCTTCGTCGCGGACGAGCGTCTCGTCAAAAGCCGTGTTGCGTAACTGTGTGACCGCGAGCCATAGCTGACCTTCATTCATCTCGGCGAGCTGGTCTGGTTTGAATTTTTTGGCCGCGCGACGCTGAACAAAGAATTTGTACTTCCAGACCGCGTTTTGGACGATGATCTCCTCGCCAAGGTCCGCACGGGCCTCCGTGATCCGGAAAAGTCGAGCTATAAAGTCCGAGAGATAAGGCGCCGCGTCCGTAAGTATCTTTGACTCGACCCGGCGCTCAAACCCATGTCCGTGGGCTGCAATGTACCTGTTGAGGGCGTCGCTGAGTAACGGGTCGGCCTTTTCGACATCTAGATAAAACCGCTCGGCAAGTGCCCTAAGTTTCACGGCATCAAACAGGTCAGAATAGCTAAAGCCTTCGATACCAAGATCGAAGTCTCCATCACCGTTCACATTGGAAATGTCGATCATATAAAGGCAAGCGGCTGAGATTTCCGGCCTTGTGGGCAAATGAACAATATAACATTCGGGGCTCACGGCAGACAAAAGAAGGTCAAAAAGGGTGGCGCCGCCTCTTGGTCACTCGTGTTACAATCGGGATTGAATAGTCAGAAATGCGCTCTTCGAGCGTTTTGGGCGGCGGGATCTTTAGCCGCTAGAGAAGAGGTAGTTTTTGTAGTATGGAAAATGATCAGCGGCTAACGCCGCTGCCGGTTACGCACGGCCTTCAAACCAGTGGAATTGACGTCTCTCTCCCATACCCGGGATCTTATGACGACACGCTCGATAGCAAGCGGTCGATACGTCAGTACTTTAACGTCGTTTACAAGCGTCTCCCGCTGATAATAGCGATCACGGTACTAGTGACCGCGGCCTCAGCGTTGTATTCGTACCGTCAGCCGTCGATCTATTCGGCCACGACGGGAATGATCATCAATCCCCGTAAGGCCCCCCAGACGCAGAAAGAGTCGATCAATATCAATCTTGGTGACGATCCCAGGTATTACAACACTCAGCTCCAGCTCCTCCAGAATCAGGACCTAATGAAGAGGGTCGTTATCGCGCTTGGCCTCCAACGCGACGCGAATCTATTCAACCTACAGGATCGCGGCATCATAGCTGGAATGCGCTCGCTCTTTACTGGTGGGCAAAAGCCGGCCGCGGCAGACGACCAACTACCGATAGTAGGCGACAGTTCAGCTTCCACGGAGGAAAAGGGCGCCCTCGTACAGCTTACGCCCGAGGAAGCCGCCCGGGCCGAAAGTTATGCTGGCGCTCTCGTAGGTGGCCTCCGCGTCGAGCAGGTTGAGAAAACTAACATCGTTAACATCTCGATCCAAAGCGTGAATCCGGCGCTTGCGGCTAGGGTTGCTGATAAGGTAGCTGAGCTTTTCGTTAAGGAAGATGCTGAGCGTGAAACGTCCGGTGCAGAGAAAGCCTTCGAAGATCTTAATAAGTCGATCGAGGAGCTCAAGGCAACGGTAATTCAGGAGGAAGATGATTATGTCGCAGAAATGCGCTCGTCAAACCTGCCCCTTATGGAGAAGGGCGGCGACCTTAGAGCTAGCGATCTTGGCGCTCTACTGACTCAGTGGCGAGATGCTCAAAACGAGCTAAGTAAGCTCCAGACGACGTATTCTGCTGCGGTGGCGGCGAGCGGTAAGGGAGATATCTTGTCGGTCGTCGGTGACAACAAAGCGATCCAGGACGCCCGCAGCCAGAACCTCGTGCGACAGGCGGGCCTCGAGAAGCGGATGGAAGAAATGGAAACAAGGATCAATGTGGCGAAGGAGGAGCGAGAGAGATTACTTGTTCGGTATACCCCGCAGTATAAAGACGTTGTCGCAAAGGATGCTCAAATACGCGAACTCGAAGCCCAGAAGGAAAAGATCTATCGCGAGGTATCGGGCAAAGTACAGGCTCAGGGACTGATCACCGAGAAGAATGCAGAACGTGAAGTGATTGCGAGTCTTAGCTCATCTCTCGCCGCCGCCCAAGCCCGGGAGAGCCGTCAGCGTGCCCTTTTTGAGCAGGCATCATCGCAGGCTAACATCGAGGGCGTAGCTGAGACCAAGTTGACCGGACTCAAGCGACAGATCGAATCTAACCGCGGTCTTCTCGACACATATATCCAGCGACAAAAAGAGCAGGAACTCGGATTGGCCACTGGCAGACCGGACAATATTCAGATTCAGAACCATGCGGTAACCCCGACTTCACCCATCGGCCCACAGCGCAATAGGAATATTTTGCTCGCGTTCCTGCTTTCCTTCGGCGCGGGCGTTGGCCTGGCTTTCTTGCTGGATTATCTCGATGATTCAGTTAGGACATCTGACGATATAAGCCGACATTTGGGGTTGCCGACACTTGCTCTTATTCCTCACCATCTGACAACGGAGAAACGTAGTCTGCTGGCGTCGAAAAACGGTACGAATGGATCGTCGGTCTCCTCGACGGCCCTGATCACGATGGACGACCGACATTCACCGGTCGCCGAGGCTTACCGCCACTTGAGAACAAGCCTCTTGTTCTCATCAGCCGGTAAACCGCCGCAGACCATCCTCGTGACCTCGTCGCAGCCGGCCGAGGGCAAGACAACCACGGCTATCAATACTGCTATCACCCTGGCACAGTCTGGAGCGGATGTCGTAATTGTGGACTGCGACCTCCGGCGGCCGCGGCTGCACACGCACTTCTCTCTAGAAAACACTCAGGGGCTGACGAACTACCTCTCAGGTGACAAGGACACCGAGAACCTTCTGCGGACATACGAGGACCTGCCAAAGCTCAAGGTCATTACGAGTGGTCCGATCCCGCCGAATCCGGCCGAGCTGCTGAGTTCAAACGAGATGCGTAACCTGCTGACCTTTCTCAGCGGCCGGTTCAAGCACGTCATCATCGATTCGCCACCGGCGATCTCTTTCACGGATGCGGCGATCCTATCTACGTTGGTAGACGGTGTCGTACTCGTCGCGATGGCGAATAAGAGCTCGATCCATCTGATGCGCCAGTTCAAGCAGCGAGTTGGAGCGATCGGAGCTCGGATATACGGCGTTGTGCTCAACGGTCTGAAGGAGAATTCGCAGGATTATTATTACTATTATGGCTCCGGCTATGATAAGTATTATTCGCAAGCCGATGACGATGATTCTACCCCGATCATGGATGCGTAGGGCGTGATCCAAATAGAACGGGAAGGAGGGCTCTAAGCCCTCCTTTTATTTTTCGAGTTTCGACATCTGCTTAAGCAGCATTTCGGAATAACGACGAGGCGAATCGATATTTTTCAGGACGACCTTGCCCCCCTCTTCGCTCGCATTGTCAATGACAAGGTCGCCAAGGCCGGCGAGTCTTTGCAGGACGGTGGCGGAGACCGTCACATCCTGGATCCGCCTGAGCGGTACGTTGCGGGTTGTGGTCGCGATAAGGCCGGAGCCTATCTCGAGCTTTGTCTCAGCGAGCGTATAGCGTACGAGCTTCTGTTTCAGATGAAAATAAGCCGGGATCGCAAAGAGCAGGAGTCCAAGCACTATTGCCAGCCATACGGAAACGTATGCAGCTGCAAAGGTGCTTGTCACAGCGACCAACAGCAGCGCTCCAACGGCCGCGAGAGCGTAACCGACCTTTACAAATAGTAGTGTCGGAGTGATCGCAAAGATTGTGACCTCGTCACCGGGATGCACCGTTTGTTCGATCGGACCACCGACAGGGGCGACATATTGCTCTGGCCTCGATGCCACGCGGGTCTCGACCTCACCGTCCTCCAACGCCTCGCCGCACTTGCGGCAGAATGCCGCCGTGTCCTTATTTTCTGTCCCACATCTGTTGCAAAACATGCGGCCCTATTATGCGCGGAATGCCAGGGGAAAACAAAAACGCGACCGGTCACGCGACCGGTCGCAAGTCTTTCGACTAGTTGGAGAAGAGTGTTTACTATGGGTGGAAACTTGATTGCACGCGTATCCGCGGATAAAGGCCCTATTGGTTTACGAGTCTCATTCGTCCGTCGGCCAGACGGATCGCGACGGCGTTTGGTTCGTAGATCGTCAGCGGCCGGGCGTCCCGTTTCTCGAGCTTGGCAGCAGTCGTGTTGTTTACGCGGCGATAACTCTTTGCGAACGACCCGTCGGAGATCGATGCGTAGCGGGCCGAGATGCGCCGTACATACTCCCGTGTCTCAGTAAATGGCGGGATTGTGTTGCCAAATCTCATCACGGCTCCTTCACCGGCGTTGTAGCCCGCGAGGGCCAGGTTTACATCGCCGCCAAACATATCGAGCAGCATTCGCATATATTTCACGCCGCCATCGATATTCTGTTTGGGGTCAAAGATATTCGAAACGCCGAGTCGGCGCGCGGTAGCCGGCATCAGCTGCATTAGCCCGCTGGCACCTTTATACGAAATAGCCCGCGGCTTAAAGGTCGATTCCTGATGCATCTGGGAATAGATCAGCAACGGATCGATCCCCCAACGTCGGCTTGAATCCACGATATACGAGTCCACGGCGATATCGCCGGTCGTAAATCCCTTAAGGCCGGAGCTCGAACCCATTGTTATACGAGACGAGCTTTTCGTCGAGAATTTCGACATCTCGCCATCGGCAAGGCCCTCGCTGACGTTCATGTCACGCGAAACGGGTGCGACAAAACGCTTTACAGGTGTTACCAGAGCGGTCTTTTTATTGAGCTTTTGATCGATCGTCGGTGTCTTGGACGATGCCCGCTTCGCGGCGATGGCGGTCCTCGTCGGAACGTAGATCGAGACGCCGCGGACAGTGTCAAAATTATCGAATGTACGCGGGCGATCTTGAGAGAAACACGGGACGACTCCAATAAGAGAGAGCAATATCAGGCAGGATTTTTTCATTTGAGGTGTGTAGATGGACGGGTATTGACGCGATCTGCAGCACTTTTTGGCACTGCGAGGCTGATCGCCTATTAATAAAAAGAAGAGATGCCGGAGTGTTTCCACAAAATCAAACAACTTTGAACAAAGTTGTGCTTTAGTGAGTTTTAGTACGGATCAAGACGCCAGGGCAGCCATTTTGTGCATCCAATGCCCAAGATATATCGCGCGGCGAAACCATCGAAAGGTGGACTGCGTATTTCTGATAAAATCGAGATTCGTTAAAGGAGAGGTTTTATGAAGAGGGTAATTTTTCTTTTCGCCACGATCACCTTGATGGTTGCCGCGGCATATTCTCAGGTCGCTGTGGGCTCAAAGATCGACAATTTTTCTGTTCCGGATACGGATGGCAAGATGCGATCGCTGGAGGACGTACGGGGCAAGAACGGTGCGGTTTTGATCTTTATCTCTGCCGAGTGTCCCGTGGTTCGCGGCTACGATCAACGGATGAACGAGCTTTCGAAGGCCTATAAAGCGAAGGGTATCAATGTCATCGGTATCGACTCGAACGTTACCGAATCTCTCGACCAAGTCAAGACGCACGCCGCCACGACGTGGGATTTTCCGGTCCTGATCGACAAGGGATTTGTTGTTGCGGATAAATTGGGGGCGAATGTAACGCCCGAGGCTTACTACCTCGACGCGAATAACGTCCTGCTTTATCACGGAGCGATCGACAATGACCGATCGGGGCGAAACGTGACCGAGCGATTCCTGCAAACGGCCTTTGAATCGGCGCTTGCCGGCAAAAAGATCGAGCGTTCGAGCGCAAATGCCTTCGGCTGCTCGATCAAGCGAGCCGTCGAATAAATGACAATAGCATCAAGGTTCCTCAGGCTATTCGCCCTGTTGCTTACAGTCGCCATCGCAGGGCAGATCGCGACGGCACAGAAGCGCGGCAAACAAAAAGCTCCGGTCGGTCCGCCCGTGACGCAGATCGATCTCGAGGGACTCAAGGGCCTGCTCAAGCCTAACGGCAAGCCGCGATTGATCAATTTTTGGGCAACCTGGTGCGACCCTTGCCGCGAGGAGTTTCCGGAGCTTGTAAAGGTCGACGCGGCGAATAAGGGCAAGATCGATTTTGTAACCGTGTCGCTCGACGACCTTGCGGACATCTCGACCTGGGTGCCGAAATTTCTCAAGGAGATGAACGCCACGATGCCGGCCTATCTTCTCCACACGGTCGACGAGAGCTCGGCGATAACTACTGTCTCGAAAGATTGGAACGGCGACCTGCCCTTTACGATCCTTATCAAACCGGACGGCGAGGTCGCGTATTTTAAGAAGGGCAAGATAAAGTCCGATATCGTCTCGGCCGAGATCGGCAAGCTGTTTCCCCCCGCTCAGTAGCAGAAATATAACTAAAACGGAGTTTGTGGTTTCGGTTTGATAACGACGACCGAAACGAATAAACTCTTTTGTTTATTTCGAGGGCCGCCGCTTCTCCAATGAACGCTATCACGCCGCAGATCGTCGAGCAGCACAATCTAACACCCGACGAGTACCTCCGTATCTGCGAGATCCTGGCTCGCGAGCCGAATATGACCGAGCTCGGTATCTTTAGCGTGATGTGGTCCGAGCACTGCTCCTACAAATCGTCAAAGATCCATCTAAAACGGCTGCCAACCAGCGGTCCTCGCGTGATCGTGCCGCCCGGCGAGAATGCCGGCGTCGTCGACATCGGCGACGGCTGGTGTGTCGCTTTCAAGGTCGAGTCACACAATCACCCAAGTTTTATCGAGCCTTTTCAGGGAGCCGCGACCGGAGTTGGCGGCATTCTCCGCGACGTCTTTACGATGGGGGCCAGACCCGTCGCCGCGATGAACAGCCTTCGGTTCGGCCCGCTCGACGATTCGAAGCACGGCAACCGCAACAAGTCGATCCTTAAAGGCTGCGTCGCCGGCATCGGCCATTACGGCAACTGTTTTGGCGTGCCGACGGTCGGCGGCGAGGTCATGTTT
>DASYKW010000279.1:0-10816 GCA_035995005.1 Pyrinomonadaceae bacterium
CGCCCATCGATTTCCGATTCAATCATAGCCGTGAGCGTCTCAGCGTCCATGTTCAATTAGGGTGTTTATCAAAGTCACAAAGTTATCCGAAAGAAATTCCGAATCGCGCGTTCGCTGCGGTTTTCGTTATGAAAGTCAGGGTGTCATTCCTTTTACAACGCGTACAAAATTCTCGTCTTGTCTTATCGCGTCAAAGGCCTGTTCCTGAGCGATCCGTTCGACATTCTTAAATCCAAGGTCGACCGCCTTTGACAGTGCCTCCACCGCTTTCTTCTTGTTTTTGTTGAGCGCAAATAATCGGGCACGATCGTACTGTACTTCGGGATTCTTCGGGGCGATCTCCGTGGCGAGATCCAGCTTAGCAAGAGCATCGTCATACTTGCGGTTCCGTTCGTCCGAGAGCAGCGCACCTTGAAACATAGACACAAAGACGCCATTCAACACGCGTCGCGACAGCCGCCGTTGCGGTGAGTCGGTCGCATCGTCAAAGTGCGTGCGAAGGTCTCGCACGCGCTGACGTAACTGAGGAAACATGTCGGCGCGGCTTGGGGAGGACAGCATCTCCTCGAGCCCAATGATCTCATCCATCTGTGCGGCCTGGGTCTTGAAACCTTCCGTTTCTGCTCGGAGCTCGTCCTTGTACTCGCGCGATCGTTCAAGATCCGCCAACTTCTTCGTAATGTCCGACGTATCGCGCGACCCGGAAAAGTCTGCGACAAGCGAGACAAGTTCGTCGTGTGCCGCCATGTTATTTTTCGCCCCGATGAGCGCGTCAGCCCGCTGGGCACGAGCAGCAAACACCGAGGCGATCACTGCGTCATCCTTTGACTGTTTGCCGGCCTTCATTTCCTGGATCTCAAACCACTCGATCGCCAGATCAGCGATCGGCTCCGGCGGCCACTGGTGTTGGCCGTCAAACGTCAGCAGCCGATTCGTTATACCCGTCGATGTGAGCTTTTTCTGAAGGTCGCGGAGCTCCGAGTAGTTAAAGTCGTCGATACCCGACGTGCCTAAGAAAATAAACGGCAGAGACTTACTGACGGCAACCCCTTCAGAAAAACCCGCACCGCTGCCGATCACGCCAAAAACACAGTCGCGGCATGCATTTGCCAAGGCCGTCGCGACTCGAGCTCCACCTGAGAAGCCGGTCGCGAGCACCCGCCCGCCATCGATCGAGAGACGGTCATTCGTGTCGTGCAAAAGATTATTGAGGATCGGCGTAAGTTTTACAGCGTCGACCCCGTTTTGCGAATCATTTGAGCCAACAACGATATAGCCGTACTTTTCCGCCGCCTTTTGATAAGACCGGACCCCTAGCGAGCCACGGCCGACCGGATCAAAGGCGTAAATGATCGGATAGCGTTTTTTCGGATCGTAACTGCTCGGCAGGTATAAAGCGTAACTCTGTGTCGGTTCGGCGATCTCAGCTACTCGCTCGATGATCTTGCCAGTCACAAAGGCATCGTCCCCGGCGAGTGTGCTCAGGCTGAGCACAAGCATGATCATCGGAAGAAAGGTGATCTTAAAGTACGGACGCATTTGCCGTTTTGATGCCCGGAATCCCAAATGGGAGGCTTCACCCGCCGCGCTTCATCAACACGATGAATCTCTCAAAAAGGTATTCGGAATCATGCGGGCCAGGTGCAGATTCAGGATGGTATTGGACCGAAAAAACTGGAAGGGTCTTGTGCCGAAGGCCGGCAACCGTGTTGTCATTCAGGTTGACGTGCGTGACCTCGACGTCGCTTGGCAGCGAGTCCGCCTCAACGGCGAATCCATGATTGTGTGCGGTGATCTCGATCTTGCCCGTGGTGAGGTCCTTTATCGGCTGATTGCCGCCGCGGTGGCCGAATTTGAGCTTGTACGTCGACCCGCCAAAAGCCTCGCCAAGCAACTGATGGCCGAGACAGATCCCGAACATCGGGGTCTGCGAAGCCGCGAGCTTCTTGATCTCGTCTACGACCCTTGTCATCGACGCCGGATCGCCGGGGCCATTTGAGAGAAATATGCCGTCAGGCTCGAGTGCCATCACGTCATCGGCATTCGTATCAGCGGGAACCACAGTTACGCGGCAGCCGAATTTTGCGAATGATCGAAGGCTATTCGTCTTAACGCCAAAGTCATAAGCGACGACGTGAAATCTCTCCTCGCCCTCGGCCGCATAGCTGTATTCGCCATCCACAGTAACGGCACTCGCGAGTTCGCGGTCCTGCATCGAGGGCGTGGCGAGGACCTTTTCGAGTAGGGACGCAGGATCGAGATCGATCGTCGAGAGCCCGGCACGCATCGCTCCCTTGTCGCGGACATGTCGAACAAGTGCACGCGTATCTATATGCTCGATGCCGACGATGTTGTTGGCCTTGAGATAATCCTGCAACGACATTGTCGAGCGAAAATTCGACGCGATGCGGCTCGCCTCGCGGACGATAAAACCCTCGACCCACGGGCGTCGCGATTCGACGTCCTCCTCGTTCACACCGTAATTCCCGATCAGCGGATACGTCATGCAGACGATCTGTCCGGCGTAGGAAGGGTCGGTCAGGATCTCCTGATAGCCCGACATCGAGGTGTTGAAGACCATCTCGCCAAAAGATTCGCCCTCGGCGCCAAAAGAAAGGCCGGCAAATGCCCGGCCGTCCTCAAGAACTAAGATCGCTTTGCTCACGCGATGATTTTACAGGTTAGCGGTCGTCAGCGCGAAGGTCGTCGTCGTCGGGCGTAGCGGTCGGTGAGGGTGAGGGCACGCTACCGTCGTATTCGCCGGGATGGATCACGCCGACCTCGGAGGGCTTCCAATAGCGAAAGAAGGCCTTGCCGTAGATATACTTCTCAGGCACCAGACCCCAATACCGCGAGTCGGATGAGTTATCGCGATTGTCCCCCATTACAAAGTAATGATGTTCCTCGACCTTTCTAGGCGGATAGCTGGGCATCGACTGGTTGTATTCCGTATCGAGATAGTCCTCGTTTAGCTGTATGCCGTTTACGAAAACTCTTCCCGACCGCATCTCGACCGTCTCGCCCGGAAGGCCGATAACGCGCTTGACGTAGGATTTGTCGGGGTCGTTCGGGTACCAAAAGACGACGATATCGCCGCGGTTGATGTGGCCCCAACTGACGGACTGGATCTTGTAATAAACCAGTTTGTTGACCAATAAACGCTCGCCGTCGTGCAGCTGCGGCAACATCGACGTACCCTCAACAACGACCGGCTGGACAAAAAAGACCCCAAAAAGGATAAAGACTACGACGATCAAAAAGATATCGCGAAAGAGTTTGATGCCCTCGCCCCAGAGTCCTTGACGCGACTCTTTACGCAGCTGGATAACCTCGATCGAGCGGTCATCGCTTGCCGAGACCAGGCCGAATTGCGTTTGGTCTTTCCTCTTTAAATCGAACATAATCGAGCTGCATCGACGACCCTCAAGCCCAGGCGCCGCGGCTGTTTAACAGCCACTCAATATTCTGCTTTCGCGCCGAGCTTTGTCAAAGCATTTACGCGCTATGAATGAACAGATCCGCAGCCTTTTCCTCGCCGCACAGCACTATACCTACCTGAATAGCGCGGCCGTCTCGCCGATGCCCGCAACGGCGATGAAGGCGGTGATCTCGCAGCTCGTCGATGTATCGGGCGGCGGCTCGATCGGGTATCTCGGCTGGCTAAAGCGTAAGGAAAGCTCCCGCACGCTGCTCGCCGGTATGCTGAATGTGCGGCCCGAGCAGGTAGCTTTCACCCGCAACACGTCCGACGGGATCGCCACGATCGCTAACGGCCTGACGTGGAAGCCGGGCGACAACATCGTCAGCTTTGAGGGCGAGTTTCCGGCAAATTTCTATGCATGGCGACGCATTCGCGATGAATTTGGCGTCGAGCTTCGCATGTGTCCTGAGCGTGAAGGCCGCATCGATCTCGACGAGTTTTGCTCGCTCATCGACCACAATACCCGCGTCGTCGCGATCAGTGTCGTGCAGTATGCGTCGGGCTTTAAGGCGGATCTTGAGCGCATCGGCCGCGCCGCCCGAGCGGTGGACGCGTTGTTTGTCGTGGACCTTATTCAGGGTCTGGGCGCGATGGGTTTTGATCTGGATGCCCAATTTGTCGATGCGGCGAGCGGCGCCAGCCATAAATGGCTGTGCGCTCCCGAGGGCTGCGGATATATTTATCTGTCCGATCGTGCACGCGAACGCGTAAAGCCGACGCTCGTCGGTTGGATAAGCGTCGAGACGCCGTGGGATTTTGTGGATAAGGAGCAGCCCTGGCGTTCGACCGCTCTCGCCTGGGAGAGCGGCACCGGCTGCTCGGCCCTTTTCTACGGTCTCGAACAGAGCCTAAAGCTGATCACAGATACCGGCCTCGACAACATCGAGCAATACGTTCTCGGACTGTCTGACCAGCTTTGCGACGGCCTTGGCGGCAAAGATTACGACATCGTTAGCTCCCGGGCTCCGGGCGAGAAAACTTCGATCGTTTGCATCAAGCACCGCAGCGGGCTGTCGTCAAACGAAATCGCTGCAAAGCTCGAACGACAAAAGATCATCGTGAGCCCACGCGGCGAACGCCTGCGCATCGCACCGCATTTCTACAATAATTCTGAGGATATTGACCGACTGCTCGAGGCTCTGCCTTAGGGAAATACGTCGGGCGTAAAGCCGTCGAGGTTGAGCCGCGTCATGCCGCCGGCGTCGGTATAGGCCGTCATCGCCGCGCGTCGTCGTTCGCGAAGCTGGAAATAGACGATCCCGGAAATAAGGCCGCCCAAAAGGGCAATGCCGACGCCCGCAAGTATCACGTAAACGGTCGACAAAAACAGGTCAGCCGTCTGCATCACGAACGCCCGTTCCGCACTGATCCTGAACGGGTTGTTGCCCAGCCATTGGATCTGTTTTTCATATCGGACTTGATCGATCAGGGCATTCGCCGCGGCAGCATCCGTGACGTCAAAGACGAGCACGTTGTAGTTCCCAATGCGGCGATAGGCGATCGTCGTATTCGCAGCTGCGGCTTTCTGGAATTGACCGTCCGCCTCGACCGACGCCTGGGGAGACGCGTATTCGACGATCAGCAGCTTTCCCGCGTCATACGGGGCCGTTACGGCCTCGGTACCCGCCGAAAAATCGATCATATCGAGTTCCGGACGGTCGCCGAGAGTAGGCTTCAACGACGCTACATCCCTCGCAAAGACCGCTTTTCCGCGGATCTGCTCGTAATCCGGCAGGTGTTTCATCAGCACGGGAACGCCGTCTGACTCTGAGATCTCCTGGCTGTTGTATTTGTTCTCACCCGGCTGCGCGGCTGCGGCGATCACGACGATAAGTGCCGCGAACACCGCAAATAGCGAGCTTTTAGCCATCCTCGATAACATTCTGACCTTCCCCGATCGGTGCCAAGCAGACCTCGATTTTAGCATCTTTTCGCCACCGAAAGCGCCCCTGAGACGTGTACCAAAAGGTATACCTTATCGGGCGCTCGGCGCACCAAAGAGTGCTGCGAATCTACACTTGGATGATGACCGAATCTCTTTGTATGCCATCAAACGCCCAAAATCGAGCAAATTTGGTGTACTACAAACGTTCCCTTAATAGCCAGGCGTTTGGCACGGCAATTGAGATAACAGTCAACGGAGGGAAATGACATGACAACCGAAACGTTGAATTTTCCAGTTTTTCACAGCGATCAAGGCATCGAGGCCGACACTGTGCTCTTCTCAGCGGAGAATCCTATCGCGGATATCGGTAAGGCTAAGGACTTTGTACTAACCCAAAGTGCCGGTCGTGGCGATATGGCCGCATTTGAGGAGATCTACCGCCGGCATCACAGGCGAGTGTATTCGATCTGTCTGCGTATGCTGCAAAACGCGTCCGAGGCCGAGGATCTGACCCAGGACGTCTTTATCCAGCTCTATCGCAAGATCGGCTCGTTCCGCGGCGACTCGGCCTTTACGACCTGGCTGCATCGAATGACGGTCAATCAGGTGCTCATGCACTTTAGAAAGCGGACCGTGAAGTTTGAAAAGACCACCGAGGAAGGCGAAACGCCGGATCAGATCGTCTCGGGCACCGCAAACCCGGAAAAGATGCGGATCGTCGACAAGATAGCGATCGACAACGCCATCGCGCAGCTCCCGGACGGTTACAAGAACGTCTTTGTCCTGCACGATGTCGAGGGCTACGAGCACGAAGAGGTCGCCAAGATCCTCGGCTGCTCGGTCGGCACCTCAAAGAGTCAGCTTCACAAAGCCCGACTCAAACTGCAGAAGCTGCTCAAAAAGAAAGCAAACCCAAGGCTCCTCGGCAGCTGGGGCTAATACTCAGGAATAATAACTACTCTTACCACAGGCCTCGCCCAGCGAGGCCTTTTTCTTTCTGGAGTGCGAGCATCCCTGCTCGCATTCCGCCTTCTCCGTTCTCAAGCCCTGAAGGGGCGAGATAAATAGCCTAGGGCGCAGCCTTGCGAAACCCTAGGTTACGATCCAAAAACAACCCAAGGAGCGGGCTCGATGCCCGCGACATTCTTTGCGTCCGTTGCGTCTCTCGGGTGAAACTATCCCCATGCGCTCCTACATCCGAGACAAACGATCGCCCGTCCCAAAGAGCGCGACCGTCTCGCACGTGATGAGCCGGAATCGGGCGAAGAACTCCAAGCCTGAAATGACACTCCGCAAGGCTCTCTGGGCCGCCGGCCTCACGCAGACTCGCCGTGTTTGTCCACGGCTGCAGGCAATTCTCCGGCAGAGCTACTACTAGGCTCTCGTTCAATTTTTCGGGAAATTATTGCGGCGACTTCACGGACAATCTCATTGACGTTCTCTCGATTGAGGGGAATACCAAGTAGGAGAACGCTTGCCGTTCCATGCGAAAGACTCGTTTCGAACCGAGTCGTTTTGGCTTCGAGCGAGTTGGATGGATAGCACAAGAGAGCCAATTTTTCAGGTTCCTCCCCAAATGCGGCATAGGCAAGAAGTTGGTGCAAGTCACGCCGATAGTCCTCACGAAGCACCTCACCTGCGTCGAATTTGTTGAAGAGGTGCGATTTATATTTCGCATCAATCGCGACCGACCAATTACCTTTCTTGAGAACGGCGTCGGGTTCAAGTCGCGACAGTTCCCATGCATACCGCCTATGAGTTCGCGCCAGGATGTGAGGGTTAGGGAACAGGGTGGCGCCCATCGAATGCGCAACCTTCCGCAGGACGTATTGCACGAACTTTTCGAAGACATCATTGAAGTCAACTCGCCATGCTGTGCCGTCATTCAGATCATGGTCCAGAATGCGATTGGCCTGGCGCTTACATGTTTTAAGAACCATTGGATCAGCGGCCCGAATCTCGACCCGCTTAACTCGTCGAGGTTTATGTAAGTAAAGGCGCCTCTCAATAACAGCTAGTCTTGACCTAAACAGATTTCGTATGCGATAGGGCGTAGTATTCGACGACAACTCCTCTTTACACATATCGAACACAAATCTGATTTCGCCGAACTCTTGGTGGAATTCGCTGAGGATATTGCGACGGGTTGGATACCGTAGTTTGTTCTCGACCTTGTAGTCGTTGCGAACGTACTCACCCCATTTAATTACGCCTATTGGCAGCTTAGAAATTTCGTCGCTTGTATCGAACTTGCGCCAAGCAACGCGAAGCATGGCCTCGAGGGAGGAAATGAATTTAACTGCCTCCAAATAAAAAGGTGGTCTGAAAATGCGTCCCGAGGCCAGGTTTTGACCGTCTCGGAATTCGGGGCTGATATCGCCACCAAGTAAATCGAGTATTTCTATGTACTCCCCCAATCGATGACGCCCCACAAATCTCGGTGAAACAACAAAGTCGCCGATTTGCTTCCCGGTTGACGGCGAACGAAGAGGAACAGCCCCGATGAAGCTCGAGCTACGAAATGACAGTCCAGCCCCTGTATCAGTTCCGACGACGACTGAATCGATACCGAGGAATCGCAAAGCGTCGGCGTTGTATACGAGGAATTTTTGTAAAAAATAAACGAGATTACGCGGATCGGCGTTAGCAAACCACTTTTTCGCCATCGCTTGGGCACTATAAACTGCCGACTGTTCAGTCAGGCAAGCCATTTCATAAAATACATCTAGTTGATTTCTCATTCGAAAAGCGATTTCTCGATCCGTTTCTCAAAATAGGTATTGAATTCCTCTTTCGCCGGCAGTAGCAGTCCTTCTTGAAGATATTCTTTAATCAAAGGAAAGATTTCGTAGCGTATTCGATTGAGCATTTCGGCCTCGCTGTCCGCGAAGAAGTAGCCCTGTCCCGGCTGAAGAGATAACTCATCCGAAGTTGCGTACCATTCGAATGCCTGCGATATCTCTTGAAAGTCCTTTTCATGAAAGGTCGCCGACTTTACCGTTTCCGGCCGAAGCGTGTACCAAGCGAAGCGCCGACGAAGTGCGAAGTCGACAACGGCTAGGCTGCGGTCTGCCGTGTTCATCGTGGCCACGACAAATAAGTTTTTTGGAAGTTCCGAAATTATAAGTCCTGGAGCGATCTCTATCTCGACACTTGAGTCATCCATTTTGTGCTCGAACAAATAGAAGACAGGTCCGAGGACGTTGGATAGGTTTGCTCTATTTATCTCGTCGATAATCAGGACCGTATTTTTACCTGGATTCTTTATTGCAAAGTCTACCGCTTGAGCGAACGTGCCGGGTTTCTCGATGTATTTCAAAGCCGCGTCCTCAGTTGCCGGGCGAATTCCGGCTATGAAGTCTGAATAACTGGTCTCGGCATGGAATTGAGTGAACAAGGAAACCGCGTCGAGCGATTCGACTAACCGCTTAGCGAGTCTAGTCTTCCCTGTACCGGGCGGGCCCTGAAGCACCAAGAACCTCCGTTCCCTTAGTAGCTGCTCAACTTCGGCGTCGACGTCCGCGCCCACTCGGTTGTGAAATGGCGCTAAGGCGCGATCTATCGCTCCGCGATGTTCGCCATTTGTTGGCCACTCTCGCATTTTTGCGTAGGCGGCCAGAAAGGCCAGGATTCTTTGCTTTCCTTCCTCGCTCTCTGGGTCCTCGATAAGCTGAATTGCCGTATAGAATTTCCCATATTTCTTAGACGTATTTTTGAAGTGAGCAAAGCCAGGATGTTGCGTGATGTACTTTGGTAACGATGTCTCCATATCAGAGAAGTCCGATTTACAGAAGCCATTCGAATCGACCAGTTTCGAGAAAAGCCGACGGACTCCCGGTAAGCTCGCGAGTTCAGAGTCATTTTGGAAGCCAAGTGTGCCGATGCAAATATTTACATGCCACGGTTTGCCATCGAGCGAAGGATTTATCGTCAAGGAGAAGTCATGATACTGCCCCCTTGGCTCTTCGTCGGGCAGAATGAAGCCTATATACCCGCCGCCATCGTCCAACGCGTCCCCGTCAACATTTTTGCGAAAGACATACGATCGATTGGTCTCCGAAACTTGCTTCGCACCAAACATGGCGGCGTGCTCCGTAACAAAAGCTATTACGTTATCGATTTGTTCACTCATAGGTTATTTGCTCCGGAAACGCAGAAGTTCGGAGATGGACATATTGAAGCTTTTGGCAAACACGCCGAGGTTAGAGAGCGAGAGATTGCGCTCGCCGCGCTCGACCATGCCGATGTAGGTGCGGTGAAAACCTGTTTCGTCGGCTAGTCGTTCTTGCGAGAGGCCGCGAGCGGTGCGGAGTTCGCGGATGCGGGTGCCGAACTGTTGTAGGAGCTGCTTGTCTGCCACGTGCAGATCAAGCTATACGCATTGTATGCAGCGATCAACATACAGAGAGTAGCAGGGCAGTGAACAGTGGACGGTGGACGGGGGACTCCGTAGCAAATGAATGAGTAACAACGAACAGTGAACAATTCAGCCGGCAGGACCAGCGCTTCTCGGACTGTTAACTATTCGTTTTTCACTAGTCACTTTCTTTTCGCAGCCTGGCCGTGGCGAGTCGATGCTGTGCCATAGACGCAACAGCTTGACACGGACGCAACGGATAGGTTAAGCTTACACGGCTGTGGATCTTTGAAAACTCGGCTTCGGGGATGGGTCCGGCCGGCCCTGCGGAGACCGAAAAAAAGTCTTTTTTGAAAACTAGCGTTTTTGCCTGTGGAAAATGCCGCAAGTCATTGCGGGACAATGATTTCCGTGTCCCAGAAAGGCTTGGGACAGGCCTGGGACAGCTGGGACAAGAGTCAAGCAACAAGCGGCTCAAACTATTGAGTCCCAATGCTTTAGCGGGATCATCCGCCGATCTGTGTCCCACACATTATTGGTGATCCGAGCCCGCCTGCGGCTCACTAACATCGATCTTGATGTTGCGACTGTCGAGCTCCGCAAGGAACTTGTCAGAGTCGATCGCCTTTTCCTGGGGCGTCGCACCCCGCATCAAAACGTCACCGCGGACCATCATTTGAGCAATGATCGAGGCAGGGAACGCGGTCGTCCGCATCATCGCACTCATGCCGGTCGCGGGATCGTACCGGTCGATGATGTCGTAGCGGACGCGACAAGTCTTGCCGCTTTGCGACGATGCGGGCAGGGATGCCCGCGTTCCGGCAAATTCCAGGCGGACGAGGACGTAATCGGGCTGGTCGGCAGGAAGATGCTGCGTGAGAAGCTCACCAAAGACTTTGCGAGGCACGACCTTTTGAAAATTCGCGGTGATCTCCTCGCTCGAGCACAGGCCCAGCTTGATCATCGTCCTGAACTTCTCACAGTGGCCCGCATAGCGGATCGTCTTGTAATCCAGCTCGCGGATCCTGCCGAGAAAGGTTTCCGGCAGCGTCGATGTCCCGCCCGATGTCTGGAATGCCTCGAGCGGCGGGAA
>DASYKW010000280.1:0-3768 GCA_035995005.1 Pyrinomonadaceae bacterium
ATCACGAGCCGCGCCTTTCGCGGGCTGCCCTTTAGATATTTTGTCTTTGCTACAGCTTCCATTTCTTTAGTTTGCTGTTGACCGTTGGCGTCCGCGGTCGGCCGATGCCTACCGCCACTGCCTACTGCCTACCTTCTTTTCGCCATCTTCTCCGCTTTCGTCCCCGGGTGACCCTTGAACATCCGCGTCGGCGAGAACTCTCCAAGCTTGTGGCCGACCATGTTCTCGGTCACAAAGACCGGAATGTGGCGCTTGCCGTTGTGAACGCCAAAGGTCAGTCCGACCATGGTCGGCGTGATGGTCGAGCGACGCGACCAGGTCCTGATCGCCGGCGGTTTTGGCCCACCCGAGTTGATCCTTTGCAGTGCCTTTTGGAGGCTAAGATCGATGAACGGTCCTTTTTTAAGTGAACGTGGCATACGCTAAATCTCAGATCTCAAATCTCAAATTTGAGATTATTTCCGCCTCCTGTCTTTCACGATCATGTTCGTCGTGCGCTTGTTGCGGCGTGTCTTATATCCTCTTGTCGGCTGTCCCCACGGGGTGACCGGATTACGTCCACCGGACGTTTTGCCCTCACCACCACCATGCGGGTGATCGACCGGATTCATCGCGACACCGCGGACCTTCGGACGTTTGCCCATCCAGCGGCTGCGGCCTGCCTTGCCAAGCGAGACGTTCTCGTGCTCCGTGTTGCCGACCTGGCCGACCGTCGCGTAACAGACGACCGGAACTCTGCGGACCTCGCCCGACGGCATGCGAAGCTGTGCAAACGCACCTTCTTTCGCAATGATCTGGGCAAACCCACCTGCGCTCCGTACCATCTGGCCGCCCTTTCCGGGACGCATTTCGATGTTGTGCACCTGCGTTCCCAAGGGAATATTCGTGATCGGCAGGGCGTTGCCCGGCAGGATGTCCGCCTCGGGGCCGCTCAGGATCGTCGATCCCTGGGTCAATCCGACGGGAGCGATGATGTAACGCTTTTCGCCGTCGAGGTACGTGATCAGGGCGATGTGTGCCGAGCGATTCGGATCGTACTCGAGCTGCGTAACCTTGCCCGGAATCCCGGCCTTGTCACGCTTGAAATCGATGATCCGGTAATGGCGCTTATGGCCTCCGCCGCGGCGGCGTATGGTGATACGGCCATCGCTGTTGCGTCCTGAAATTCTCTTTTTTGGCTCCAGCAGCGACTTCTCGGGGACTGCGTTCGGAGTCAATTCATCACGAGTCAGGTACGTCTGATAGCGACGTGCCGGTGATGTCGGTTTTAATCTCTTGATTCCCATATTTCCTGATTTGAGATCTCAAATCTCAGATCTCAGATTGCGCGGCTTAGATCGCCTCCGCGTAATCTACCATCGGCTCGCCCTTGCGAAGGGTTACATACGCTTTCTTAAAGCTCGCCTTGCGTCCCTCGATACGGCCGCGCTTCTTGACCTTGCCCTCGTAATGGACCGTACGGACCGCTGCGACCTTGACCTTAAAGATCTCTTCGATCGCACCCTTGATGTCGATCTTTGTCGCCTTTTTGTCGACGCGGAAGGTCAGGACCTGTCCGGCCTTGCGATCGCTGTTCTCGTCAGTCGAATCTTCCTTGAGAAGAACGCTCTTCTCGGTCACGACGGGCGATTTTAAGATGTCCCAAACTCCTAGAGTGCTCATTTGCTTTCGCCCTCCCCTTCATCAGTTGCCGCCGGCAGCTCGAGAATATCCTCGCCTGCGGGAAGCTCGGCCGGCGACGTAACATCGAGCGGCGCGATCTCTACAGGCGCGGTCTCGACTTTCGCCTTTTTGGCTGGCTTCTTTGCCGGAGCAGCCTCTTCGGCCGGGGCAACCTCGGCCTTTTCGGCTTTCGGCTTCGCTTCCTTCTTTGCCTTCGGTGCTGCCTCTACGGGAGCCGCTTCCTCGGCTTTCGAGCCCTCGCGTTTCGGATCGAGAAGGTCGTTGAGCTCCTCGACAGCCGCCTTTGAGAGCACGAGCTTCTCGTGGTAGATGATGTCGTAAATGTTGAGCCCAAAGCTGTTAACGACCTTGGTCTTCTGCACGTTACGCGACGAAAGTACCAAATTCTCGTTATCGAGACTGTCGACGATCAGCGTTTTTGCACGCTTCTTGTTCTCGACCAGTCCGAGCGTGCCCAACACGCCGAGGAATTCGCTCGTCTTGGGAGCTTTGAATCCAAGCTCGTCGATAACGATGATGTTGCCCTCGCGAAGTCTCTCGGACAGCGCCGACCTCAATGCACCGCGGCGCATCTTCTTCGGCATCTGATACGACCAGTCGCGCGGCTGCGGTCCGTGAACGTTACCGCCGCCCTTCCACAGCGGCGAGCGAAGCGATGCGATACGCGCACGTCCCGTTCCCTTCTGCTTCCAGAGCTTGCGGCCCGATCCCGAAACGTTGCCACGGGTCTTCGTCGCCGAATTTCCGCTGCGGCCGTTCGCGCGGTAGTTCATCACCGCCGCGTGGATCAGAGACTCATTCAGCTCGACGCCAAAAACGGCATCGGACAATTCGATGTCACCGACCTCTTTATTCTTCAAATTGCGAACCTTTACGGTAGGCATAATTAACTCCGTTATGATTTCCTGACGATCACCAGGCCGCCGTTCGCACCTGGAACCGCGCCGCGAACCATCAAAAGATTGTTGTCGATATCGACCCTTGCAACCGTCAGACCTCTGACCGTGACCTGCTCGTCGCCCATGTGGCCCGAGCTGCGCGTTCCTTTAATAACACGCGACGGATAGGCCGACTGGCCGATCGAACCGGGAGCACGGACGTTCATCGAACCGTGCGACTCCGGACCGCGTCTAAACTTGTGACGCTTGATCGTACCGGCAAAACCGCGTCCCTTAGACGTGCCCATGACCTCGATCTTGTCGCCGTCTGCAAAGAGATCGACCTTGACCTGATCACCGACCGTCGCCTCAGGCTCGCCCTCGAGCCGGATCTCCTTGAGAACGCGTGTCGGTGGTATGCCGCCGCCCGTCTTCTCAAAGTGACCACGAAGCGGCTTCGACACGTTCTTGAGCCGGATCGGCTTGTCCTCGACGAGGCCGAGCTGAATGGCGTTGTAACCATCGCGGCCCGACACGCTCTTGGTCTGGATAACGACGCAGGGACCAGCTTTGATGACCGTCACGGGTGTGACCGTGCCGTCCTCGGCAAAGAGCTGCGTCATTCCCAATTTTCTTCCAATGATTCCGCTAACCATATAGTTCCTTGAGTCTGTTGAGCCCATAGAATTTGTTGAGTTAGAGCCTGCCGCTCAATAAACTCAAAAACCCACCGAACTCACTCAACTACCTTCCGAATGCCTTGATCTCTACATCAACACCCGCGGGCAGGTCGAGCTTCATCAGCGCGTCGACCGTCTCTGCCGTCGGGTCGAGAATGTCCATCAACCTCTTGTGGGTGCGGATCTCGAACTGCTCACGCGACTTTTTATCGACGTGCGGCGAGCGGAGGACCGTCCACTTATTCTTGATGGTCGGAAGGGGGATCGGACCTGCGATCCTCGCTCCCGTTCTCCGAGCCGTGTCCACGATCTCTGCGGTCGACTGGTCGAGCACGCGGTGATCGTAGGCTTTTAACTTGATGCGGATCTTTTCGTTCAACATAAAACTATTCCACTACTTCCGACACTGTTCCGGCACCGACTGTGCGGCCGCCTTCGCGGATGGCGAAGCGGAGGCCCTTTTCCATGGCGATCGGGGCGATAAGCTCGATCTCCATCTGGATGTTGTCACCCGGCATGACCATCTC
>DASYKW010000281.1:0-16307 GCA_035995005.1 Pyrinomonadaceae bacterium
CCGGATTCGACGGAGTAGCTGTGGGTGAGCTCGCCGCCGTCGGTGATGGTGCCGTCGAGGTCGTTGGCGCCGAAGTGGAGGGCGGTCTGGGCGGTGGCTTTGCCGAGCATGACCCAGTAGGCCTTGATGTGGTCGAAGTTGTCGAGCATCAGGCGTGAGACGGCGATGGTCTTGAGATTGTCGATCGCGTCGGGCCCGGGAAGCGTCGAGAGAGCCGTGCCCGGCGGATAGAACGCGAGCGGGATAAAGCACTGGAAGCCGCCGGTCTTGTCCTGCTGCTCTCGAAGCTGGACAAAGTGGTCGATGCGGTCCTCGATCGTTTCGATGTGGCCGTAGAGCATCGTGGCGTTTGTTTTGAGGCCGGCTTCGTGGACTTTGCCCGCAAGCTCCAGCCAACGCGGGCCGTCACATTTGTGATCGCAAATTCTGCTGCGGGTAGGCTCAGCAAATATCTCGGCTCCGCCGCCCGGGCACGAATCCATGCCGGCCGCATGCAGTTTTTCGATCACATCTTCGTCGGACATCTTGTAAAAGCGTGCAAAGAAATCAAGCTCGACCATCGTCAGGGCTTTAAGATGGAGCTTCGGGAACTCGCGTTTAAGCGATGAGAACAGGTCGGTGTAGTACGTAAAAGGGAGCTTGCTGTTCAGCCCGCCGACTATGTGCAGCTCGGTCGCACCTTCGGCAACGGCGTCGCGGGCGATCTGGATGCCTTCTTCGATCGAATGCGTGTACGCACCTTCCTGCCGGGCGCGTTTGTAAAAGCCGCAGAATTTGCAGTCGGCGACGCAGATGTTCGTGTGGTTGAAATGGCGGTTGACGTTGTAATACGTCGTCAGCCCGTGCTTCCGTCGGCGGATGGTGTCGGCAAGCTTGCCGAGCGCGTTGAGGTCGGTCGTGTTGTATAGGGCGAGGCCCTCATCAAAAGTTAGGCGTTCGCCGTCCTCGACCTTAAAGGCGATGTCTATCAGCTTGGGATCAAATGAAAACTGCATCTATGCTAGGATTTTATCACCTTTCAACGAGGAGATTTAGTGTATGAAATTCGGACAAATACCAGATCTGGAAGAGGTCGATTTCACTATCCCGGACGACCGGGAAGAGTCTAAGGCTGTTCTCGCGAGATCGAAGGCAAAGGACATGTCCGTTCATATTGGTTGTGCTAAGTGGAACAAGGCCGATCTCAAGGGGTTTTATCCGAAAGGTATTAAGGACGAGCTTGGTTATTACTCGACACAGTTCAACTGCATCGAGTTGAACGCGACGTTTTATCGTATGTTCGGCATCGGTACGTATGAAAAATGGCGTGATACGGTGCCGGAGGGCTTTAAATTCTTTCCAAAACTGACGCAAACTATCTCGCACTTTCGCCGCTTGAAAGACGTCGAGGAACTAGTCGATGTCAGCGTTACGAACATGTCGCATCTTGAGGACAAACTCGGTATGCCGTTCCTGCAGATGCACAACAATTTCGGGCCGAAAGACTTTGATCGCGTCCAGGCGTTTGCCGAGAATTGGAAATACGATGTTCCCCTCGCGATGGAGTTCCGAAAGACGGATTGGTATAACGACCCTGAAGTGTCGGGCCCGCTTTACGATCTAATGGAGAAGCATAAGATCACCAACGTTCTCGTCGATACTGCCGGCCGCCGCGACTTGATGCACATGCGGCTGACGACGCCGACAGCTTTTGTCCGCTGGGTCGGGGCAAACGACCCGTCTGACTATTCACGGCTCGACGAATGGGTCGACCGGATCGCGGATTGGAAAAAGCAGGGTTTGAAAGAGCTCAATTTCTTTGTTCACCAAAACCTGGAAAGGGAATCGCCGCTACTATCTGCTTACTTTATCGGGAAGCTCAACAAAAAGATCGGCACTGAGCTGCATATCCCGGAGACGCTGTAGTTTTGTCCATGAATATTAAGTTTGGTTCGGCTCTTACGACCATGGTCCTTCTCGTTCTCGCTGGCGCGCCTACACTCGCGCAACGGCCCAGGCTAGCGCCACGGATCAAGGCGACCGAGATAGTTGGCCCGAAGTATTCGGTCCCGGAAACCAAGGTGTACCTTACCGACGAAGCAACAGGCATGCCGTATGCTGACATGGACGTTGTCGTTAAGTATTACTGGACCTGGAAGGTCCTTAAACGAACGTCCGCAACGGACCAAATGGGCAATATTCGCGAGGTCGGTTTCTCTGCTCATGCCGATAAGAACGGCGTTGTGATCATTCCGAGCCGGACGATCACTCCGAAGAGACCGCCGGCACCGAGAGGAAGCGAATTCTCACTACCCGAATTCATGTCGATGACAATTGACGTTTACGACTCGACGCACAACTGCCGTCTCATGATCTACGACCCACACGTTGATCTGAGCGACGGCCCGGGTGAGGTGCGCAGAACGGTGATGTTGTATCCCCGTCCGAAGAATTGAGCCTAAGGAGCCGTCCCAAGGAACACCGCACCCCCAAAGGTTACGAGCAGGATAACGCTCACAAATGCGTTTGTTGTGAAGAACGCGGCGTTCATTCGCGAGAGGTCAGTTGGTTTGAGTAAGGCGTGTTGATAGATAAATAACGCTCCCACCGCAAAAACGCCAGCGAGCGAGATCCATGCCGTCCCGGTCGCGAGCCACAGGATCAGCAACACGATGAACGCCTGAGCGTGGAAGAGCCTCGCGATCCAGAGCGCGTTCTTGACACCAAATCGAGCCGGGATGGAACGCAATCCGGCTTTCCGGTCGTAGTCGTAGTCCTGGCACGCATACAGCACGTCAAAACCGGCGGTCCAGATCAACACAAAAAGTGAAAGCAGGATGGGGACCTCGTCGGCGATCGAGCCGGTGACCGCGATCCACGCCGCTGAAGGCGAGATGGCAAGTGCCGCCCCGAGCAGGAGATGAGCGAGCGAGGTGAACCGCTTTGCGTATGAGTAGCCGAGTACAAAGAGCAATGCGACCGGCGAGAGAGCGAAGGTCAGCCAATTCAGCGAGTAAGACGCGAGCAGAAAGACCGCGATCGATGCGTAGAGAAACGCCCACGCAAAGCCGACGCTCAATTTGCCCGATGGTAATTCGCGACTCGCGGTGCGCGGATTTTTGCCGTCGATGTCGCGGTCGATGATACGGTTGAACGTCATCGCCGCTGAGCGTGCACCGACCATCGCGACCGTTATCCAGAGGATCTGCCACCACGTGGGCAAGCCGTTTGCCGCCAGGATCGCTCCCAAAAACGCGAACGGCAACGCAAAAAGGGTGTGCTCGAACTTGATCATCGAGAGCGTCGTCGAGAGCTTTGAAAAGAAACCTGTCATTGAAAGTAAGGTGAGAGTGTAGCAAAGTCCGTGCTAAAATCCCGCCGATGAACAAGGACCAGATCATCGAGACCTGGCTGATCAACAATCGCGTCGATCTATATCTGCTGGACGCGATCGCGGACGAGGAGCTTGCGGATGCTTTGTCGTCAAAAGGGCGCGACGTCGCCAGGCAATTCGCCCATATTCACAACGTGAGGCTGATGTGGCTAAAAGGCGCTGCGCCGGATATCAACGCCAAACAGACAAAGATAGATGCCGACACAGCGATCGATAAAAAGCTTCTACAATTACGACTTACCGAGTCGGGTGAGGCGATCGCCGAGCTGCTTTCAAATGCGATCGAAAACGGCGGCAAGGTCAAGGGGTTTAAGCCCCATGTGACGGCGTTTCTTGGTTATCTTCTGGCTCACGACGCGCATCATCGCTCGCAGCTCATCATCGCCCTGAAACAGTCAGGTCATAAGATCGATCAAAAGATCGGCTACGGCATATGGGAATGGGGCAGTCGCTGACCGATGCCGAACGCCCGCACCCACGACGCGATCACATTCCTCCTCGCCGTTCCGGCAGGCCTATCTGCGTACATCGTAACCAAGAGCATTCCGGCCGCAGTCATCGTCGGACTGGCTTTCGTTTTCGGAGGGCTCATGTTCGGTCCGGATCTGGACACGGTCTCGCGTCAGTATTCGCGATGGTCTTTCTTGAGGTTTTTGTGGTTCCCATATCGCAGCTTTTTTAAGCACCGGTCACGGTTTTCACACGGGTTGATCCTTGGGGCTCTGCTGCGGGTGTTTTATTTTGCGGGTGTCGTGACCCTGGTGATCTTTGTGGCGGCTTACCTCTACGCGAGTTATTCGGGCGGGCGGCTGCCGGGATCGAGCGACATCGCAACGATCTGGCGACCGATCGACGCGTTTGTGAGCGGCAGGTTAGGCGAGCATTTCTACGCTCTTAGTTTTGTCGGGATCTGGCTCGGGGCGGCGAGTCACACGTTTACGGATGTTGCCGGATCGTTCATCAAGACTGGAAGAGTTGCGAAGTTCCTCTAGTGCTGGTTCCCGCCGCCGGTGCGGGCGGTGTGCAGTCTCAGAGCCTGGCGGCGTACGGCGTCCGAGACATTGCGATTCTTTGAGAGTGCCTGAAGATCTCGGAGTTGCAATCGCGTGAGGATCGTGATGACGTTCGCGATCGGCGTGCGTGGATTCTTAGCAAGGTTGTGCATCACCGGATAGCTGCGTGACCACTGTCGGTTGGATGCGATCTGCCGAAGAATGTCATCCGACAGCGAACGCATCGACGCGATCGTCTCGACCTCCTGCTCAGTGATGCGAGGATTGTTAACGACCGCCGTGGAGACAAGGCGGTTCGGGTCGCGGATGAGGATGTTTCGGGCCTCGCGATCGCCCTTCATCCCCAGTCGAACGCGGTCTTTGACGCCCATCTTCATAATTCGATTGATCATCGAGACACGGTCAGCACCGATCTCCTCGCCCTCGAGCGACATCTCGCCAAGTATCTTGTTCACCGCGGCTGCACGCTGCTCGTCTGTCTCCTCGTAGATCTCCTCGATCCACTCAAGCGCGAGCCACGAATCGTCGGTTTCGCTGTCTGGTACCTCGATATGCTCGGCCAGGAAGAGGGCGTCTTCCGCCGACAGCCCTGAGCCGCCGGTCTCAAAGAATTCGGCCGCAGCGTCTTGCCCGCGAGCTCGCAGCTCGTTGGCGATCTGCTCAGCACCGCGTTCCTTTTCAAAGAACTCACGCTTGATCTCGCTAGCACGCCGCTCGGCCTCCGGCGTGCGATTGGCATTTGCGATGATGGCGTCGATGATCGCCGGATTCTGGATGAGCAGCTGCTGGTTAAATGAGATCAGCTCAAGCAGCGAGCTGTTTGACGTGGCGGCAGCGAAGGCCGCGATGGCCGCGGGCGGGGTATTTACGTTTATGACGATCGCCTCGTGCAGAGCGGCGGGCATGTTCTGCTGCAAAGCAAAATAGCCCAGAACCGCCGGCGCAACGTCGCCAGAGCGAATGGTCTGCTCTAAGGATGGCGGATCCTGCGACTTGAGTGTTTCGGAGGCGTTTGCCTTGAGCTCTTCATCACCGCCGACGGCGAAGCTCACCAATATCTCGAGCAGATCGCCTTGCGGCAGCGGCAGCAAGCCTTTGGACGCCGCGATCTGCGCGGGTCTCGGGGCCGTGCCCGCGACGACGGCCTTGACGACTGGGTTGCTGGAAACGATGTCCGAACTCATAACCGGGGCGGAAGATGCCCTCGAATCGCTATTTCTACTACCTTTGGGGGATGACCTGACCGGGCTCGCAATGAATTTTAGCACCGAGAAACTCGTCTTGACTAACCCCGGTGCGTAACATAGTTTAATTACTTGAGGCTGCTTTCATCTCTAACGCACGCATTTTTGCCGCCCTCGCATTTTCTGTAAATAATGATCAAGGACGAATTACAACAGGCTTTTTCTGAAGGTAGAGCGCGCATAGGCGTCATCGGTCTAGGCTACGTTGGTCTGCCGCTGATCGTCGAGTTTGCCGCGCGTGGCTTCGACGCCATAGGCTTTGAGGTCGACGAAAAGAAGGCGGGCGAGATCAACGCCGGAACCTCTTACATCGTGGATGTCACGAGTGAGAACCTCGCTAAGTGCGTGGAGGCGGGTAAGCTCGTCGCGACCACCGACTTCAAACGTCTCGCCGAGTGCGACGTCATCATCATTTGCGTGCCCACGCCCTTGCGAAAGACCAAGGACCCGGACATGTCCTACATCCTTACCGCCGGCGGTGAGATCCAAAAGTACATGCGCCGCGGGCAGCTCGTCATTCTCGAATCGACGACCTATCCGGGAACGACAGACGAGATCCTCCAGCCGATGTTTGAGGAGAAAGGCTTCAAGCTCGACGAGGACTTTTTGCTGGCATTCTCGCCCGAGCGCGTCGATCCCGGCAATCCGCAATTCCAGACGCACAACATTCCGAAGGTCGTGGGCGGTGTGAGCAAAGATTCTACCGAGACGGCCGCCATGCTTTACGGCAAGATCGTAGAGCAAGTCTATCCGGTGTCGTCCGCACGTGTGGCCGAAGCTGCGAAACTGTGGGAAAACACGTTTCGTGCGATCAACATCGGCATGGCGAACGAAATGGCCAAGGTCTGTCATGCATTAGGGATCGACACCTGGGAGGTCGTCAACGCAGCGGCCACAAAGCCGTTTGGCTTTATGCCATTCTATCCCGGACCGGGAATTGGCGGACACTGCATCCCACTCGATCCGCACTATCTCTCGTGGAAGGCGCGGCAGCACGGATTCGATTCCAAATTCATCTCGCTGGCCGAGCAGATCAACTCGAACATGCCGGCCTATGTCGTCGAGCTTGCTTCGACGGCACTTAACACTGACAGCAAGGCGGTTAGGGGATCAAAAGTGCTGATCCTAGGTGTCGCTTATAAAAAAGACATCGACGACATGCGGGAGTCGCCGGCTTTGTCGATAATCGACCTGCTGCGGGCGGACGGTGCCGATGTTGTGTACCACGATCCTTTTGTGGCTGAGGTCACGTTTGACCATGCATATACCATCGGCGACGGCGAACCCCTTTATAATCAGGAGCTTACGGATGAGCTTCTCTCTGAGGCCGACTGCGTGATCATATGTACCGGCCACTCGGATACCGACTACGCGCGAGTTTGCGGTCTGGCAAAGCTCGTTGTCGACACGCGCAATGCCCTGACGCCTGAGGTCCGCGAAAGCTGCTCTGCCCGCGTCGTGCGATTGTGAAGATCTAATGCCTCTTGTTGCAAATCCGATCCCGATCGTTGCGGTGAAGTTGATCGGCTATTCGGTTGGCGGTTTTGTTCTCAGCCGATTTTTGAAAAGCCGGTTCAATCCTGTCTTCTTCGGGATCGTACTGTGTCGTCGCCGGTCTCGTGATCGGCGTAATAACGATGCCGCTGCTTCTGCTAAACCCGATCGGCAATCACACCGGCGAGTATTTATGGTTGTTTCTGGTGAGGGTTTTGGTATGGGGAATACTAGCCAGACTCTACTTCGAAGGATTGCCCTTCTCGTCCGGACGCTATGCTATAACGGTGGCCCTGGGAATTCTTTGGTCGTATGCGCTGGACGGCGTACTTTGCCTGCTCACCAAAGAGTTTCCGGACTACATGCAGGTCCCCTTTTGCTAGAACGATCCGTGGCGTCGATGACATGTTAAAGATCCTACTCATCGCCGGTGCGCGGCCTAACTTTATGAAGGTCGCACCGATCTATGCTGAGATGTGTCGTCGGAGCAAAGTCTTTGAGCCGAAGATCGTGCACACAGGTCAGCATTACGACGCGGCCATGTCGGATGCCTTCTTTGACGACCTAGGAATGCCCAAGCCGGACATTCACCTCGGCGTAGGCTCAGCGTCGCATGCGGTCCAGACGGCAAAGATCATGACCGAATTCGAACCGGTCGTTCTCGAGGAAAGGCCCGATTGGGTCGTCGTCGTGGGCGACGTAAACTCAACGATCGCCTGCGCCCTCGTGTGCTCGAAACTTGGAATAAAGGTCGCACATGTTGAGGCCGGCCTTCGATCACGCGACCGCACCATGCCCGAGGAGATCAACCGGATTCTCACCGACGCGATCTCTGACCTGCTGCTTACGACCACGCAGGACGCAGACGAAAACCTGAAAAAAGAGGGAATTTCAGCCGAGCGGATCCGATTTGTCGGCAACGTGATGATCGACTCGCTGCTCGATCATTTGAAGCTGGCCGAGCGGTCGAATGTCCGCCACGATCTCGGAGTCGAAGGAAAGGAATACGCAGTTCTGACGCTCCACCGTCCATCAAATGTAGATGACGAGGTGACGTTCAGCGGTATTCTCGACGCTCTTATCGAGATCTCTCATAAACTGCCGATCATCTTTCCGGTCCATCCGAGGACCTGTACAAATATTGAAAACTTTGGCTTCACGGACCGGATCGCGTCGTCAAATATCATGCTGATCGAGCCGCTCGGTTATCTTGATTTTATGCGGCTTTACAGCGGCGCGAGGCTTGTGTTGACAGATTCGGGAGGCTTGCAGGAAGAGACGACCGTGCTCGGGATTCCGTGCCTCACATTGCGTCACAACACAGAGCGGCCGATCACGATCGAGCTTGGGACGAACGTCCTTGTCGGTACCGATCCTGAGAAGATCAAGCAGGCCGCAGAGGACGCGCTCAGCACGCCTGCGGCCTCGGACAAAAGAATTCCGCCGCTATGGGATGGCCACGCGGCGGAACGGGTCTGCAACGAACTGGTCGGAAGCTAAGGGCTCTTCTCCATCGGATACTTCGCCTCTTTCCAAGCCTGCGTCCCGCCTTTGAGAGCAAAGACGTTCTCGATCCCTTTTTGGTTCATCTTGAGTGCCAGACCGGAACTCGAATGCTCGTTCGGTCAGGAACAGTAGACGATGATCCGCTTACCCTTGGGCAGCTTGTCAAAATTCTCGTCCGACCCGAGCGGGATGTTGATCGCTCCCTTGATGTGCTCGGCGTTGTATATCTCCGCGCCCCTCGCATCGACAAAGACCGCGGCGCGATCATCGAAAGCCTTTTTCGCATCCTCGGGGGTTATACGCGGCACCTCATCGGAATCCTTAAATTTGTGATATTCCGTGCCCTGACCAAAAGCCGCCGCGCCGCAGATCAGAGTGAGCAGAATTGAGAGTAACCACCTCATGTTTTGTTTGAATCTCGGATCGGGTTAAGGGTTTACCGGCTTCGGCGAGTCGGCAGCATCGCCTTCCATCGGAAAGCCGGCAGTTTTCCACGCCAAGTTGCCGCCTAGCAGGGCGTAAGTTCCGGGGATGTTTTTCTGGTTCATCTGGAATGCCAAACTGGCACTCGTGTGTTCGTTCGGTCAGGAACAGTAGATGAATATCTTCTTTCCCTGGGGCAGCTCAGAGAATTTCTCGGGCGGCGAGCCGATAGGGATACTGAAGGCGCCCTTTATACGTTCGTGTTTGAAGGCGAACTCAGGCCGGCTGTCGACCATGATGGCCGTCCCCGCATCGATCTCAGCCTTTGCATCCTGGACCGAAACCCGAGGCACATCGCCGTCGCCATTGTATTTCACGAAATTTGGCGGCGCGACCTTAGTGCAGGCTAACGCGAGTAGGAACGCGACCGCCAGGATGGCCACGCTCGTGAAAGTGTGGTCCTTATTTCTCACCGAATGCCTCCAGGACCTCGTCGGCGTGATGCGCGACATCGACCTTGTCAAAGATCTTCGCGATCTCGCCATCGCCGTCGATCAGGAATGTCTTTCGGTTCGTGCCCATGTACTTTTTGCCGTACATCGATTTTTCGCCCCAGACGCCGTAATCGTTGACGATCTTCTTATCCGTGTCGGCCAGCAGGTCAAAGGGGAGTTGGAATTTTGAGATGAATTTTTGGTGTGACTTTTCGTCGTCGGTCGACACACCCAGTACGCGAATGCCCTTGCTGCGATAAACGTCGTCAGCATCGCGAAACGAGCAAGCCTCTTTTGTGCAGCCGGGCGTGTCGTCTTTTGGATAAAAGTAGAGCACGACCCGTTGGCCTTTTAAGTCCTTTAAAGCGACCGCGTTGCCATTCTGGTCTTTCGACGTAAAATCCGGAGCCTTATCACCCTCTTTCAGCATAGATCTCCCCGATGGTTATAATTATTACGAGTGGATTGTAGCACGAGATGAGGCCTGTTTCTGAGAGTGTTGGCTTGGGTCGGCTGAGGCGCGTAAAGGATCGCTTGCGGACCGACGTAGCCACTTATGAGCGCAATGCGACGCCATGCATCGCTTGCGATACGCCGGGCGCCTGCTGCCTCGATACGCATTTTGTAAACGTTCAGATCTCGCGGCTCGAAGCGGCGGCGATCGCTGAGGTTATTGAAGCCCTCGATCCGATCAGGCGAGCCGCGGTCAACGAGCGGATCGTCGAGACCGTTGCCATTCTCCATCCCAACGCCGAAAGACACTCGAGCACGTTCGCGTGCCCACTTTACGAAAGAGGCACCGGCTGCCTCGTCCATAACGAGGCTAAGCCGGTGCCTTGTATTGTCCATGCCTGTTACGGACGCCGTGATGACCTGCCGCCCGATGACCTGCAGGATGCGGCTGAGCTTGTCGTCGACAAGCTCAACACCACGGTTTACGGCCGGTCGCTGCCGCATGCGGCGCTGCCGATCGCCGTTCAGGCTGCGGTTGCTTCGCGACGGCGCATGAAAAATGCCATCACGAGGCCGGCGAGGAACCAGCCCGCGATCTGATCGATCAGATCCGCACGCACAAACTCAAAAGGGAAGCGATACCAATTCCAATAGGGAATGAGGATCGCGATCCAGCCAGCGATGCCGATGAGCGTAGAAATGATCACGCCACGGGCGAATCCGACACTTGCAAAAAGCAGGATGATACTGCCAAACAGGGCCGCTCCGACGTCCGCTCCAAGCTGTGTGAGGAACTGCTTTGGCGTAAAAACGTCCGTGCCCGCTGGCTGATAGATGAGCATCATCGTCGGTCCGTCCTTATACCTCGTCGCCCAGGCCTGCTGCTCTTCCTCGGTAGCCGTCTTTGTCATATCGATGCCGGGTGCGATGTACACGCCAGGCTCCGACAGATTGCTCTTCATGGCGGCTGTGACAGCTGCTTCATTCGGCATCGGCTTTACGACGGAGCCTTCGATATTCAACACCATGTGAGAGACGGCTCCCCACGCGAACATAACGATCCCGCCGAGCACGGCGGCCAGAATAATACGCATCTTCTCCCTCCCAAAAAAAAGAAAGGGGTAACCGAAATTACCCCCTTGTACGGTTTCGAACTGCCGCTCAAATGTAATGGCAGCCTACGCGCAAGTCAACTATTTGATCTCGAGTTGATACGGAAGGAAGAGCATCGCCTCGCCGCGCTGCATTCGGTCGAGAAGCGCGGCGTATCGAAACGCTCGACGCACGTCCGCGGGCATGGATTCCAGCAGGGCGGCCTTCGCTTTTTCCTCAGCAGAAACAGATGTATCCTCGACGTCGAACAACGTCTCCAGAAACGGTTTTGGCGCCGGGAAGATCACACGTTTGACGTCTTTATCCGCAGGCAGGCCGGCGAGGTCTTTTGCTACTGCGATCGCTTTTTCGAGCCCGCCGAAATCATCGACAAGGCCATTTGCTTTGCCCTGTGTGCCGGTCCAGACATGCCCCTGACCGATCGCATTCACCGCCTCTGCCGAGAGCTTGCGGCCCGCGGCCACCTTGGGCACGAAGTTGTCGAAGTAGATCGTGTTGGTCTGATCCTCCATCTTCTGTCGCTCTTCCGGCGTCCAATGCTCTGTCTCGCGGAATATGCCAGCATTCTTGCCTCGCATAACGTACTCGTTCGAAATCCCGAGCCAGTTGTAAAAGCCCTTCATGACGGGTTTGCCCATGAAAACGCCGATCGAGCCTGTAATTGTCGATGGCTCAGCAATGATCTTGTTTGCGTTACAGGCGATGTAATAACCGCCTGACGCCGCGACGTCAGCCATCGAGACGACGACGGGCTTCTTCGCCTTTGCGTTCTCGATCGCGTGCCACATCAGGTCGGAAGCCAAGGCAGAACCGCCCGGGGAATCGACGCGAAGCACGATGGCCTTCACGCTTTTGTCATCCGCCGCATCGTCTATCGCGTCGACCATAGTGTCGGAGCCGACCATTTCGCCATTCAACGGTCCGCTTGAAGAGCGTCCACCCGCGATCGCACCAGAGGCATAAATGACCGCGACCTTCTCACCGGAATTGAGGCCGAGGCTGTCGGACGGTACATCGCGGTAGCTGCTGCCGCTGATCGTGCGCAACTTGGCGTCCTCCTTGTAACCGAGCTTTGCCTTGAGATCGTTATCGACCTGCTCCCGATAGAGCGCGTCATCGATCAAACCGAGAGATTTGGCTTGATTTGCGTTGTATGGAGCGCCGTCGATGATGCCTTTCACATCCTCGACCGACTTTTTACGAGACTCGGCGATGCCCGCGGTGTAGCGCGAAAAGTATTCGTCGAGGACGGCGTTGAGGACCTCACGCTGACCTTCGCCCATCTCTTTTTTGGTGTAGGCGTCAGGAGCGTTCTTGTATTTCGGGCCGATCTGAATGACGTCTGCCTCGATGCCAAGCTTATCCAGACTGCCCTTGTAAAACATCGCTTCGGCGGCAAAGCCGTTGATATAAAGATCGCCCGAAGGCGGCAGAAATATCTTGTCGGCGGCGGTCGCGATGTAGTATTCGCGGTTGGTGCCGAGCTCCATATAGGCGTAAACGGGCTTGCCTGAAGCCTTGAATTCCCTGATCGCATCGCGAAGCTCATCGGCCTTGCCCCAGCCGATGCCGGGAAAGTCGATGTTCAGCAGGACCGCGCCAATGCGGTTATCGACCTTTGCCTTGCGAAGCTGCGTCAAAAGGCCGGTGAATGACTGCTTCTGCCTGATACCAAAGGCTTTAGCTAGCGGCTCATCGGCCACGTAGTCCGGAAGGTCGCCGGAGATGGCCAACACGAGAACGCTGTTATCGGGCACGTTCGGCTGGCCAAGCGATCGCGAGAGGATGATCAGTCCGACGACAGAGAAAAGGATGACGACAAGCAAAATGCCGCCCAAAATGAGAAAGACCCTACCAGTTTTCGAGAGTGCCATTTAAGAGTTTTTTCCGTCCTGTACACCGGATCGTAAACCGACCCGTGCGCCCATTCTACCAATCAAATATTACGTCAGATTGGACCCTAAAGTTTAATAGTGAAAGCACTTGCGAATGCCACAAAGGCGCCTTTTGCCAAACTCGAGCGCCGGTTGGCGCATCCAACGTCTTCGCTTTTGACGGGCCCATCCGCTAGGCTATATTGACTATTTATGGCGAAAAAGGCTTCGATCCTTATCTGCGATGACGAAGAGATCATGCGCGACGTCCTCGAGACGATACTCTCGGGCGCCGGCTATCGGGTCGAGCTCGCCAAGACGGGCGAAGAGGCGGTCGAGGCTTACGCCGCACGAGCGTTTGATGTAGTGCTCATGGACGTCTCGATGCCGGGCATTGGCGGCCTGACGGCTCTCGAGGAGCTGATCAAGCTCGACGCAGAGGCTGTCGTGTTGATGGTTACGGCATACGCGACTTTTGACACCGCGATCTCAGCCTGGGAGAAGGGCGCATCCGGCGTCGTCCGCAAGCCATTTCAGAACGAGCAGATCCTCGCGCTAGTTGCTCGCGGGATCAAGAAACGGCGAAAAGAAGAGGAGCGTCAGGTCCTCCGCCAGGCGATGGTCCGCTCCGTAAACCGCGAGGGTTTTATCGGCCGCAGCGAGGTGATGGAGAATGTCTTCCGCCTCGTCGAACGCGTTGCACCGGCCCGCTCCACCGTTCTGATCACGGGCGAGAGCGGCACGGGTAAGGAACTCGTCGCCAAGGCGATCCACGAATCAAGCCCTCGGTCAGGCCAGCCTTTTGTCGTAGTGAATTGCTCAAACATTCCGTCCGAGCTGTTAGAGTCCGAGCTGTTTGGCCATACGCGCGGAGCGTTTACGGGAGCCGTTGCGGCAAAGAAGGGCCTTTTTGAGGTAGCAGATACGGGCTCGATCTTTCTTGATGAGATCGGCGACCTACGCCCTGAGACGCAGGTACGCCTCCTGCGCGTCATTCAGGAACGTGAGTTCACCCCAGTCGGCGACACCGTGCCGACAAAGGTTGACGTTCGCATCATCGCGGCGACAAATGTCGATCTTAAGGAGGCGGTTCGCAATGGCATGTTCCGCGAGGACCTTTATTTTCGTTTGTCGGTCGTGCCTGTAGAGCTTCCGCCGCTTCGCGAACGACGCGACGACATTCTTCCGCTTGCGCAGCACTTTATTCAAAAATACGCCGAGGAGAATGGCCGAGAGATCTCGCAGAGCATGAGTCCCGAGGTGCTTTCGCTGCTTGAGAATTACAACTATCCCGGCAACGTCCGTGAACTTGAGAATGTGATCGAGCGCGCCGTGGTTATCGCCACGAGCGACGAGATAACCGTTGACTGTCTCAGGCCGGAAGTTCGCGATCCTGAATCGGCGTTAAAGGCGATGGCTGCGGCCGAGGGCGTCTCGCTCGATATCGACATCGCAAAAGGCATAAATTTCTATGACGAGGTCAAGAAATTCGAGATCGATCTGATCCGCCGTGCCCTCGATCAGACGGCCGGCCACCAATCCCGCGCGGCCCGCCTGCTTGGCTTAAACGCAACAACACTAAATTCGAAGATCAAGGGCTACAAGATCATCACTCGATTCTGAAAAACGGAAAATTTGGATTTTGTCCATTCTTTTTTCACATTAGTCGCCTCCGTGACCTTAAAACACCTCGCAATTCTAATACTGAGTCCGTATTCTACGTGACATAGTGGCTTTCTAAGCTCTTGTAAACGTTGGCCCAAATGGCAACAGGCTATCCGGGAAAGCATTCTAGGTTCGGAGACGACGATGATCCGTATCAATTGGCACATATATTGCACCAAGTTTTAATACACCTTCCAGATTTAAGGCTAAATTAGAAAATAACGGAGAATAGAATGAAGAAAATACCATTAGTCGTCTTGAGCATTTTACTAAGCACGGCTTTTATTTTTGCTCAGGCCGGTACAACGGGACGCCTGATCGGGACTGTATCCAGTCCTGATGGCGTGCTCCCCGGGGCTGTTGTCACGATCACAGACAACCAGACCGGACGAGAGCTTACCGCTACGACAACCGATGACGGCGGGTTTAACTTCCCGTCACTGAGCGTCGGTACGTACACTCTTAAAGTCACCGCAAGCGGTTTCAAGACGTATACGGCCGAAAAGCTCAAGATCGACGTTGCGCGAGAATATACACTCGGCGTGAGTTTAGAGATCGGTGCCGTATCCGAAAACGTAACAGTTACGGCCGGCGCGGACATAGTTAATGCCGCAGGCGCGGATCTGAGCACGACGGTGAGCCCGAGACAGGTTCTCGAGCTGCCATTGAACGGACGTAATCCGCTCGGTTTGGTCGGCCTTCAGGCGGGTGCAACGCAGAACCGCGGTAATGGTAGTGAGATCATTAACGGCGGTAGAACGTCTTCGACCAACTTTACCCGCGACGGCGTGAATGTTCAGGATATCTTTATCCGAAATGGTGCCTCCACCGACAATCCCACGGTCGACAATACGGGCGAATTTACGGTCGTTACCGGCAACGCCGGCGCCGAGCTTGGTTACGGTGCGTCGCAGGTTCAGCTATCGACCCCTCGAGGCGGCAAAAAGTTTCACGGTGCGTTGTGGGAGTACAATCGTAACTCTGTACTGGCGGCCAACAATTACTTCAATAATGCAGCGGGTAGATATACCGCAAATGAAACTGCGGTCTTGCAAGGACGCGCAACTGTGGGAGATCTCCATACACCTCGTCCGTTCCTTAACCGCAACCAGTTTGGCGGCAAAGTAAGCGGTCCGGTGCCCGTCCCTCATTTTGGCGAGGGCGGCCCGATGTTCGATAAGGGCAAGGTCTTTTTCTTCTTTACCACAGAGCGCCTGATCCAAAGACAGCAATTTACGGCAGGCACAAAGACGATCCTGCGACCGGATGCGCGCAACGGTATTTTTAGCTACAGGCCTACTGGTACGCCCGCGGCCGGACAATGTATCACGTTTGTCGGCGGCGTTTGCACGGTCAACGTTTTGTCGGGTGCCGGCACGGTCGGAGGGACTATTCCCGCCGCGGCTCAAGGTCCGCTCCCGATCGATCCGTTGATCGCAAGCAGGTTTTTGGCAAATATCCCGACGGCGGGCAATCGGCCGGACGTTGGCGACGGACTCAATACGATCGGGCTCACCTTTAATCAGTCGGCGCCGCAGAGCGCCAAGGAATACACGGGGCGTATCGATGCCAATCTGAATGACAAGAATTCGATAAATGGCGTCTACCGTTTTAACGATACGTTCCAACCTGTCCAGGACACGAGTTACAAGACC
>DASYKW010000282.1:0-19629 GCA_035995005.1 Pyrinomonadaceae bacterium
GACCATCGCCGAGAATCTTGGCGCTTCGCCGGCGGTCGAGTCGGCTCTTAGAAAGATCTTTCCGCGAGAGATGTCCGCACGGCTTGTCCGCGATCTCGAAGGTCACGATTCAGCCACAGTCGAAATTCTCGTGAGCTTTGACGGCGAGATGCTGCTTGGCGGCTCCCTTTTCGTCGGCGGTAGCGGTGAGGCGAGCGGAAGCAACGAATCGCTGCTTGCGTTCAAGCGTGAACTCTTTGAGCTTGAGGCCGAATGCGCACGGCTTGTAACGGATGTCGAGGCGTCGTCTCGTGAGGTCGAGACTGCGCGAGCCGAGCTTGTCGAGTTGGAAAGCAAGACGGTCGACCTTCAGTCCTTGATCATCAAGGTAGATCGCGGGATTCACGGTCTACAGATACAACTTCATGCCGCCCGCGAGGAGATCACGCGTGCCGAGCGCCATCGTAAGGTAGTTGCCGACGAGACTGCACAGGTCGCGACTGAGATCGAGGAGATCAGCGGAAAGAGGACCGAAGCTGTCGGCGGCAAGGAAACAGCCGAGGATGCTCGCCTCGAGGTTACCGCCGAGCTCGAACGCATCGCCGCAGATCTTACGACCGCCCGCGGTAAGACCGAGGCAGCAGGCGCCGTCCTCAACGAACGCCGAATGGTCGCTGCCACTTCCGATGAGCGTCGACGTGGGGCCGCATCGGCGCTTCGCCGTGTCGAGAACGAGGGCAAGGAGATCGAATCGCGTGTCGCTGTCCAACGGCTCGAGCTTTCTGAGGCCGAGGGCAAGATCAAATTGCTTCACGACGAGATCACGGGCATCACGGATCGCCTCGCCGGTGTCGGCGATGAGGTCGCCCGGGAGAGTGTCGAGGTCACGGACGCGGTCGCCGCACTCGCGGCCGCACGTGAGGGCTCGGACAAAATGATCGACGAACTTGCGGAACTCAACCGGCGTTCCGCCGAGGCCCGCAACGAGCGAGCCTCGATCGAGATCCGCCAGGCCGAGGCCGTTACTGAGCTCAAGAATGTCATCGAGCATTGCCAACAGGAGCTGAACATCGCGTTGACCGAGCTTGTCGATAGCGTCGTACCGGACGACGATTTTGTCCTTGAAACGGCACGTACCCAAGCCGACGACCTGCGGCAAAGGCTCGAGAACTTTGGTGCGATCAACATGCTCGCGCTCGAGGAGCTCGCGGAGGCCGAGGAGCGGCACATTTTCCTGACCTCTCAGCGGCAGGACATAATCGACAGTATCGCCGCCACCGAGGAAGCCCTCGGCGAGATCAAGAAACGCTCGCGTGATCGATTTAGGGCTGCCTTTGAGGCGATCAATACAAATTTCACGCAGTTTTTCCAAGAGCTTTTTGGCGGCGGGCAAGGACAGATGACGCTGCTCGAGTCCGACGATATTCTCGAAGCCGGCATCGAGGTCGTCGCACAGCCGCCCGGTAAACGCCTGCAAAACATTCTTCTGCTTTCGGGCGGAGAGAAGGCTATGACCGCGATCGCTCTCGTGCTGGCGATCTTCAAGTATCGGCCGTCCCCATTCTGTCTGCTCGACGAGGTCGATGCTCCTCTGGACGATGCGAATGTCGGCCGTTTTGCGTCAAAGATCGCTGATATGAGCGAAAAAACGCAGTTCATTGTGATCACGCACAATAAGCGAACGATGGAGGCGGCAAAGGCGCTTTATGGTGTGACCATGCAGGAACCCGGCGTCTCGAAGATCGTCTCGGTCAAGTTCGAATAAAAATTGCCGGCCGCCGCCTCGGCCTATCCTCCAACCGCTCGACTCGATTCCGCATCGAACCTGGACGTACATATAATTCTTAAATTCTTATTTGGCGTTGTACGGCGATGACAGATAACAAGATAGAGGTCCTTACAGTATTTTTGATCGTAGCCGCGCCGATGTTGCTCTTTGGCCAGTCAAAGCGCCAGACATCTGCAAAAAAGCCCATCGCAAAGCCCGTTCCGACCGCAGCCGCGACGCCTACCACGGCGGCGCCGTCATTGCCGACGCAAAGTGTTCCCGATCCACCTAAAAAGAATGGCCGACCCTCGGATCAAAAGGCCGTCGAAAGCGCGAGAAATATACCGGCCTATCAGCCGGTCTATACGTATACCTTCGACCGGCCGGGCTTTGTCTATTCGAAGATCAAGATCGAGCACGACGAGGACGGCAAGGGGCGCATCTGGTTCACGCGCGACGGTAACGATCAGCCCTACGACGATCCGCTGACGCTCTCGCTGGCGACGATGGAACGGCTCAAGGCAGCATTTTCGGGGCTGAATTTCCTGGACTCGCTAGAGGACTACCAATACGCAACGCATGATTATTCAAACATGGGAAATGTCGCCATTACCATGAATCGCTCCGGCCGCACGCGGACGGCAAAATACAACTGGACCGACAATAAGCAAGCGAAGGCCTTGATGGACATTTACCGTGCGATCTCAAATGAGGCAACGTGGAAACTTGAGATGAGCTCCGCGCATGACAACCAGCCTCTACTTACTCCTGGTTTAGTCGACACCCTACAGAGCTACCTTGACCGCTCCGAGATCTCCGACCCGCCTCACCTTGTGCCCTATCTGACGCAGCTCTCAACCGACGAGCGCCTGCCGCTCATCGCCCGCAATCACCTCACGCGAATCATCGCCCAGATCGCGAAAGCCAAGCACTAACCTCTCCGTCGATAGCAATGATCGCATCGGCAAAAGCCTCGGAAGCGTCCTGTGGTAAATTATGTCCGATGTCTCCTGTTGTCGTTCTGATCACGATGCCAACGTGATCCGGATTGTCGAACGAGGCAGCACAGCGTTCGAACGTGGCTTCAAATGATCCGATATTCCGTGGTTAAATCGCATCATGAATAAGACGCGTCTTGAGGCCTTTTCCGATGCCGTCATTGCGATCATCATGACGATCATGGTGCTTGAGCTGAAGATACCGCACGGCGGCGATCTTGAGGCTCTTAAGCCTCTGCTGCCGGTGTTTCTGGCATACATTCTGAGCTTTATCTATCTTGGAATTTACTGGAACAACCATCACCACATGCTCCAGGCCGCTCAAACGGTCAATGGCAAGGTGTTGTGGGCAAATCTGCTGCTGCTTTTTTGGCTGTCGCTGGTTCCATTTGTGACCGGCTGGATGGGCGAGAACCATTTTGAGCCGCTTCCCACGGCTGTCTACGGTATCGTTCTATTGATGTGTGCCGTGTCGTATACCTTGTTGCAGGGCAAACTAACGAAGCATAGCGAGAACCAAAATACGGTGTTAGCCGAGGCCGTTGGGTCCGATCTCAAAGGCAAGGTTTCGCTCGCCCTTTACGTCGTCGCTATTGGCCTCGCGTTCGTCCAACAAAATATCTCTCACGTCATTTACGTCTGCGTCGCCTTGATCTGGTCCATCCCCGACCGCCGCATCGAACGAAAGATCGCATCGTGATCCGCGGGTACGATGTGGACGGCGGACAAGCAAAATGGCCACAGAAGCGGCCATTTCCATCCGGAAAGTTAAAGGTCCGATCTATTTTGGAGTGATGTTGCCGTCGTCGTCGATCTTTGGGGCGTTGATGCCAAAGTCGGCGGTGGAGAGGTTGCGAAGCAACGGGATCGCAGCTTTCGAATCGTCGACTAGCGGGCCACCACGGCCGTCCTGTCGGCCCGGGTGGATCTTAGCGTTGACGAACTTGCCGTCGGCGTCGACCTTGATCTCAAGCACCATAGTAAGAGCCGTTTCCGCAGCGAGAGTGAACCAGCCATAAGTGCAGAAATTACCCATCGAGTAAACGATCAGGTGCCCGTTGTAAATCTCCATTCCACGCATGACGTGCGGTCCGTGGCCGAGCACGAGACTCGCTCCGGCGTCGATCACCGCGTGAGTAAAGGCGGGAAGATTGCCGCGGTTCTCGCCGAGGAAAATGTCCGAGCCGTTGAAAACGTGTTGATGATCAGTGCCCTCGGCACCTCCGTGATACGAAACGACGACGAGATCGGCCTTCTTTTTTGCTTCGGCAACGAGGGTGCGAGCGCCCGGAATGTCGTTGATGCTCGGCATCCCATTGTTGTGGCCAAACGCAACGAACGCGACCTTTTTGCCTTTGACGTCGAGATAGGCGATGGTCGCGGGCGGCTCGAGACTGCCGGCGTATTTGATGCCCTGCTCGTCGAGGACCTTTTGCGTGCTCGAGCGACCCGCGAAGCCAAAATCGCCGGCGTGATTGTTTGCGACGCTCATCACATCAAAACCGGCGTCCTTGAGATACTGGCCATAGCGAGTAGGGACCCGAAAGGCAAAGCACTGGGTCGATCCAGGCCGGCATTTTGCCGAAGTCCCACCATCGACCATCGGACCCTCGAGATTGCCAAAGGTAATATCGGCCTTAGTCAGCACGTCTTTGAAGGGTGTTAGCAGATCGCGGCCATCATTTGGCGGCATTCGGCTGTCGTTGGGAAACGGGGAGCCCATCATGATGTCGCCGACGGCGGCGATGGTGATCGGCTCCTTGCTGCGCGGGGTCGGTTCGACGATGGGAGCGGCGGTGGTTAGCGGCTCCTCGCTGCGAACCACGTTCGGCTGACAGCCGAGTAGTGCAAAAAAGACTATCGGCAGCGACAGTGCAAGCGTCCAGAGTTTGTTGGGCATATCAGGAACTCGCCGGCGCCACCTTTTCAGAAACCCGAGGCTCGCTGGCCCCCGACGTCTCATCAGTATCCACGTTTAGCGAATCGGAGACAAGTTTTTCCTGCTCCAGATTGTGGATCGTGTAAGAGCCCGTCGCAGGCGAGGCCGAAGCAGCTCTTCCGATGTACCGCAACGTCGCGCCAGCTGGCAAGATCGCCTCAACCCGGGGTTGAACAAAGGTCCATCCACCCATATTTTGCGGCTCTTCCTGCGTCCAGACGATGGACGTTGCACTCGGATACGACGCAAAGACCTCGGCAAGACGGGTCTGCGGGAACGGATAGAACTGCTCAAGACGAACGACTGCAACGTCGCCTGCGATTGCCGGCGGAGCCTCATCAGTCTCGCCCTTCGCCTGCGGGCTGCGGGCTGCGTCGAGGTCGTAGAAGACCTTGCCGCTGCAAACGACGATTCTGCTGACGGCATCACGGTCTCCGATCCGTTGATCGTCGAGGACAGCATTAAATCCTCCGCTTGTCAGTTCGTCGATCGTCGAGCTCGCGGCCGGCAGACGGAGCAGACTCTTTGGCGTCATCACTATCAAGGGCCGAACGATCTCCTGTTTTACCTGGCGTCGCAGCAGATGAAAATACTGGGCTGGCGTTGTCGGATAGCAAACTTGAAGGTTATTCTCGGCGCAAAGCTGCAAATATCTTTCAAGGCGCGCCGACGAATGCTCAGGACCTTGCCCTTCGTATCCGTGAGGCAGGAGCATTACGAGACGGCACTTTTGCTGCCACTTGTCCTCGCTCGACGATATGTACTGATCGATCGTGATCTGCCCGCCGTTTGAGAAATCGCCGAATTGGGCTTCCCATGCGACCAACTGGTTTTGCGATATCACCGAGTAGCCGTATTCGAAACCCAACACGCCGTATTCGCTCAGGAGGCTGTCGAACACATAAAAACGTGCGGCCGGGTTGTTGTCGGTCCGTAATTCTGCGAGAGGCGTCCATCTCTGGCCAGTCAGCGTATCGTACATCGACGCGTGTCGCTGCGAGAATGTTCCACGGCCGGAATCCTGGCCGGATAACCTGACTGGATGGCCGTCCAGAACGAGCGACCCCATCGATATCGCCTCGGCAAAGCCCCAATCCATCGGCATCTCACCCATGCCCATCTTGGACCGCCGGGCAAGCTGTCCGACCATTTTGGGGTTTATCTGAAACGCATCCGGCACAAGCGAGATCCTGTCCGAGATCGTTCTGATCAAGTCGGCGGGCACGCCGGTCTCGAAAACGGCCGAGCCGTCGTCCTCAGCAGGGAGAGCGGGCACTTCGGTACGAGTTTTCTTGCCGGCCGCGATCTCTTTGGCAGCGGCGAGCACACGCTCGTATTTATCGACGACATCCTGGGTCATCGAGGCGTGCTCCTCCTCGGTGATCACGCCCTCACGTTGAAGCTGCTGTGCGTACAGGGTCTGCGTGCCCGGATGGGCTTTCACACGGGCATACATAACCGGTTGAGTGTAGCTCGGCTCGTCGCCTTCGTTGTGGCCCAGTCGGCGAAATCCGACAAGATCCAGCACGACATCTTTGCCAAACTTCACCCTATAATCGAGTGCTATCTGTATAACGCGGAACGCGGCCTCAGGGTCGTCGCCGTTGATGTGAAATATCGGCGTGCGAGTGATGTGGCCGGCATCGGTCGAGTAGAGCGATGACCGCGCGTGCTCGGGTGAGGTCGTAAAGCCGACCTGATTATTGATGACAAGATGGATCGTGCCGCCGGTTCGGTAGCCAGATAGCTTCTCAAGTTGGAGCGTCTCCATGACAATACCTTGCCCGGCAAAGGCGGCATCGCCATGAATGAGGACCGGCATGATCACTCCATTGACCTCTTCGCGCGTTTTCTGTTCGCCGTTTCGGAGAATGTCTTGGCGAGCCCGGACCATCCCCTCGACGACGGGATTTACAGCCTCCAGGTGGCTCGGATTCGACGCTAGTTTTATCGCGATGTCGCGGCCGACCTTGGTCTTTCTGAGGCCTTCGGCACCTTGGTGATACTTTACGTCGCCCTCATCGGCGGGAAAGCTCGGGTGCGACGTGCCCTCAAAGACCGTGAATATCCGCTCCGCCATGTTGCCGGTTTCGGGATCGCCGATGATATTCGACAGGACGTTGAGTCGCCCGCGGTGGGCCATACCCACGTAGATCTCTTCCACGCCGCGCGCCGATGCACCCTCCAAGAGCTGGTCGAGCATCGGAATGACAGTTTCACAGCCCTCAAGCGAGAAGCGTTTCTGCCCGAGATATTTTTTGTGCAGAAATTGCTCGAACTGCTCGGCCTCGATCAGTTTTTGCAGTAGCTCTTTCTTGATCTCGACAGGCAGCGGTTTTGTATCGACAAAGTGCTCGCGGACCTGCGCGCGAATCCAGTCCTTTTCCTCGGTTACAGCGATATGGCGATATTCGATGCCGACCTTGCCGCAGTACGCCCGACGAAGGATGTCGAGAATACGACGAAGCGTTGCGGTCTTTTCGCCGTGAAGGCCGCCGGTGATGAATTCTCGGTCGAGGTCCCAGACGGTGAGACCAAATTTCTCGAGATCGAGCTCCGCCTCATAGTGCGAGATCATGTTTAGCGGATCGATATCAGCCAGCAAATGTCCACGGACGCGATACGCGTTTATGAGTTGCAGGACATTCGCCTGTTTCTCGATCTGCTCCGCCGTACCGCTGCCGCCAAAAAGGGCAGGATTGTTGTCCTGTGCCCACCGAAGCGGGGCGTAATGGATCTCAAGGTCCGCAAAGATGGTGTCGTAAAAATTTTGTTGCCCGCCGAGCAGCTCGCTTATCCTGGCCAGAAATAGACCGCTCTCAGCCCCTTGAATTACGCGGTGATCGTAGGTACTTGTGAGCGTAACGGTCTTGCTAATGCCGAGCTGCGAGAGGGCAGCCGGCGACATCGCCTGATATTCGGCAGGGAATTCGATCGCACCGGTCGCGATGATCGCGCTTTGACCGGCCATAAGCCGCGGATTTGAGGCCGCCGTGCCGATGGTGCCAGGATTCGTGAGCGAGATGGTCGTGCCCTGAAAGTCAGCGATCTCGAGTTTGCCGTCACGAGCCTTTTTGACCTGGGCATTGTACGCCTCGAGGAATTGGGCGAAGTTCATGGTGTCAGCGCCCTTGATGCTCGGTACAAGGAGGCTGCGCGAGCCGTCCTTTTTCTCGATGTCGATCGCGATACCGAGATTCACCCGCTCGTGCTCGACCCGCGATGGCACACCGCTCACGTTAGCGTAGCCGTGATTCAGATGAGGATAAGCCTTGACTGCTTGAATGATCGCCCATGCGATGATGTGAGTGAACGAGATCTTGCTGTGACCGTGCGTGGCTCGGTGGTCGTTCAGGATCCGGCGGTTCTCCTCGAGGACCTTGACCGGCATTGTGCGAAAACTTGTCGCCGTCGGGACAGCGAGACTCGCCTCCATGTTCTCGACGATCTTTTTCGCCGCGCCGGTTATAGGCTTTGCGGAGGTATCTAGCGGAACTGCGGGCGCGGGCTTCACTTCAGTTTGCGTTTTCGCCTCTGACGAGGACGCACTGCCTGTTGGCCTAGCCTGTGTTGGAGGGATTTCGGCGACCGCAGTCTGGATACTTGAGCCGTCCGTCGCGGTATTGCCGCTCAAGAGATCCGCGAAATACGACTGCCATGACTCGTCGACGCTCTGGGCGTCTCCTTGATATCGCTTTAGCAGACCGTCGACGTACGCCGCGTTTGAGCCGAATGCATCTTTAATGAAATCTTGAAGGTTGTTCGTGTTGTTGCTCACCTGATAGCCGCCTCGACTTAAACCTCAATTTTACCGCAAAAGCGATGTAAGCCGTAATTTCGGAGGCGAAGGCGGGGGATCAGGTCGATGTCGTTTGAGTCTTGGATTTTTCACCGTCGGCATCCAGGTCCTGACGAATTGCGTCCAGGATGCCATTGATAAATTGAGTCGATTCAAAGCTGGAAAACCGCCGGGCACACTCTAAGGCTTCGTTAATAGCCACTGTGTTTGGCGTGTCGCGATAAAGAAATTCATAAACCCCAAGCCGAAGGACATTGCGATCGACGATGGCCATTCGCTCGATACGCCAATGCTCGGCCCGGGTGCGAATACGGTCGTCGATGACCGCGACATTCTCCAGCGTGCCGCATACGAGCTTGTTGGCAAAGTCGCGCGTCTTTTCGTCTATAGACTCGTCGCCTAACTCTTTCCAATACGTAGCGGTCAGAATGTCGCAGTCGTTTGATACAAGATCAGCTGCAAAGAGCATCTGCAAAGCGCACTCTCGTGCCTTGTGACGCGTGCCGGTGCTCTTCTCTGGTTTTTCAAACGACATGGGGTACTGCCTTGCTCCCGCCCTGCAACTGCCACACGGCTGCGATCATTTCGACCGCCGAGCGCGCGGCCTCGAAGCCCTTATTATTCTCTCGCTCTCCGCAGCGTGCTTCGACCTGCTCCGGCGTGTCGGCGGTGATCACGCCAAACATTACGGGAACTCCTGTTCCCAACGATGCCTCCATGATCCCGGCCGCTGCCTGCCCGGCGACATAGTCGAAGTGCGGCGTGTCGCCGCGAAGGACGACGCCAAGGGCGATCACGGCGTCGAATTTGCCGGTCTGTGCGGCCGCAAGGCTCGCGAGCGGCAGTTCGAAGGCCCCTGGCACGGCCACCGTTTCGACACGTGTATCATCGATGCCGACGCTTTGCAGGCCCTCGCGTGCGCCGGCTTCGAGTCGCGAGGTGTAGCCGTGATTCCAACGGGCGACGACAATACAAAAACGCATGCCGGCGGTGTCGATCTCAGGACGTGTTAGTTCAGTTTTCAAGTCGGTCCTCTCCAAACAAGTATAGAGAAGCGACGAACAAGCTGACAACCCTTTTGCGCGATTACATTAAACCTAGAATAATGGCTGGAGCGATGCCGGACCAGATCATTCAGAGCCAGGAGACGCTGATCATCGAGACGCCGGAGCGCGTGCAGCTCGAATTTGCCCTTGCGTCGATCGGCAACCGCTTTTTGGCGGTAACGATCGATCATTTCATTCAGTATCTGACCATCTTTTTTGTCGCATGGTTCTTTATGGCGCTTGCGGGTTATACCTCGCCTGAGTCGGCGACGAAGCTCTTCGAAGACGCTCCAAAGTGGATGATCGCTGTCATGATCATCGTATTGTTCCTGATATTCGCGAGCTACTTCATCGTTTTCGAGTGGTTGTGGAACGGCCAGACGCCAGGCAAACGCTGGCTCAAATTGCGAGTGATCCGCGAGGACGGGCGGCCGCTCACGCTGTGGGAGGCGATCGCAAGGAATCTTCTTCGCATCGCGGACGCCGCACCCGGATTTATTTTGCCCATCTACTCTATCGGGCTGATCGCGATCTTTCTTAGCGGCCGGGACCAGCGACTTGGCGACGTATTTGCCGGGACCGTGGTCATCCGCGAGCGCTCGGATGAGGCTCCGACATTTGCCGACACATTTTCAAATCGGCTTAGGGACGTCGCATTTAGCCGCGTCCAAAAACAGACTGATATCCGGGCAGACATCCGGTCGCTAACCGAGAGAGAAATGGAGGTTGTAGAGAGCTTTCTTCGTCGTCGCTGGGATCTGAGTGACCGCCAGCGTCTTTGGATGGCGTGGCGCATCGCCTTGCCTATCATGTACAAGCTAAAGCCCGCTTACGACATTGAAAACTTTACATACGAAGGTTTTCTCGAGGAAATACTGCATCAATTTCACTCCAAGCGGCAGTTTTTAAACTAGGGTGTCTTTGCGGGCTTTGCGTCTTTGCGTGAAAATAAGCACTGTACACAACGCCGCGAAAAACGCAAAGAAATGGCTGAAAGAAATGCACTTATCACCGGCGGAGCCGGGTTTATTGGCTCGCATCTCGTCGACCGCCTTCTCAGCGAGGGCGGCTGGCAAGTAACGGTAGTCGACGACTTTAATGATTTCTACTCACCGGACATCAAGAGGGCGAATGTCGCTTTCCATCTTGAGCAGCCACATTACCGGCTTGTCGAGGCTGACATTCGCGACTGTGACGCGTTAGGCCGCGTATTTGACGAAACAAGCTTTGACGTCATCGTCCACCTCGCGGCTCGAGCCGGCGTGCGGCCCAGCCTCAGGGAACCCAAGCTCTACGCAGAGACGAACATCAACGGCACGCTCAATTTGCTAGAGCTGGCCCGCGATCATGAGGTCAAACAGTTTGTCTTTGGCTCGTCGTCAAGCGTTTACGGCGTCAACGAAAAGGTGCCATTCGCCGAGGACGATCCGATCTTTAACCCGATCTCGCCCTATGCCGCGACAAAGGCGGCTGGCGAGTTGATCTGCCACACATACTCGCATCTCTACGGCATTCGCTGCGTCTGTCTGCGATTTTTTACGGTCTATGGCGCCCGTCAGCGGCCGGACCTTGCCATCCATAAATTCTCGCGGCTGATCACTGAAGGTAAGCCTATCCAGGTCTTTGGCGATGGAACGACGCGCCGTGATTACACATTCGTTGACGACGTCATCCAAGGCGTGCGTGCGGCGATCGACTATGACGCGAGCGACTACGAGGTATTTAATCTAGGCGAATCCCAGACGGTCGAGCTGCGCGAGCTGATCGAGCTCTTGGAACGCTCGCTCGATATGAAGGCTGTCATCGACCGCCAGCCGATGCAGCCTGGCGACGTGCCCGTGACATTCGCTGATATCTCGAAGGCAAGGTTGAAGCTCGCCTACGACCCAATGACAAAGATTGCGGATGGAATACCGAAATTTGTCGATTGGTTCCGCAGTACCACGTAAGGGGGAATTAATGGCGGATACTTCCACAACCGGCGGCAAGGTCCGTTTTCGGATCGATCGGAGTGAGGACCCGGTCCAGAACATCGCGCCATTCAACGAGTCGCAGCGGTTCGAGGGGGTTGCCTTTTCACCCTCGGGAGACGTGCTTGCAGTGGTGGCATCGGATGCCGATACGGTCCTTCTATTCAAGAGAATGGAGAACGGCCGTTTCGAGGACGCTCCGTTTTCCTTTATTACGGGTGCGGCGTCAGGAATTAACTATCCCCACGATGCTTCCTTCTCAGATCTGGGCGACAGCCAACTGCTGGCTGTTGCGCAACGCCGCGGGGCGATCAGCATTTTTGAGCGGCCGAAACCTGAGCCTCACTTTCGGCGGAAACCGGCTTTCGAGATCCTGGGAGCCGAAGCGCGTTTGTCACACTCTGACGCCGTTGCGTTCATCCCGTCCGATAACGCCCAGCTCGCGGTGTGCAATCTCACGAATAACACGGTCTCCTTTTATCGGCGGACATCGTCGTCGCCGATCCGCTTTGGGTTGGAACCAGTGTTTGTATTGGAACACGATAGTCTGTGCGGTCCGGATGGCCTTACCTTCAGCTCATGCGGCCGCTGGCTCGCGATCGCCAATCACGGCGATCATACCGTGAGTATTTTTCAACGCTCTTCCGACTCCAAGGACGGTCACGCACTTCGATACGAGCCCGAGCCGGTCTCCGTCATAGCCCATCCCAGTCTGCGACACCCGCACTCAGTGGTATTTACGCCCCGAACGCATCACCTGGTCATTACCAGCGCCGGCACAAACTACTTCAGCGTACATGAGCCTACGGGTCCGCCCCATGCAAGGGTCTGGTCGAATGCGCCTGTGATCCAGGAGACCGTCGGCTCCGAATCCATCTTTAGAGAGATGAACGCCCAAAATAAGATGGAAGGGGGTCCCAAGGGCATAGCCATTCACGACAATACCTTGGCTGTCTGCAGTCCGCAGTACGGGGTGACGATCTACACATTCCGCGAATACGACTAGCGCTCCTGTGGGAATTTCCTATCGCGGTAGCGGATCTCTAAGATCTTGTGTTAGAATTGGAATCATTCTAATTTGATTTTGGGTGCCGACGATGACAGATGCCGCAAAGCTAGGCTTTACAAAACAGCGAACGGTCGTACTGCAAGTGATCCGCGAATCCGACGTGCATTTGACCGCGAACGAGGTGTTTGAGAGATCGCGCCGGTTGTTGCCGGGCATCTCGTTTGCGACTGTCTACAACTCGCTCAAATATCTGAAGTCTCAAAGACAGATCGGCGAGATCCGATTTGGCAATGATGCGACGCGTTACGACCGTCGCTTGACCCGGCACGACCATGCGATGTGCAGCGGCTGCGGGCGGCTGGTCGATCTCGACCTGCCTGTAGTACCCGAAATATTAAAAAAGGCAGCCCTCATGTCGAAATTCGAACCGGAATCTATCGAATTCATACTTCGCGGCAAATGTGCGGAGTGTTCTCAATCACAAAATAAGGTAGGTCAATGATGGCAAGTAATGCAGAAGAAAATGGCAATGGCTCCGGAAAATGTCCCTTTACAAGCGGTGCAGTAAGGTTTACGACCGAGAGCACCCGCACGAATCGAGATTGGTGGCCAAAGGGGCTGAAACTGGACATCCTGCGTCAGCACTCGGAGAAATCCGATCCAATGGGCGAGGATTTTGATTACGCGAAGGAGTTCATGACGCTCGACTACGCGGCCCTCAAAAAGGATCTCGCGGCGTTGATGACGGACTCTCAGGATTGGTGGCCGGCGGACTTTGGCCATTATGGCGGACTTTTTATTCGTATGGCCTGGCACAGTGCCGGAACTTACAGGATCGCCGACGGACGCGGCGGCGGCGGACGCGGACAGCAACGTTTTGCTCCTCTCAACAGCTGGCCCGACAACGTGAGCCTCGATAAGACCCGACGTCTGCTCTGGCCGATCAAGCAGAAGTACGGCCGCAAGATCTCGTGGGCCGATCTGATGATCCTTGCCGGCAATGTCGCACTCGAAACGATGGACTTCAAGACGTTCGGGTTTGGCGGTGGACGCGAGGACGTTTGGGAAGCCGATCAGGACGTTTACTGGGGAGCGGAAGATACGTGGCTCGGCGGCGATATTCGCTATGCCCATGGTTCTGAAGGCGCCGATAAACAGGTTGGAACGCTCGTCTCGGACGATGACGCCGACGGAGATGTTCACAGCCGAATACTAGAGAATCCGCTTGGCGCGGTGCAGATGGGTCTCATTTATGTGAACCCCGAGGGTCCCGACGGAAACCCTGACCCGCTGCTTTCTGCGGTGGACATCAAGGAAACATTCGGCCGGATGGCGATGGATCTCGAGGAGACCGTTGCCCTGATCGCAGGCGGACACTCCTTTGGAAAGACGCACGGAGCTGCCGAATCGACTCACGTCGGCATCGAGCCGGAGGGTGCGGATATCGCATCACAGGGCTTTGGCTGGCACAACAGCCACGGTCAGGGCAAGGGTCCGGACACGATCACAAGCGGCCTCGAGGTTACGTGGAGCTCATCACCGACCAAGTGGAGTAACAGTTTCTTTGAGATCCTCTTTGGCAACGAATGGGAACTCACAAAGAGTCCGGCCGGCGCCCAGCAGTGGGTGGCCAAGGACGCCGACGAGATAATTCCTGACGCGTACGATCCGGCCAAGAAACATAAACCGACGATGCTTACGACCGATCTTGCATTACGATTCGATCCGGAATTCGGCGAGATATCGCGACGCTTTCTCGAGGATGAGAACGCATTCGCGGATGCATTTGCTCGGGCGTGGTTCAAGCTGACGCACCGCGACATGGGACCGAAGTCGCGCTACCTCGGACCGGAAGTCCCTACGGAAGATCTGATCTGGCAGGACCCTATTCCAGCGGGCGACAGCGGCCTGGGCGACAAGGACATCTCGGCGTTAAAGGCAGCGATCCTCGATTCAGACCTGACGGTGTCGCAGCTTGTGTCCGCGGCGTGGGCGTCGGCATCGACCTTCCGCGGCGGCGACAAACGTGGCGGCGCTAACGGCGCACGCGTTCGACTCGAACCGCAGCGGAACTGGGAGGTCAACAATCCGTTCGAACTCGCGACGGTGCTTGCCACGCTCGACGGCATTCGAAAGGATTCCGGCAAGGCGGTATCGATCGCCGACATGATCGTCCTCGGCGGCTGTGCCGCTGTCGAGAAGGCGGCGAAGGATGCGGGTGTCGATGTTACGGTGCCGTTCACGCCGGGTCGCGGCGATGCGTCGCAGGAGCAGACCGACGTCGAGGCTATGTGGCATCTCGAGCCGCAGGCCGACGGATTCCGCAACTACAAGAAAAAGCATCACCGCACGCCTGCTGAGGAACTCCTCATCGATAAGGCTCAACAGCTAACGCTGACCGCTCCAGAGATGACGGCACTCGTCGGTGGCATGCGCGTTCTCGGTACCAACTATGATGGTTCGCAGCATGGTGTATTTACCGACAAAGCCGGCGTGCTGACGAATGATTTCTTCGTCAACCTGCTCGATATCGGCACCGCGTGGAAGGCGACCGACGATTCTGCCCAAACCTTCGAGGGAACTGACCGCACGACCCGTGCGGCCAAATGGACCGCCACACGCGTCGATCTTATCTTCGGGTCGCACGCCGAGCTTCGCTCGTATGCCGAGGTCTATGGCTCGAGTGACTCGCATGCAAAGTTCGTTAACGACTTTGTCGCGGCGTGGAGCAAGGTTATGAATCTCGACCGTTTTGACCTTGCGGGTTAACCGGTCGTAGATGACTTAGACTGGTGGTCCGATAAGGGCCACCTTTTTTTGTGCCCAATGCGATATAATTCCCGTCGTAATTATGAAAGTGTGCCCAAAATGCGGTGCTGTCACGCAGGATGAAACCCAGGGATTCTGTCTGATGGACGGTGCGCCGCTTGTCGATGCGTCGGCAAGCGAGCCGACTGTTGTGATGTCGCATTCGGCCCCGACCGTCACCGTGCAGCCTGTCCGCAAGAAGAAGACTGGACTTTGGATCTTGCTCGCCCTCGTTGGGATCCTGATCGTCGGAGCCATTATTGGCCTTCTCATGTTTGCCGCCTATAGAATGGGTTCGCAATCCGTGTCGGTGAAGGCAAACGTCAGCGGCAACGCCTCCCCAACGCCTAAGACCGGCGCCAACGCAACGGCGACGCCTCAGCCTACCTCGAGCGTTGCGGCGGTCGAGCCGACGCCTGACAACTCAACGGACGGAAACGTGACGACCGACGAGGCAACGCCGGTAACGTGGGGAACTAACGCCAGCACTTTCAAGACAGATGTTGGCCTAAAGTACGCTTTCGAATGCCCACCTGATGGCACGCCTTCGGCGGTGTGGGGCAGCGATCCATATACGGTCGACTCGTCGGTCTGTACGGCCGCGGTGCACGCCGGCAAGATCACGCTCGAAAAAGGCGGCACGGTCTCGATCGAGATCGCCGGCGGCCGATCGACCTACGGTGCGACCACACGCAACGGGATCACGACCTACAACTACGGACAGTTTCCCAGGAGCTTTGTTTTCCGGGACCCTGGAGTTAAGAAAGATTGAGCGTTAGTCTTCCCACTATCAGGCAATTTCCGCAGATGCCTTTGCAATGGTGTAGGCAGTATTGATCAGCTCTGTCAGCGCTGTCGGATCGACCTCGACCTCAGGCCTTAGTTTTACGTGCCGCATGAATTTGCCGGTGCCCTCGAGCAGGCCCGCCGGATCGTCGATCTGGCTCCCGGGAAAGAACCCAACATTTACGTGGGCCGTAAAGACGTTTACATAGCCGAATGCCGCCTCGCCGGCGCACGCCGTCGGATGGTAGTCGTGCAGCAACTCGCGGACATCATCGCCCTGCCCTCGCATTACGTCGAACCATTTGCGGGCGAGAGCACACAAATCACCGGGACGCTCGTCAAACCACCGCTCCACCGCAGGATCGCGTCTGATCGCCGTGGGCAAGGGAAAATAGCGGCTAGGTCTGACCTCCATTAAAGTTCCTCCTTAGCTCCAGCCAAAGACTCGCCGCATCAACGGAAGCAGTCGATGCCCGGTGACGGTCTCGCTGAAAAATCGTTCGTGCTCCGCCTCGACGCGGGCCATGTCTAGCAGGTCCTCGACGCATTCGTTCATACCAAGTTGACGCGCCAATCCGGCTGCGTCCTCGTACTCGACTGAATTTTGACTCTCAAGCCTCCCGGCAAAGTACATTGGGAAGAACCATCCTGAGACAAAGCACGAATGTCCGATGACCCGACCGATCGTCCAAAAGACTTTCTCCCTGAGCGGCTTGGGTTTTGAACCGAGTTCCTCCAGCCATCGACCGACACGCTCACGATGTTCCCATTCCTCGGCCTCGATCTGTTGTATATGCTCCTTTTCGGGCGAGTCGCTCAGTGATTTCCAATGCCCGCGATATGCAGACGCCGCGGCTACCTCGCCGGCGTGGGCGTTTTGAAGGATACGGATGAGGCTGTCGCGGGCAGTTTGGGTCATTCTGATCGAGCTTTTCTCGCGGCGAGCCAGGAGGTACCTCGGTACGAATCTGCAACGACCCAGGCAGCGGCTGTCAACAGTATAGAGGCGAGAAACTCATTCCATTGGAAAGCGTTGACGTTTCCCGTTACGACACGCGGTACCCAGACGAGCAGCGTGAGCAGACCGAATTGCAGCGTCACAAGCGAAGCAGCGAGACGAGCATACATCTCAACGGTGATCGCCAGCCCAGCCGCGACAAAGGCTCCGCCAGTAAAATACGACCAGAATACGGGCCAGATCATCCAGGCGGGCACCAAAGGGGCAGTCGCATCCAGATACAAGAAATGTGCGAGGCCGAGTGGGATCAGGCCCAGGCCAAAAAGGACCCTTGCGATACGTAGCCCGGTGTCACCGGTGAAAAATCCGAACCGTCGCCTGTCTCGTTCGTCCGCGAGCGATGAATACAGGACCCAGGCCGTTCCCACCAACACCGCGGTCGAGGAGGCGGACCACCACGTGCCGATCTGAAAGGAGACGATGAGCCATGGGATCCTCAAAACGAGCAGCCAAAGGAGGAGCCAACCGAACAACACGCGTGCCGCGACGATGGCCGTGCGGCGCCAGAGCAGGCCGATGCCGCATCCGAGGTAAATAAGGTCGCAGATATAGGCCAGCACCTGGCGCGCCGGCATAGACTCGGGCACGGGCTCCCACCCCGCGGCAAGACCACCTTTAGCCAGGCCGAGGATACCCAGTCCGATCAATACCATCGCAAAAACTGCATGGCTGACGGTTTTTATCTTCATCTCAGTTAGTTTTGTACCAATTCGGTCAAATATAAAGCCTACGGGTGCATTGAGCGAAGCGACTGGAACCTTGTCTGACGCTTGTCCCAGCCTTGTCTCACGGGTGCGTGGGACAGGGAAGTTGTTGAAACATCAAGCTTTATCGTTACGAACGATCGAAAAACGCTACTTTTTAAAAAAACTTTCCTCCTGGGAACGCGCGAGCAAAATTGTCAATGATCAAGATTAGTTAACAATTTCGCCCTTGCTATTAGCTAATTTTTCGCGCCATTTTTGTATGTCCTCAGGTGTTTGTCTCGCCCACTCCGTTACTTCGCCGACGATCTTCAAGGGTGCCTCACTGCGATAGGAACGTGTCGGATTACCGGGAAATTTCTTGTCCGTGACGTTCGGGTCATTTTCAAAGCTTCCGGTCGGTTCAATAATATAAACGCGTTCGGGTGCATCACCTTTAGCCAACGCCGCGGCAAGTCCGGCCCCATTTGCCAAGGCTGTGAAGTAAATGTGGTTCATTACGAGGTCGGCCTGGTAATTCGAGCTGCCGCCGGGTGTCAGCAGATCGCCAAGCTGAAGATCAGCTCGCGTCCCGTGGTAGAAAGGGCCCTTGTCAGAGGGATCAGCTGCAGACGAATTTGCTTTTTCAAAATTCGTCTTCGCGCTGGCTGGGTCGCCGAGCTCTTCGTAGCATTTGGCGATAGTTGAATACAGACCGGGAAATGCGCTGGTTGCAGCCACGTTGTTTACCTTTGACGCAAACTGCAAAGCGGTCTCGAGCCATTTCAATTTGTCGGGAACCGTCTCTTGATGCCGGGCGACATAATACGCGGCGATGTATTTCTCAAAGTCGTCCGTCGCCTCGCTCCAGGCTTGGAGGAACAGTCTGCCTGCGTCTTGCGCATTGCCTTTGTCCTCCATGACCATGGCTTGAATGCAGAGTTTTATTACATTGTTACTCGGGCTGAAGTCCATTTTCTTTCGACGAGTGAATGCGGGGTTCGCGTTTCCCGCCGAAACTACCGATCCGCAAGTTTCAGATCACTTTTTCGGCTTGGCATCGAGAAAGTCGTTGATCATCGGGACGATGGTTGTCATCCGGTCCATTAGGGTGACGTGTGTCGTGTTGGGCAGGATCGCGAGTCTGGATTCCGGGTGCGGACGCATATCGCCATGGAGGTCGCCGCCTTTAAGGCGGTACATTTCGGCTATATGATCGAGCCGCACACCGTCGATGTCGCCATGGATAAAGAAGAACGGAGCTTTGGTCGCCTCGAGGTTGTCGGCTCCAAAGTCGTATTGCCTCATAGCTGCCCCTTTTATGTGATCAAAGAATGCCGGGAAGCTGCCCGGTACCGGATTCAGTTTCTCCCGTTCGGTTTCGGCGGGCGTGCCTTTCATCATCGCCAACGAGAAGTTGGGCCAAAAGTCGTTCGCCTCTTTGACCCAGCCATCGCGGCGGATCGGGGCTGAGATGCTGACGACCTTTCGCACTTTTTCGCCGTGGCGGATCGCGCAATTCATCGCGGCACCGGCGCCAAGGCTGTAACCGACGAGGTCTGCACGCTCGATCTTCAGATAGTCGAGCAACGCAGCCACATCATCCCCGAGATTGTCGTAAGTGATATCGCGTTTGATGTCGGCAGTCCGCCCGTGGCCTTGCATCTCGACGGCGATCACTTTCCGCGTTTTGGCGAGTTCGTTGATCCACAAACGCCAGTCGTCCGTGATCGCCATAAACGCCCCATGAAGCAGCACCACCGGCTCGCCACTGCCCTGGATCTCGTAGTACATTTTGAGCCCGTTAACCGGAGCATAGCCCGTAA
>DASYKW010000283.1:0-7160 GCA_035995005.1 Pyrinomonadaceae bacterium
GACGATCGTCGAGGGCGGCGGTTCGGGTGAGGCCATCGACGGCCGCATCAAGACCATTCGCAATCAGATCGAGGACACCACCAGCGACTACGACCGCGAAAAGCTCCAGGAGCGTCTCGCTAAGTTGGTCGGCGGTGTTGCCGTGATCAAGGTCGGTGCTGCCACCGAGATGGAGATGAAGGAAAAGAAGGCCCGCGTCGAGGATGCTATGAACGCTACCCGTGCGGCGGTCGAGGAAGGCATCGTGGCCGGCGGCGGAGTCGCTCTGGTCCGCGCAGCTAGTGTGCTCGACTCGCTCAAGGGCGATGATGACGACGAGACCGTCGGTATCAACATCGTCCGCCGTGCTCTCGAGGAGCCGCTTCGCCAGATCGCCGGCAACGCCGGTATGGAAGGCGCGGTCGTCGTCGGCAAGGTACGCGAGGGCGGCAAGGACAGCTACGGCTTTAACGCCGCTACAGAGAAGTACGAGGACCTCGTCGCAGCCGGTGTCATCGACCCCGCAAAGGTCACACGCACCGCTCTGCAGAATGCGGCCTCGATCGCCGGCCTTATGCTCACCACCGAAGCCATGATCGCAGACGCTCCCGACGACAAGGGCGGCGACTCAGGCATGGGCGGCATGGGCGGCGGCATGGGCGGCATGGGCATGGGAATGTAAGCTCGGCTTACAAAACTTACGACGCGTGAAGCGTGGTAATAACAAAGGCCTCGTCACCCGACGAGGCCTTTGTCGTTTACATACCGCGATCTCGTGCGACTACGGACACTGGTCGCATATAAGGTTCTTATCCAACTGGATCAGAGGGAATAGCTTCTGCAGATCACGGTAGATCGGCCCTCGCTCTGAATCCGCGGCAGCGGTTCCTGGAAGCAAACCTCGTCGATGGCAGACTGCGCACTCCACAACAAACTTCCGTAGGTACGGATTCTCTTTTATGAATTGTTCCGGATCGCGATCTCTACGCATGCAGTTTGATTGTACGCGCGGCGGAGAGTGAATCGGGAGTGAAAGGTCGAGATGGAGAATGCTCATCCCGTCGAGCGTGGTAATAACAAAGGTCTCGTCACCGTGACGGGGCCTTTTCATTTTTTTCGCTTCAAAAAGTAAAGTAAAGACCTATGGCACTATCATCCGAAGATCGAACTGAGGTCCAATTGCTCATTTTGCTGGAAGTCGAAAAGTTGTTCCATGAAAGTAGTGGCTTCGCTGAGGCTCGGAGAGCGGTCGATAAACGGAGGCGAGAACTAGAAGCTGAGCTTCTCGATCATCAACGCAGCCGCGGAGAAGCGACTGGGATGTGGAAGATCGATTCTGAGTCTTAAAAAGAAAGGCCTCGTCACTCGACGGGGCCTTTCTTTTTTGACACGGCCAGGATAATCGCGAGAATGTAAGGTGCCACGAAGCTTACGTCGAAAACTTGGGAGAACGAATGAGAAATATATATTTTTTGCTGGCGATAGTTTCTTTTGGGATCTTCGCTCTTGCGGGCTGCGGAACGACTCCGGCACCGACAAACAATACAGCGGCTAAAAATGCCGCCGGGAACGCAAACACCGCGGCGCCCAAAACCGATGCGCCTGCAACTACCGTTTTAAAGCCCGGCGATGTGAGCCTCGACAAGGCTGTCAAGGTTATCGAGCTGGTTGACAGCGCAGCGGCGGACAAAGACGCCTGGAAGGGTAAGGAAGTCGCCGTTACCGGATACGTTTCCGGCACGTCCGGTTCGGGCGACCACCTGCTTCTGACGTTGACCAATGATCAGACGGGAACCAACAGCAAAAATATCAGTTGCTCCGTCAAGGGCGTTAAGTCCGACGAAGTATTCTCAAAGACCATCGAGGTCAAGGGGAAAATTAGCTCCATAAACGCGGACAGCGAAGTAAAAAGCGTAAACCTCGAGCCCTGTGAGATAAAGAAATAGAATTGGCTCACGGACGGCATGCGAATGTAAGCTCGGCTTACACAACTTACGACGCGTGAAGCGTGATACTTACAAAAGCCTCGTCAATCGACGGGGCCTTTTTTCGTGGTATCGTTGCTGCCTGGGCAAACTATGCGATCATACTCAACCGCTCAGTCTGCGCTAAACCTCGAAATCACGAAGCTGGCGATCGCCGAGTGTGTCGTTTCGGTTGGATTGTACATTGGCATCGGCATGGTTTCGGGTACATTTCGCTACCTTTCTATTGCTGTAATCTTGGCCCCCCTCACACTTTTTCGAACGGATCGGTCTGTTGCCTGGGGTCTTCAGACATATCAAGATAAGGTCCGGATACTTTCGAGTGACCCCGGCCCGATAGGAGTGTTGGCTCCATTTTTTATCGCACCATTCATTGGCGCCGCAGTTCGCGTCGCGTCAACCGTCTACTGGACGATCAGGGCGCCTATTCAAACGCTTCGAGAGACCCCGCAGAACTGGCTGCGACAGAGTTTTTGTACCGACTTCGCCTATCCGCCAGAAATCGTTCCCCAGGAGGCACTCACCGATGATCCCAACCTCTTCAAATTCACCGATCTCATACAAGTCCTTCGTGAGGATGAGGGTCCAAAAATAGATTTCATTTTCCTCGTTTATGCATTGGCCCCAATCATCGTCATTGGCTGGCTCCCGTCGCTGATCTATAGGGTGTCCTTCAAAGCGACCACTCTCGTTTATTTACCATTTATTTGGGTCGCGCATGCGACTCTACAAGAACGGTTTTCGATCAAATCCCGGCTGGAAAGGGTCACAAAGGGTGAGATAGAAAAACTGCGTCGCGCGATTTCGTGGATCATCCTAGCTACTTTGGTTGCAAAGTTGGCGTTTGTTCTTGGGTGGATGGATAAGAGCTATCTAGTTTCCAAATTCCCCAGTCAGGACTTCATAACGGATATCGTGCGACTCGATAGCATACCTTGGTGGCAAATCACGCTCGGTTTTGACGCTTGCGCAACCTTTTTACTGCTGTTCTTCGCCGATGCTGCACTCGCTCGACTTGAAGACGATAGACCTTGGCGAGAGAGCGTCGTTCTAAACACAGTGGCGATAATCTCTTTTCTCCGGGCCGCCATTAGCGTCGTGACCATTGCGGGCCTCTTCTATCTTACGCTCGGCTCCGTCGCTCCAAGTTTTGTGAGACACTTCACTGATTGAAATCAGGAAGCCAGGCCTCGTAAAGTGTCGAGGTCAGACATGCAATCCGAGCTTCCCAGAAGGAATGTAGGACTAACCGTTCCAGTGACGATAAGCTATGGATAAACCACACGATCTCCACGCTTTTATTCGAAATTCGCAGGACGACCTGCAGCGAGAATATACACGGATCCAGAGTAGAGCGACAGAAGATCCAGGCACGGCGGGCGATCAAGGGGAGGAGAATTGGGCTACGCTCCTGCGCTCTTGGTTGCCGCAAAATTTTTACGTCGTAACGAAAGGGCGAATCTTGACACAAGATGGATACGTCAGCCCACAGGTTGATGTGCTGGTGTTGAGTCCTAGTTATCCGCGAATCCTGATTGATAAGAAGCTATATCTGAGTGGCGGGGTAGTCGCCGCTTTCGAGTGCAAAATTACGTTAACCGCCAAACATGTGCTCCGAACCGTTCAAACGGCTGCAGAGATCAAAGCGGCGCTGCCTAAAACGGATGGAACGCCCTATCGGGAACTTCACACTCCGTTCGTATTCGGGCTCCTTGCTCATGCGCATTCATGGACTTCGGCAGGTTCAAAAGCTGTAGAGAACATTGAGAAGGCATTGTGGAAGGCTGACTCACACTTCACGAAACACCCGCGGGAATGTATAGACCTAATCACGGTATCTGATCTCGCGACCTGGACTTCTATGAAAACGACGTTCATCGGACCCGGGACATTCGGTAAATATTCGGAGGTAGGTCTTGAAAAGATTTACGGTCCAAACGGGAGCGCGACGTCGGGTTATCTCTGTAGCGCCGTTGGGATAGATATCGATGACAAAAATCAGCAAAGCAAAGACTTTTCGCCCGTAGGTGCGATGCTATCGACGCTATTCACTAAGCTTGCGTGGCAATTCTCTGAAATGCGTCCGCTAAGTGATTACTTCTTTGCTGCGAACGTTGGCGGTGTCGGAATGGGTCGTATGCGAAATTGGGAAAGCGACATCTATTCCGACTACGTTCGCGCACGTGTTGGAATCGGGGACATGAACTACACAATAGGAATATTTGACGAATGGAGTGTATCGTTCGGTTAGCACGGCCATCGGATTCCGGCGCGAGCCACCAAAGGCTGGGAAACGAGATATTAGACCCGATGCAGAGAAAACCTGTTCTAGCTACCGTTAATTACTTACAAAAATTCGGGGGCAAAAAACTCGGGGGCAAAAAAAACTCCGCGTCAGACATGCGATATTCGCACGTCGTCGAGAATCGCATTTCTGAGTCTATCGGCACATGACCCTATCGGTTTAGAGAAGCCTTGCACGGCATACTCATGGATCATCCTGTCCTGATTATTTTCACCTCATTGTTGATCACCTTGCGCCCTTGGGCAGTAACCTTCGCCAAGAGAGCTCTCAGGTCTAGCAGGTCATTTTCCAAATGCTCTTTCTTCGTCCCGCCTATCATTGCGATCACCGCTTTCAGGGAATCCTGCAAAGCTCCGTGGTCGACGTCGGCTGGGTCAAGTCGAAGCACTATTTTGTGATAAATGGCATACTCGTCCTCCAACATCTTCAACTTGTTCGCCGGCACAAGCGTTTCCGGGATGAGCATTCCGTACGACATAGCGAGTGCTTTAGCGCTAAAGGCAGCAAGATTTTTGCTAAGACTCTGTATCCATTCCTTGCGTTCCGTCAAGGTAGTTCCGATTGAGAGTTGCTTTTTTGCGATCTTGTACGCTGCTAGAGGTCCGACAATCGTAGACACCAAGGCCGTGAGGGCGGCAATCGCGCTGAGGATGATGGGCCAGCTGGTTGTCTCGGTGAGACTAGCCGCACACTCTAAACATTGGTGCTCTTGCATGTCGAAGTTGTGTTCCTACTTACGACCGAGAATGGGAATCTCGCTGAGGTGAATGTCCTTACTTTCAGCCAGTAGCCGAGCCGCCTGCGTGTCCAAGGCTTCCTTCTTTACGCGCGCCGCCCACAACTGATACAAGGCAACCGTATTCTCGTAAGGGCCAATCGCAAACTTTCCTCGTGGCGTAACTCGGACCATCACTAAGAACGGGGCTACCAACTCTACGTCGGCACAGAATACGGCGGCTGCGCAGGAAAAAGCCACTTTTTCATCCGCTGCTCCACCCACGAAATATATAGCAAAAGCCTCGAGCTGATTCATTAAGTCCACGACAGAAATTTTCTTTTCGATCGTATCTTTGACCCATTCCCGGGCCTTTTCGGGCTCCTTCAATGATGTGTTCTTTAATTCGTGATCATCCAACTCCCAAGGTGCGTCTCTCAAACCGGCCTCTCGAAGCGATCTGACCAAGTGGCTCGAAGTTGGAATGATTTCTTTCGCCAAAATGTCGATTTGTGCGGCAGCTAGTACGACTGCTTCACGTTCAATCCGCGTTTGCATATCGGCCTTTGCAGCCTCAAGCGTTTCCTTCGCCGTGTCAAGAGATGCTTTCGCCAATCGCAACTGGGATAGAACGAGGAAACCGAAAATACCTAAAGCAATCGTTGCAACGAATGACAGCACTTCTAGAACCGCGCGCATATCCTCGAATGTGAATGTGAGTAGCATATTTACGTGATAGTCGTCGTAAGGATTTCAAAAGCTGCAACACGCTAGACAAAGCAGGGCAAATGTAGCGCTGTTCGGAGCCCTTGTGCAATATGAAACTTGTCGGAGTCCGGATTAGGCCTGTCATGGGCGTGGCATGTAACGAACGGCGACAAAGCTACAACGGAAAGGTCAGACATTCAATTCTGACATTTGCTCTCCCTCGCATCGCAGGCATTCCACTTTCCGCCGTAAGCAAAGTACTTTCCGGCTGATAAAAAGCACTTACCGACTGAAAATAAGCAGTATTTATCGGGCTCGAAGCGCTTTTCGGCGGGAAATAACCGCGTTCTGAGTTGTCAAAAGGGCTTTTCGTTCAAGACTAACTGCTTTTCGGGCGAGAAAAAGGGCTTTTCGGGCGGGAAAAAGTGGTGTATGATGCCCGCTAATCTCAGCAACATCGAGAAATTCAACGACTAGGAGCCCATACACCTATGAATGATAAGACTCGCGTGCGTTACGAGGCGTGCAAGCGCGTTGCTCAGTTTGGCGTCGATCACGCGGCCGACATTCCGGCCGGCAGTATTCTCGAAACAAAGTTCGCCGACATCGCCGCAAAGGTTGATGAGATCGAGACCCTCGCGGGCCACCTGAGCGAGGCCGGCGGTAAAGCCGACCAGCAGTTTCAGCTCAAGGCCGTTGCTCGCGAGGACCTCAACGACCTCCTCACAAGCGTTGCCAACGCCGCCCGTGCAGCCGAGCCCGAGCATCCCGGCACGCAGGCTCGGTTTCGCTTTAACCGCAATCTGAATGACGCCGACCTTCTCGCCGCCGGAAACAGCTTTCATACCGCGACCGCTCCCGAACGCGCGACCCTTATCAGCTACGGCGCCTCCGCGACGTGGTTCGCCGACCTCAACGACGCGATAACGGCATTCGACACCGCGTTCAGCTCCGCCGCCGGTGCCGACGCCGCCACCGTCGCAGCTAACGCCGAGGTCGCCGAAAAGGTCGCCGAAGGCATGCAGCTAAAACGCACGATCGGCTATATCGTCCCCACGCCGGTGCGATCGCTGCCTTTCACAAGGCCTCCCACGTCGAAACAAAAGCTCCCGCACAGCCACCGCCTCCACCAACACCGTAGTTTATAAAGGCCTCGTCGTTTCGACGGGGCCTTATTCTTTGCGATTGAGTCTTTAGGTAGGCCATCGAGAAATGCTTTACCCGGCTTCTTACCTGTGCGACAATGCACTGTAAATCTCACGGGAAATGGTGTCTTCCCGAACCAACCGCTAACAATTAGCTGATGACGCCTGTTCAAAGGAGACTTATGGACAGGACAATTCTTTTCGTCGGGATCGGAGGGATGCTTGGTAGCATCGCTCGCTATCTCGCAGCGCTATTCCTAACAAAAACAATTCCGTCTGCTTTTCCTTACGGCACGTTTGCGGTCAACGTGCTCGGATGCCTC
>DASYKW010000284.1:0-17151 GCA_035995005.1 Pyrinomonadaceae bacterium
TGTAAGCAAGATGTTTAACCTGTTTCAGAATATCCATATTGACTGGTTGGGAAAGCGAAAGTACTTCATCGCCTTCTCGGTCTTTATCATGCTCGCCGGGCTCGTTTCGACGATCGGCCGGCAGTACACACCCGGCGGAACCGATGCTTTTAATCTCGGCGTGGACTTTAAGGGCGGAACCGTCGTTACCGCAAAATTCAAAGAAAGGCCAACCGACGACGACATTCGCGCCGCCCTCCACAAGGGAGGGATCAATGACCCGGTTATCCAGTCCTCCACCGATAAGACCGATGAGGTCCTTATCAAGATACCGCTCGTTGAGGGCACGTCAGAGGACGGTAACACTGCTGCGCAGGTCCAGGCCGGCCGCCAGACGGTGAAACAGGCCCTTGATTCATTCGGAAAGGAAGCAGAGGGCGACGCTACTCTCGCCGACTCGCCTGACGCGGCCTATAAGATCGTCGGAACTGACTCGGTCGGTGCGGTCGCCGGATCGAAGCTCCGAAATCAGGCGGTCACGGCCACACTGTTTGGCCTCGTGGGCATCCTGCTTTTTATCGCGTTCAGATATGACTGGACGTACGCTGCGGGAGCTGTTATCGCGGTCTTTCACGACGTGCTGATGGTTATTGCGTTCTTCTCGGTGTTTCAATGGGAGATCAATCTGACAGTGATCGCTGCGATCCTGACCATCGTCGGCTTCTCGGTAAACGACTCGATCGTGATCTTTGACCGAGTACGTGAGAATCTGCAACAAAATCGGACGGACAGTCTCTTTAATATCTCAAACGCCTCGATCAATCAGACGCTGTCGCGAACGATCATCACGTCGGGGCTTGTGCTGTTGTCGGTTTTGGCTCTTGTTTTGTTTGGTGGTGAGGTGCTCAAGAGTTTCTCGCTCGCGTTGCTCGTGGGTGTAGTTCTTGGTACATACTCAACAATCGCGATCGCGAGTCCGATCGCTATTTGGTGGCAAAACAAGCTTGGCGATTCCCGTGTTAAGGAAGTGCTTGCACCGCAAAAAGGCGAGAAGCTTGCCTCGTCCTCCCGTCGGTCGGTAACACGGCGTCCGGTTACCCGTTAACGCCTTTTGCAGTAAGGTCGCGGGGCTTTGTACCGCCTTAAAAGATTCTGTTTATTCTTGACTTTCAGCGGGCAAGCTTTTAGACTCAGTTCCGTTGCTGGTCAATTAAATGCTTTGCTTTACGCTTTGTCCCGGGTTCTGCCTTTGAAACGGGAGCGGGATACGTAGATCATCGGCGCGAACGACCGGTACGTATCCGAAGTTCCGCACTCGTAAAGCAGTAAAAGCAGGCACCAAATAGTTTCCGGGTTGTGTTCGGCGTAATACCGTTACAACTTGGGCTTTTGGGTATAACATCTAAATTACGCAATGGTTTCGTAACCCCTTGACCTGAAGTTGGCACCGGAAAGGGAGGCATACAATGCTTGATCAATTAGTTGAGTCTAAGAACAACTCTCGGGAAAATCGCAGAAAAAGCGAATTCATCCTGGTGATCGGTTTCTTAGCAGTGGTTTCACTTCTGACCATGTGGACTGTAAGTCTGCTCGGTAAGGATTTTGGCGTGGGAGGCGATGACCTGGAGTTAACGACGCTCGTTGCACCTCCGCCACCCGCGGACGAACCGCCGCCGCCCAAACCGGAAAAACAGCCGGAGAAGCAGCCGGACGTCGACGTTCGTAAGGAACTCATCCAGAACATGATGCAGACGCCGGTGAAGCCGCCCGATAATATCAGCACGACCAGGAATCAGGTCAAGGAAATGCGCCTTGACCGCCTGACGAAGCTCGGCGGATCGGACTCTGATACCGGTGCTCTTATGCAGGGCAGCACTGGCCGCGTTGTAGCCGACGGCGGAACGGGCGGCCTGTCGACGACAACGGGGACTGGCACCGGCGGTGGCGACGAAGAGGCGCCAGCTCCCAGAGCGACTCCGAAGCCAATACCTAAGACGGTTTCCGGCGGCGTGCTGAACGGTAAGGCGACCAGCCTGCCAAAGCCCGCTTATCCGCCGGCAGCTCGAGCGGTTCGCGCCTCGGGAGCGGTGAACGTACAGGTAACGATCAGCGAGAGCGGAAGTGTGATCTCGGCCAGCGCCGTCAGCGGTCATCCGCTGCTCAGGGCAGCTGCAGAGAGTGCGGCTCGGGGAGCACACTTTAGTCCAACGCTTCTTTCGGGACAGCCCGTTAAGGTCACGGGCGTGATCACTTATAACTTTGTCCCGTAAAGCAACGGGAAAGCGGGGAGCGGCGTCAAAGAGCCGCTTCTCGCAAAATTTAGATCGCAATAAAGGATTCTTTTGATTTCTTTGGAGGAAAAATCATGACATTTCTAGCCAGCCTGATCGGAACGGGCTTGTTTCTCTTATTCGCCGAGGAGAAGGGGATCTCCTTCGGCTTCTACGATATCGCCAAGAGCCTGACAATTCCGGGCTGGGCCGTTATCATCACGCTCGTGATCGAATCGGTGTATATGATCGCGGTCGGCATCGAGCGGTGGTTGACGTATAACAAGGCCAAAGCTCAGTCTCGCCAGTACGCGCCGAAAGTTGCCCAAGCACTTAAGAACAGCAACATCGATGAGGCGATCAATATCAGCGACAAGCACAAAGATTCGCATTTGGCTATGGTCGTTTCCTCCGGACTTAAGGAATTTGCAGCCCATCAAGGCAACACGGATATCTCGGCCGATGAGATGCAGGCGTCTGAGCGTGCTCTCGAGCGTGCGATCGCAGTGAAAACTGCCGAGTTGAAGCGTGGTTTGGCCGGTCTTGCGACGGTTGGCTCGACAGCTCCGTTCGTCGGTCTGTTTGGAACGGTCGTCGGTATCATCGGTGCGTTCAACGCTTTGAAGACCAATGAGTCCGCGGGTATCGGCGCGGTCGGTGGTGCTATCGCTGAGGCCCTGGTTTGTACTGCATTCGGCATTCTGGTCGCCGTTCCTGCCGTTTGGCTCTTTAACTACTTCACGAGCAAGGTCACGAGCTTTAGCGTTGAAATGGAGAATTCGGCTTCGGAACTAGTCGATTACTTTATCAAGCAGCGGGCAAAGTCCCTGCGCGGCTAGGCTTGGGGAGGGTCAGGAACTTTGAGTTTCATGGCTTTCAAGGAGATGTAGCGTATGTCAATGCAGGTAGGCGGAACCAATGAGTTCAACTCGGAGATCAATGTGACTCCGATGGTGGACGTCATGCTTGTGCTCCTGATCATTTTTATGATCGTTACGCCGCTGCTGCAGCAGGGAGTCTCGGTGAACCTTCCCCGCGATACGATCAGCCCCGACGAGGATGCTGATATCGCAAAGGACACCTCGGTGATCGTAGCTATCCCTGACAACAGCAACTTTTATATCGGCAAGGACCAATTTCCGATCGATGCTCTCGGTGACGTGATCAAACGCCGTATGGAAGGCAAGACGCCCGATAAGCGTATCGTCTACATCAAAAGCGGTGTTGACGTGGATTACGGGCAGGTCGTTAAGGCGATCGACACGATCCGGAAGCAGGATATCGACAAAATAGGCCTCGTCGCGGACAAGAAGAAGGGCGGCGAACCTCCGAAGACATAAGACCAGCGATTGTGCCGCGAGTGCGGTGCACCGCTGACGGAAAGGTAAAGTTATGGGAATGTCAACAGGCGGCTCCGGCGGAGCCACCCCTAACATCAATGTTACGCCGTTGATCGACGTGCTTCTCGTACTGCTGATCATCTTTATGGTGATCACGCCGCTCAAGCCCAGCCGTTTTGAGGCCAAGGTGCCTGCAGAGCCTAAGGATCAGCAGGACGTCAACGTCAAGCCTAATCCGCTGACGCTCGTCATTGCGATCAATAAGGAAACTAAAGGCATAACGCTGAATAACGATGGTTTTGGTGATGTCTCTGATACCGAAAAGCTCAATACCAAGCTTGCGGAGATCTTTAGGGAGCGCACCAATAACGGCGTTTTTCGCGAGGGCACTAACGAGATCGAAAAGACCGTGTTCATCAAATCGCCAAAATCGGTTCGTTATGGTGACGTGGTCAAGGTGATCGATGCTGCGAAAGCAGCAGGTGCATCACCGATCGGTCTGCAGATCGATGATCTAACGGATTAACAGACGCGCGGCAGGAGAGGTTTTGTGCCGCGATATCACTGGAGTCAAATGATGAGATCCTCACAGTTTGGGGTAATTGTCCTGCTATCGGTCGTAGTGCTGGTCGGGACGAACTGCTCGTACTACAACCGCGTCATGGCCCGCAAGGACCTGGTCGACGGCTCAAAAGCGTATAAGGACCGTAAGTTCCCGGACGCTGAGCAATTGTTCAGGAATGCGGCCGCTCGCGATCCAAAGGGCGACACGGACGAAGGCCGAATGGCGCAATTGTTGCTTGCACGTACGCTGCATTCCGAATTTATCGGCAATCGATCCGATAAGGGAAAAGCAGAGGCAGCGATCGAAGCTTACAGATCGAGTCTCCCGTCAGTCCTCCGTGAATATAAGGACGCACGGGACGCCTACGAAAAGGACCCTAACAACGTAAAGGTGCAACGGCGATACGTCGGTGCATTGTCGGATGCTAGTTCTACCGCCGGTGCGATCGCCGGGCTCTACGACAATCTTCAGATGAGCGATAAGTCGGCGGAATGGCGTAACCAGATTTCCAAAGATGCGAATTATCCTGAGATCGCTCGCGCAACTGCCTTCAACTCGATGGCCGCAAAGTCCAACACATGTGCCAACGATATTACGGACACTGAGGCGACCAAAAAGACCGTTAAAGAGAACGGCAAGGACGTGTTTCAGTACGTCAAGCCCGCGAACGCAGAGGAATTACCCAAGCTCAAGCAGTGCATCGATGAGGGTATGGGCTATGCAGATCAGGCACTTGCTCTTGAGCCGCAGATCGTGAAGACCGCTCCGTCTATTAACATCAAAACGGCGTCGGACGAGCAGCTCAGGATCTATAGCGAAATGATCAAACCCTTCGAGTCAAGTAGATCTTACAAGGCCGCGATGACAGTTCAGGCCATGCGTCTTGCAGAAATGGAAGGGAGGACCGCGGATCGCGACCGCCTAAAAGGTGAATCAGAGGCACTTCGTCAGTCCTACAACGAGCTTGGCGATATGGACAAGAAGATCCAGCAGGAAACAGACGAACGTACCGCGGCGAAGGAGGCTGCGGAAAAGGGCGAAAAAGCGAACGCTAACGCTAACAAGGCAAAGTAACTAACACTGATTTTTCTTCCAAACCCGGCGGTGCTCAATTACAATTGATTGGGCATCGCCTTTTGTTTTCAACATTTTCGGGCATTCGGAGCGATTGCCGGTCGTATGATACGGATCGAGGACGTCATTGATAAGGTTCAGGAGAATCGGCCGGGGGCCGACACAGACCTTATTCGTCGCGCCTACCTTTTCTCGGCCCTTCATCATCGCGGCCAGACTCGTGCCTCCGGCGAGCCGTATCTTGTTCATCCCCTTGAGGTTGCGGACATTCTTGCCGATATGCGTCTCGATGAGACAAGCGTCTCGACAGGCCTCCTGCACGATGTTGTGGAGGATACGCTTGTCGATCTCGATACGATCCGTTCGTACTTTGGCGACACCGTAGCGCAACTTGTCGACGGTCTGACCAAGATCGCATCGATAAGCGATCTTTCCAAAGAAAAACAACAGGCCGAGAACGTTCGAAAAATGGTCCTAGCCATGATTACGGACGTACGCGTCGTGCTCATCAAGCTTGCCGATCGTCTGCACAACATGCGGACGATGCAATATCTCAAACCGGAGAAACGTGAACGGATCTCGCAGGAAACGCTCGACATCTACGCTCCGATCGCTCACCGGCTCGGAATGGGTAAGATGCGGAGCGAGCTTGAGGATCTTGCCTTTCAAAATCTTTACCCTGACGAGTACAAACGCCTGGCGAAAGAGGTCGATGTTCGACGGCCCGAGTTGGAAGCGTCCATTGAGACGATCAAGGCGACTATTACCGAGCGGCTCATCGAGAACGAGGTGCCTTTCGTTGAGATCCAAGGCCGCGTCAAACGTCTCTATTCGCTCTGGAAAAAGCTGAAAAAGCAAAAGATCATGATCGAGCAGGTCTACGACCTGATCGCCGCCCGCATCATCACCGAGAACGACCGCAAATATTGCTACCTTGCGATGAGCGTCGTTCACGATACATGGTCTCCAGTGCCGGAGCGGTTCAAGGACTGGATCGCAATTCCCCGCGATAACCTTTACCAGTCGCTGCACACGTCCGTTATTGGCGACGCAGGGCAGCCCTTCGAAGTTCAGATCCGGACACAGGAGATGCACCGTATCGCCGAGGAAGGCGTTGCGGCCCACTGGAAGTACAAAGACAGTGCTCTCGGCCGCCGCGAGGACGACGAGAGTCTGGACGAGCTTAGAAAGACCGTTGAGAAGCTGCTCTTACCCCTTGTGAGGGAGTCTGAAGACAATCAGGACTCAGAGGATTTCATCGAGACGCTCAAACTCGATCTTTATCCCAAGGACGTTTATGCGTTCACGCCGATGGGCAAGGTGATCCAGTTGCCGCGGGGCTCGACTCCGATCGATTTCGCTTATGCGATCCACTCGGCCGTCGGCGACACCTGTACGGGCGCCAAGATCAACGGGCGCATCGTTCCGCTTCGCAGCGAGTTGCAAAATGGCGACGTGATCGAGATCCTCACGACGCAGAACTCGCATCCATCAGGCGATTGGCTCAACTATGCCATCACCTCCCGAGCACGCAACCGCATCCGGCATTACATATCGCTGCAGCAGCGGACGGAGTCGATCGAGATCGGCCGCAAGCTGCTCGAAAAAGAGGCTGAGAGGTTTCGCGTTACCGCCAAGAAGTTCATGCATAACGAAGGCGAGCTGAAAAGGATCGCGAACGAGTATGGATTGAGCCGGCCTGACGATCTCTTTGCTTCTGTCGGTTACGGCAAGACACTGCCTCGCAATGTCCTCGCAAAGCTGCTGGGCGATAAATTCAAGGAGCTCGATCCGGACCTCGCCGAAAGCCGCGTCAAGACGGGCATGAAGGCGGTCAAGAAATTCATCGGGCTCGGTGAGGACGCGATCGTCGTAAAAGGGGTGGACAACCTCCTTACGGCTCGGGCAAAGTGCTGCAATCCGCTCCGCGGCGAGGCGATCATCGGTTATATTTCGCTCGGCAAAGGCATTGTCGTGCACAACCGACGCTGCAAGAATGTCTCCCAATTAATGGTCAACAAGGACCGGATCGTCGAGGTCGAGTGGGCCAAGTCCGACGGCAGCCAGATCCAATCCGTTCATCTTCTAGCGACCACAGAGAACCGGACCGGCATGCTTGCTGGCATCACAAACGCTATCGCCGATATCAAGACCGGTATCCGCGATGCTCGGGCCAATGTTTCTAAGGACGATATCGGCATGATCGAGGTCACGGTCGAGGTCCACGATAAAAAACACCTGGACAAGGTCGTTGGAGCGATCCGACATGTGCCGGGCGTCATAGCCGTCGAGCGCATCAATGCCTAAGGCCCGTTGAGTTTTGCTTTTCCCCCTCAATTTGGTAAAATTCGCCTTTTGCTTGAGTAATCGGCAGGGTGACCGTGCATGAAAGAGACAGTTTCAACGACTAATGCGCCTGGGGCAATAGGGCCCTATTCGCAGGCGATCAAGGCAAACGGGATGGTGTTCTGTTCCGGGCAGATCCCTATCGATCCGGCGACGGGTGAGTTCATTTCCAATGTGGTGGCGGAGCAGACCGAGCAAGTACTAAAGAATTTAAGCGAAGTGTTGTCCGCGGCGGGCTCGAGCCTTGATGAGGTCGTAAAGACGACTGTATTTCTCGCGGACATGAACGACTTTGCGGAGATGAACGAGGTGTACGGGCGGTATTTCGACGCTAACAAACCGGCGCGGGCGACTGTTCAGGCGGCTCGTCTGCCGCGAGACGCCAAGGTGGAGATCGAGTGCATCGCACTCGCCTAAAAAGAAAGGCCAAACGCTTTTGTTATCAGCGTTTGGCAACTAATGCGAGTGGTTGTATCTCAAACTAACTCAGGCAGCTTTGACAACTTTTCCGCCCTTGATGCAGCGGGTGCAAACCTTCATGCGGGCATTGCCGCCTGTTGGCAAGGCAACGCGCACCGGTTGAAGATTCGGGTTGAATCGCCGACGGGTCTTGTTATTAGCGTGTGAAACGTTATTACCAAATTGCGGGCCTTTCCCGCACATGTCGCAGCGTTGTGCCATAAGTTCGCCTCCGGTTAACCGGAAAAATGAAAGCGGGTCGCTTGGACCCAAACTAAGTTTTATAACAAAAAGGCTTTAATACAGTCAAGTTACCGTAACATGGATAAGTTCAAAGGAGTAAGTACGATCGTGCAGATCAACAAGAAATCTACCGTCGCCAGCCTCGCGCTTGCGCTTGTTTCCATCATATTCACGGCTTGTGGATCGGGTGGAGGATCTTCGTCCGGAGGCGTGGATCCAAATGAGACCGCTGCCAAGGTTAACGGCAAAGCGATCACGATGGAAGAGGTCGATCGCGCTGTCAAGCAGCAGTCTCAAGGACAAGAGAGCAAGCTCTCGCCACTTGAACTCGCGGGTGCTCGCCTGCAGGTGCTCGAGACGCTCATCCAACAGGAAGTGATGTTTCAAAAGGCTGAGAAAGAGGGCACCGTGCCGACCGAAGAGGAGATCACCGCCGAGATCAATAAGCAAAAGACCGCGAGCGGCAAATCCGCCGACCAGATCGACAAGGACATGAAAGAGCAGGGGATGACCGAGGCTTCGCTTCGCGACCAGGTCAAGAAAGCCCTTGCGACCCAAAAGCTTGTCGACAAGATCACTGGCAAGATCGAGGCGCCCAAGGATAGCGAGATCGAGGCATTCTACAACGGCAACAAGGATGCTTTCGTTAAGAAAAAAGGCGTTAAGCTTGGCGGGATTATTGTCGATCCGACCAATTCCGGCGAGGGCGATCAGACCACCGATCAGCAAACGGCCGTCCTCAAGGCCAATGAGATCCTGGGTAAGATCAAGACCGGCCAGGATTTTGCGACGCTCGCTCGCGAATTCAGCGAGGACCAGAGCAAATTTCAAAGCGGTGATCTTGGATATCTCTCCGAGCAGGATCTGACGCAGGCCTTCGACGAGCAGACTGCCGCGTCTCTTATGAATCCACAGACTCAGATAGGCGGGATCCTTACGTCTCGGTCGCAGGGCAAGCTCTTTATTCTCAAGCTGCAGGACCGCAGTGACAAAGATGAGGCTCTTACGCTTGACAGCCCGGGTGTTCGCGAGCAGGTGCAAAAGTCGCTGGTCGACAGCCGCAAGCAGCTTCTCGCGGCATCGTATCAGGCGATGGCAATGAATGAGGCGAAGGTCGAGAACTTCCTCGCAAAGAAGGTAGTGGACAATCCCAATGAGCTGAGCGGTGCTCGTCCGGCGGGGGCGTCGACCCCAGCGGCGGCGAGTACTAACGTGAACACGGCCGCGAACTCTAACGCCGCGCCGAGCTCGAATGTAAACACAGCCGGTAATACGAACACGGCTGCTAAGCCGGCAACGCCCGCAACGAAACCGGAGGCAACAAAGCCAGCCCCGGCTCCGGCAAAGCCCGCATCGAACACGCCGGCAAACAAGTAGCGCCTTTCCAGGCCAACGCCTAAAATAAGGTAGAAGGCAGAGCGATCTGTCTTTTACCTTTTTCATTTGAATGCTTTTCCGACTCTCAGACGTAACTAAGTCCTACGGCGGCAATGAAGTGCTTCGCGGCGTCTCGTTCCAGGTAAACCCGGGCGAGCGTATCGGGCTTGTCGGCCGCAATGGTGCTGGTAAAACAACTGTATTTCGTATGCTAACCGGCGCCGAGTCGCCAGAGAGCGGCTCCGTCGTAAAGATAAACGGTTTAAAGCTCGGCCTGCTGGAGCAGCATGTGGATTTTGAGGCGGGAGAGAACGTTCACACTGCGGCGTTATCTGCCTTTAAGCATATTCACGATATCGAGGCCGAGATGCGCGGCTTGGAAAAGCGTATGGAGACGGATCATTCTGAACCGGTTCTTGAACGCTATTCTGAGCTCCAGCACTCGTTTGAACAGGCCGATGGGTACTCTTACGCGGCAAAGGCTGAATCGGTCCTTCTGGGTGTGGGGTTTACTCGCGAGCAATGGTCGATGTCGACTTCGACGCTTTCGGGTGGTCAGCGGAATCGTCTCGGCATGGCGCGGCTCCTACTTTCGAACGCTGATGTCCTGCTTCTCGACGAGCCGACAAATCACCTTGATGTCGATGCGGTCGAGTGGTTGGAGGGGCATCTGCGCATTTACGAACGCGCTTATGTGATCATCAGTCATGACCGGTATTTCCTTGACCGGACGGCCGAGAGGATCATCGAGATCGAAAATGGGCGGGCGGTCAGCTACAAGGGAAATTATTCAAAGTTCCTTATTGAGAGAGCCCTCCGCCGCGAGCAGCAGCAGCGCGAATACGAGAACCAGCAGGCGATGATCGCAAAGACGCAGGATTTCATTCGCCGCAATCTCGAAGGGCAGAAAACAAAACAGGCAAAATCACGCCGCAATATGCTTGAGCGAATGGACCGACTTGATGCGGTGCAGTCGGAAAAGAGCGGCGGGAACTTTCGCCTCAAAAAGGTTGAGCGGGCTGGAAACAATGTTCTTACGACCGAGCATCTTTCCATCGGATACGAAAAGAAGACGCTTGCGACCGAGCTTAATCTCGCGGTCCATCGCGGCGGTGTGCTAGGTGTTATTGGCGGCAATGGAACCGGCAAGACGACACTCTTGCGGACGCTTCTCGGCGAGATCCGCGAGATCTCCGGACGCGTTGTTTGGGGTACGAAAACTTCGATCGGTTATTACTCGCAAAGCCTCGACGAACTGCATCCCGGAAACGAAGTCCATGCCGAGCTGAGGCGTGTTGCTCCAAACGCGGAGAACGGCGAGATCCGCTCATTTCTGGCAAGATTCTTGTTCTTTGGCGAGGATGTCGAGAAAAAGGTCTCGACTCTGTCCGGCGGTGAAAAGGGCAGGCTCGCCCTCGCCAAGTTGATCTACTCGCAAAAGAACGTATTGATTCTGGACGAGCCGACGAATCATCTCGATATTCCGGCGCGCGAGGCGCTGGAAGCGGCTCTCGACGAATATCCGGGCACGATCGTGACCGTCAGCCACGATCGATTCTTTCTCGATCGAATAGCGACGCAGATGTTGTCGTTTGAGCGCGATGGCAGTGTGTTGGATTATCCGGGGAATTATACTGAGTTTCACGATTGGCGAGAGAGGCGTGAGGACGCCGTGCAAAAGGGGGTCGCGACGGCTTCGTCCGCATCGTCGGGTCCCGGTACTGCTACCTCAACGAGCTCGAGATTATCAAAGAATGAGCGGCAAAAGCTGGAATCGCGCATCGCAGAGATCGAGCTGCTGATCCCGAAGCTTGAAAAGCAGGGGGCTGACTTAACGGCAGAGATGTCACGACCCGATATTGCGGGCGACTTTCCAAAACTGAATGCGCTGTCGGACAAGAATCAAGAGATCGAGACGACAATTCAAAGGTTGTATGCCGAGTGGCAGGACGCCGCTGAAAAACTTGGTTGAGTTATGGGTAAAACGAGCGCAGGCATTCTGATGTATAGACGCCGAGAAGGCGTACTGGAGATCCTCATAGTTCATCCAGGAGGGCCTTTATGGAAGAACAAGGACCTTGGTGCGTGGTCGATACCCAAAGGCGAGTTCCTACCCGGCCAAGATCCGCTCGAGACCGCGAAACGCGAATTTAAAGAGGAACTGGGTAAAGCCGTGACGGGCACGTTCGTCGAGCTGAGGCCGATCTGGCAGGCTGGCGGCAAGATCGTTTGTGCGTGGGCCGTCGAGGGCGATTTTGACGCCACTGTGATCAAAAGCAATACGTTCGAGATGGAATGGCCACCTCGCTCGGGCAAACGGGCGGAGTTTCCTGAGGTTGACCGTGCGGAATGGGTTGACGCCGCGACCGCTGAAGAAAAGCTCAACCCGGCGCAGGGCGCTTTGATCGAGCAGCTCGAGGAAATTTTGCGTTAGGATTCTATCCGGTAATTCGGGGCTTCCTTGGTGATGATCACGTCGTGGACGTGCGATTCGCGAAGGCCCGCAGATGTTATCCGGACGAACTTAGCGTTCGTCTGAAGCTCGCTGATCGACCGACAGCCCGTATAACCCATACCAGCGCGAAGGCCGCCAACTAACTGCGTGACCATGTCGGCGACCGAACCTTTGTATGCGACGCGGCCCTCGATGCCCTCGGGCACGTATTTCGACTCAGTGTCTGTCATCTCCTGGGCGTAACGGTCGCTAGAGCCTTTTTTCATTGCTCCAATCGAGCCCATCCCGCGATATGTCTTGAAATTTCGCCCCTGGAAGAGGATAACCTCGCCCGGCGCCTCTTCGGTGCCCGCAAATAGCGAGCCGATCATCACACTGTCCGCACCTGCGGCGATCGCCTTGGCCACGTCACCCGAAAACTTGACGCCGCCATCAGCGATCACCGGCACGCCACTGCCTTTTGCCGCATTGACGCACTCTACGATCGCGTATATCTGCGGAACGCCGGCGCCCGTGACTACGCGGGTAGTGCAGATAGAGCCCGGACCGATGCCGATCTTTACAGCATCAACGCCGGCTGCGATCAGGGCTTTTGTGGCTTCGCCCGTCGCGACATTGCCGGCAACGAGTTCGATCTCGGGAAACTTAGCCTTAACGTCCTTGATCGCACTCAGCACTCGTGAGGTGTGTCCGTGAGCGGTGTCAATTACGATCGCGTCAACACGCGAATTGACGAGTGCCTCAGCGCGTTCGAGAAAGTCGCCTGTAGCCCCGATAGCTGCAGCGCAGCGGAGTCGTCCGAGTTCGTCCTTGGCGGCGATAGGGAAGTTGATGGCCTTTTGAATGTCCTTGACGGTGATAAGGCCCTTCAGGTGTCCGTTGTCGTCGACGACAAGCAATTTCTCGATGCGATGTTTTTGCAGCTTGACCTTGGCCTCGTCGAGCGTCGTCCCGACGGGAACGGTAACGAGCGGTTGAGGGGTCATTATCTCTGACACGGGAATGTCGGTTCGCGTCTCAAAGCGCAGGTCGCGGTTGGTGATAATGCCGACAAGCAGGCCTTTTGCGTCGACGACGGGAACGCCGCTGATCTTAAAGCGGCCCATGATCGACAGGGCCTCAGAGACAAGTGCCTTCTCGTTGATCGTGACCGGATCGACGATCATTCCGGACTCGCTGCGTTTGACCTTATCGACCTCTTCAGCCTGTTGCTCAACAGTGAAATTCTTATGAATCACGCCGATACCGCCCTGCTGAGCCAGCGCGATGGCGAGGCCTGCCTCGGTGACCGTATCCATTGCAGACGAGCACAGCGGAATATTTAGACTGATGTTTTTCGAAAAGCGTGTGCGAGTGTCGGCCTCGGCGGGCAGTATCTCGGAGTATGCAGGGACGAGCAGGACGTCGTCAAAAGTGAGGCCTTCTGGTGTATCGCGGATTTCCATATTTAATTATACGTAAATCCCCGCGACAAACAAAAACGCTCACCGGAGTCGGGAGCGTCACTTAGAACCACTTGTATCGTATTTACGGGACCGGCGGTTTAGGCGTCGGCTTTGCCGTCATCATCGTCGGTGGCTTAGCGGTATTAGCCACCGGTGTCGGTTTTGCAGCCGTATTCGTGCCTGTCGTGTTAGTAGCCACACTCGGCTTCGTAGCAGGCGTAGCTGCCGGCCTCTGCGGAACTGTGGTCGCAGGAGCGGCTACATTCGCATCCGCTGGTACGACGGTCGAATTGCCGATGGATCCGCTTGTCCATATCTGTGCGAGATTGTCCTTGGAGATCGTAAAGATGATCCGTTCCTTGTCTTTGGGGTCGAGCGGCTCGGCCGGAAGATTTATCTGCTTGCCGTTTATGGTCATTTGCAGAGCAGTTGCGTTCCACCGAATGTAATTGAGTGTCAGGGTGTCTTTTGGCGAAAGGGTTGTTGAGCCGCCGCCGACGATGTTGAGCGGCTTTGCAAGCTCGCCATCTGCGGTGACGATCACTTTGACGGGCTGTGAAACGGCTTTAAGCTCGACACTCAGCGTCGCCATGCTGGGCACGCCAGCGTCCGGCTGCTCAGACACGTTAGCCGCGGGAGTGTCGTTAGGAGCGTTGGCGGCGGGTCTAGGGCTGTTCGCGGTCGCTGGATTTTCCGGACTTCGTAAATAGTTGACTAGGTAAAGGATGCCGGCGGTCATGATCGCAAGTACAACGGCGGCGACGATGAGCGTCGGGATCATCCCGGTCGAACGGTCGTCGGTCAGCACCTCAGGCTTATAGACCTTCATCCCGTCAGGCTGGGCGGCCTCGTTCGCTGCCAGGAGCGCAGAGTAGTCCGTCAGCGCCTCTTGCTCGCCAATACCGACGAACTTGGCGTACGATTTTACAAAGCCCTTGTTAAAAATACCGCCGGGAAGGATCCGATAGTCGTCATTCTCGATGGACTCGAGATAGAGAGATGAAATGCGTGTCTGCTCGGCGACCTCGCTGAGGCTCAGACCTTTGTCCTCGCGGGCCTGCCGCAGCTTTTCACCCAGGGTTAGCGACATTTATTGGGGATGCGGACCACGTAAACCGTTGAGGTGGCACGTCTTTGACTTGAAATATAGCTTTCCTCTGTTCACAATGTCAATTGATTCACGACGGTTTAGATACGGCCAAACGCCCTGCATTTGGGCATTCGAGCGAGTTAAGATAATATCTGTAGAGCAATCCAGCAAGTGAGGAATCTTCAATGAGTTTAGAGGCTTTGGGAATGGTCGAGACCAAAGGTTTCATCGGCGCCGTAGAGGCCGCCGACGCCATGGTAAAGGCTGCAAACGTTAGACTTATCGGCAAGGAGTATATCGGTGCCGGATATGTCACTATCTTTGTTCGCGGCGATGTCGGTGCGGTCAAAGCCGCAACGGATGCCGGCGCGGCAGCCGCAAGACGCGTAGGCGAGCTGATCAGCGTGCACGTGATACCGCGCCCGCACGGCGAGGTCGAGCGCGTGCTGCCCAAGGGCGGAGCTGTTGGCTACAGCCCTGACGAAAAGGCATTGCAGGGCGGCGGCGGCAGACAACTCGGCGCCGGCGGTGCAAGTTCATCCTCGACCACGGACTCGGGCTCGAAGTCGCGTAACAAGTAGATCTGTTTCAAATAACAAAAGCTTAGCCACCTCGTTCCATGGGTGACAAGGACCTCATAGCTCAACAGGAAGCACGCGACGCGGTAGAGGCCGCGTCATTTGCCTTTCAGTCCGTCGCAAAATTCGATCAGGCTAAGATCGATGGCATTTGCGAGGCGATGTCGCGCGTCGCCCTGGCTAACGCCGAGCGTCTCGGTAAAATGGCGAATGAGGAGACGGGCTTTGGCAAAGCCGAGGACAAGCGGGAGAAGAACCGTTTTGCCGCTGAGGACGTTTGGAATTATTTTCGAGGTCTGAAGACCGTCGGCGTCGTCAACGACAGCGGCAGCGTTGTCGAGATCGCCAGCCCGCGGGGCGTAGTCGCGGCCATCATCCCTTCGACAAATCCCACGTCGACCGCGATATTCAAGATAATCATCGCGATCAAGTCGCGGAACACTATCGTTCTATCACCGCACCCGTCGGCGGCAGGCTGCATCGCCGAATCAGCCCGCGTTATGCGTGAGGAGGCTGTAAAGCTCGGTCTCCCGACAGATGCGATCATCTGTCTCACCAATTCGACCATCGAGGGTACCGAAACCCTCATGAAGCACAGAAAGACCGCCGTCATCCTCGCGACGGGCGGCACCGGACTTGTCCGGGCGGCCTATTCGTCGGGAAAGCCGGCCTTTGGCGTCGGTCCGGGTAATGTGCCCTCATTCGTCGAGCGGTCCGCAAACGTCCCAAAGGCAGTGGCGGACATCCTCACTGGAACCTGCTTTGACAATGGGACGATCTGCGCCTCCGAACAAGCTGTCGTTTGTGACACACCTATCGAGGGCGCGGTTCGAGAACAGTTCAAGGCCCAAGGCGGGCATTTTCTAAGCGCTTCTGAGGCCGACGCGGTCGCTAAGGTCTTCCTGACACCGCAACGCACGCTGAACGCGGGCATTGTCGGCAGGTCTGCCAAGTACATCGCAGATCTCGCCGGGATCTCGATACCCGAAGGGACGCGTTGCCTCCTCGCCGATTGCGGCGGCGTCGGCCGCGACTTTCCGTGGTCTATCGAAAAGCTCTCGCCGACTCTTGCGTTCTTCGTGGTTGACGGGGTCGAGCAGGGGGCAAACCGCTGCCAGGAGATCCTGCAGTTCGGCGGCATGGGCCACACGGCTGGGATGCATACGCAGGACCGCGATGCGGCGGTTAGGTATGGTGCCCAAATGCCGGCTGCTCGCGTGATTATCAATTCGCCGACGACGCACGGTGCCATTGGTTTTACGACGGATCTCGCTCCGTCGATGACACTCGGATGCGGCTCGTGGGGCGGCAACGTGACGTCGGACAATATCTCGCCGCATCATTTGATGGACATCAAGCGCGTTGCCTTTGAGACCAAACCCATCAACGCGCCGAGGACCGCGACACCACGGGCGGCCTCCGCAAGTGCAGCTTCGAGCGCGCCGAAGCCCAAACCTGACCGCACAAAGATCGCTGAGATCGTCGATAGTTTTCTTAGCAAAAAACTCTGGGAGACTGATGCTCCCGAGCCTACAAAACCGGCGGAAAGCAAGCCTGGGTCGAATGGCGATGTAAAGACCGTGGTTCACGAGATCACTCCGGAGAATGCGGTCCAGAAACCGGTGCCGATAAAGACGGCGGAATTCGTGAGTGAGGACGATGTACGCCGTGCGATCGACAAGGGCGAAAAGATCTACATTTCGAAGAAGACCATCCTAACGCCGTCGGCTCGTGACCTCGGCGAGGAAAAGGAGGTCTTTGCGACCCTCTAATGGCTGATGCCGTTATAGACAACGCAGTTTGCGGCAAGTGCGGGGCACAGGTTCGCGAGGGAACTGTCTTCTGCTACGCATGCGGCACGCGTGTTGGCGAAGATCCGGTCGCGGGAGTTAAACGTTCTGCGAAACCAACCGATGAGGAGACGCAAGCA
>DASYKW010000285.1:0-30758 GCA_035995005.1 Pyrinomonadaceae bacterium
CATCCTGTGCGACCGCACTCTGCGATCCGCCGAGAATATGTCCGAGAATGCCGCCGGCATCTGCCTGCGGGTCCGTGGGAGCCTGCTGACCGCCGCCAAAGATCGCGCCTGCAATTCCGCCGATATTATCGAGAACGCTGCCATCGTGCTGGTCAAGGGCATTGTTCAAACCCTCGGCACCATCGGGTGTCGCCGCGTTATTAGCCAATCCGTTGATCAAATGCGGCAGCGCCGCCTGGATTGCCGTGTTGACGAGCGAATTATCAGCGCCAACGGTTTGGCTGATCTCATTGACCGCCTGTTCGCCCTGCTGTTGACCCAAAAGGTCTTGTAACGAAAACATATGAGTGGCTCCTCGTTTCTTCTCTTCCTCGTATTAGACTGTGCCGTTTATAGTATCACTGCTACTTCCCGCGATCTGTATGCGACGCCGATGAACAAACTCCGGGCAACACTTATCGTCGCGGCCGCCCTGCTCATGTGGGTGTGTTCGCGCTCGGAGGGCGACCGATCGCTACGTTTCGCAAGCACGGTCGCAGGTCAGAACGGCGAGTTTGGCGAGGCATTTGGCGTCGCGGTCAAGGATAGCGCCATTTATATCTCCGACGGCCAGAATGGCAGGATCTGGCGTATCCACGCCGGTGCGACGTCCGTCTTTGCTGAGGGCCTTGCTACACCGTCCGGCCTCGCATTCGATCCACATGGCGATCTCATCGTCGCTGATTCGGGCTCAAGCTCGATCAAGAGCATCGACGCCGTTGGGAAAGTCACGACGATCGCCGGAATTGACGGCAGGTCGGGATATACAGACGGCGAGCCTGCGTCGGCATTGTTCAGTGCTCCGATCGGCGTTGCGGTCGCTACCGACGGGCGAATATTTGTTGCCGATAGTTACAACGACAGAATTCGCATGATCGAGAAGGGCAACGTCACCACGATCGCCGGCAGCAGCCGAGGTTTTGCCGATGCTGCGGGCGAAACCGCAAAATTCGACACGCCCTGCGGCCTCGCCGTCTGGCAGGACAAGCTTCTTGTGGCTGATACGGGAAATCACCGGATACGCGTGATCGAGCCGAACGGCGTAGTTTGGACGCTCGCCGGCACCGGAGCCCAGGGCATACGGGACGGTCGTGCGTCCGACGCTCAGTTTATACAGCCCACTGCTCTAGCCGTAGATCCGTACGGGAAGGTGCTTATATCCGATAGCCATTTTCTACGGGAAATGGCCGGCATCGTGCCGATCGTTAGCACCATTTCGGCGTCATCTCGTGGACCATCCGACGGGACATCTCGAAAGGCGACCTTCAACTCACCGGTGGGTCTGGCTTTTGCCGACGACGGATCGCTGCTCGTGGCCGACAGTGAGGCTCGTCTCGTCCGGCGCCTGAGCAGCAAAAAGGGTGGTCACGAGATCACACCCGATGAGATCGCAGCTCTCCGCGGTACGGCTGAACAATTTCGAAACGCAGCACCGGCCCGTTGGCCTTTTGATCCGCCGACCTCAAGGCGTGAGATCGCGGGGACGCTCGGCGAGATCCGGGGTGAGATGAAGCCCGGCGAGAGTGACGTTTGGTTTCACAACGGCCTCGACATCGCGGGTGCGTATGGCGAGATCGCGAGATTCGTCCGTGATGAAAAGGTCCTCCGCCCGCTCGCAACTGAGAATTTTGGAACGCTTCGAGAATTCATCCGAATGCCGACGATGGGTTACATCCACGTCCGGCTTGGCCGCGACAAGGACAACAAGCCCTTTGGCGATCTAAGATTTCAATTCACGGCCGGTGCCGGCGGAAAGCTCGTCAGCGTGCGTGTTCCACGCGGCTCGGTCTTCAAGGCCGGCGAGCCGATCGGAACTCTGAACGCAATGAATCATGTTCATCTTATTGCCGGCCGCAGCGGCTCGGAGATGAACGCCCTCGATGCGCTAATTCTGCCCGGGATCACCGATACCAAGCCGCCGACGATCGAAGAGGTGGGCTTCCTCACTGGCGATACAGAAACAAAACCCGTCTCCGGCCGTATCCAAGTGACCGGGAAGGTCCGCGTCGTGATGCGTGCATTCGATCAGGTGGATGGCAATGCCGGCCGCCGGCGTCTCGGTCTGTATCAACTGGGATATCAGCTCCTGCGGACCGACCTCACACCGTTGGGCGACGTCAACTGGAACATTAAGTTCGACCGCCTTCCGCCCGCCGATGCGGTGAAGTTCGTTTACGCCGATGGCAGCAAGTCGGGAGCGACCGGCGAAACGATATTCAGTTACATCGTCACGAATCACGTCGATAGCCAGACGTACAGCGAAGGCTGGCTCGATACGAGCGCGCTGGAGCCGGGCAATTACGTTCTGCGGGTTTTCGCGGGCGACTATTTTGGGAATAATAGCTATCTGGATACTCAGCTCGAGGTCAAAAGATGAAAAAAGGAATTATTTTCTTTTCGATCGCCGTCTTGGCGGCTGTCGCGATACCCGCGTTTGGTGTTGAGCCTTTGGCTCCTTTCGTCACACCGTCGTCGCCCCAGTTTTCCGACGCGGAACGCCAGGCGGAGCTTGCTCGCCGACGCGCCGCCGTCGAGGCCAAAATGGTGGACAACAGCGTGCTCGTCATGATGAGTGCCGAGCCAAAGCTCTATACGAACGACGTCGATTATGTCTTTCGACAGGAGAACAACCTTTACTATGTAACGGCCCTCAAGCAGGGCGGCTCGACGCTCGTGATCACAAAAAAGGGCGGCGTTTTCACCGAGACGCTCTATCTGCCAAAACGCAATCCGAGGGCCGAGACGTGGACGGGTCATATGTTCGCGGCCGACGAGGCCGCTCGCATCTCGGGGATCAAGGACGTCGTTGAATCGTCAAAGCGTGCCGCATTCCTCGATGGCCTAAAGGCGAAGTCCGATGCGGCGATCACAACCGTTTACCTGCTGCTGCCGGATAGTGAACGCGATTCGGACGGGATGCGCGAATTCCGTCAGGAAAGCGACCTGTCAAAAGCGTTAACAGGCTACACGGTCACGAACGCCCAGCCGATCTTCGCGGAGCTTCGCCAGATCAAATCGCCGTACGAGCTAAAAATGCTGCAGCATGCGATCGACATTACGACCGAGGCCCAGGAACGTGCGTGGATCGGTGCCGACAAGGCAAAGATGGAGTACGAGGTCCAGGCCGACGTCGAGTACGTTTTCCGCAAGCGCAACGCCGATTATTGGGGCTATCCGTCGATCGTCGGCTGCGGGCCAAATGCGACCACATTGCATTACGAAGAATCGCAAAGCCCCGTCGTCAAGGGCTCACTCATTCTCATGGATGTAGGTGCCGAGTACGAGCATTATTCGGCCGATGTTACTCGGACGTTCCCCGTCAGCGGCAAGTTTTCAAGAGAGCAGGCCGAGATCTATCAGATCGTGTACGACGCGCAGGAGGCTGCCGCGAAGGTCACCAAGCCAGGTGCGACTATGTCGCAGCTAAGCGCCGCCGCGGACGACGTCATCAAGGACGGGCTGTTCAGACTTGGCCTGATCACCAACAAGAGCTCCAATCAATATCGCATCTGGTTTATGCACGGCCTGGGACACTGGCTCGGCATGAATGTCCATGACGTCGGCAGCACTTCGAAACTTGCCCCCGGCATGACCTACACGAATGAGCCCGGGATCTACATCCGTGCGGATGCTCTCGATTATCTGCCGGACACACCCGAGAACAAGGCGTTCATAGAAAAGGTGCGACCGGCTTTCGAGAAATACAAGAACATTGGCGTTCGCATCGAGGACGACATGCTCATCACGCCGACCGGCGTCGAGTGGATGACAGGCAAGCTGCCGCGTAAGCTGAGCGAAGTCGAGGCCTTTATCGCCGCGAACCGGAAATAGTGTCAGAAACCAACATCGGTGATACCTCGCTGCCGCTGGTGATCGTGAATCCCAAGTCGGCCTCCGGGTCGACGCGGGAGAAATGGTCACTGACGGCGAGCGAGCTGCGCGCACACTTTGGGCCGTTCAGCGTGGCGTTTACAAAGGCTCCGGGCGATGGCATCGCGATCGCGCAGCGCGCGGCGGAGTCCGGGCGTAAATTCATCATCGCCTGCGGTGGAGACGGCACGATCAACGAGGTAGTCAACGGCATCATGCTCTCGGGCGAGGATGTTGAATTGGGCGTGCTTCCGTCGGGGACGGGCGGTGATTTTCGCCGCAGCCTCGAGATCCCGCTCACAAATCGCGAGGCGGCTGTCGCCCTCCGTGACGGCGAGACAAAGCGCATCGACGTCGGACGTGTCACGTTTCACGATCACGATGGAGCCGAGGTAAGTCGGTATTTCGTGAATGTCTCGTCGGCGGGTCTTGCCGCGGAGGTCATTAAGCGCGTCAAATCGTCAAAGGTATTTGATTGGCTGCCGGTCGAGTCAATTCGAGGAAAGGCGAATTTCGCCGCGTCTACGCTTCAGGAGATCGTCAATCTTGAGGGCACGACGCTGCGTGTGAGATTTGATGATGGTGACGAGCATCAACTACGGACGATCGCGTTTTGTGTCGCAAATTCACGCTATTTCGGCGGCGGAATGATGATCGCTCCCGATGCAAAGCTCAACGATGGCCTGCTCGATGTCGTCAACATCGGCGATCTCACGACCGCTCGTATTCTCATGAAGGCTCGCACATTGTACCGAGGCACGCTCAATTCGCTCGATGAAGTAAAGATGACCACTGCGCGCCGCATCGAGGTTTCGGCCGCCGACTCCACCGATCTGATCATGATCGAGACAGACGGCGAACTTCCCGGCAGGCTTCCCGCGACCTACGAGATCGTCCCCGCCGCCTTGCGGGTCCGCGTCCCGCGCGCGCGATAAAATGTTGCCTTTTCGGCCCACGCTTCGCTACACTTACAACAAATAAAAGCCGAAGTCGTTCGATGAACGGCACGGGGGAACCAGCGTTTTGCACAATCTGCAAAACAGGGGCGTATCTGACTACCAGAAGAAGATTCTTCGCTTCCAGCCCGGCAGCTAACCTCGTAGGCATTATCGAAGAAGGACATTTTGGTCGCGAGGCTGTGAGGTGTGCTTCACGGCCTTTTTTCATCGAAGGGTGGATATGAAAGTTCTCCGTTTCATTGTTCTGACTCTTATTTCAGGCGTCCTGCTTGCGTCGAACGGCTGTCTTCCCAGCCAATCTGAGGATAGCTCTAACAAGCAGACGATCACTCTCTACGGTTTCTCCATCATGAAGGAAGTCATGGAAAAGGAGATCTTTCCGGCTTTCGCGGCTAAATGGAAGGCCGAGCACGGCACCACTGTCGAGTTTGTTTCCTCATTCGCGGGCTCAGAGACCGTGACAAATCAGATCCTGCAGGGTACGCCGGCAGACGTGGCGATCCTATCGATCGACCGCGACGCCCAACGCCTTTTTGAGGGAAAAGCCACGACGACCGACTGGCATGCGTGGCCCAACAAGGGGATCATTAACAAAACGCCTTTCGTTATTCTTGTCCGTAAGGGGAATCCACGCGGGATCAAGGATTTTGCCGACCTCGGCAAGCCTGGAGTAAAGGTCATACATCCCGATCCGGTCAGCTCCGGCGGCGCTCAATGGTCTCTGCTTGCGATCTATGGCTCGGAGTTGAAGAAATCCGAGGCCGAAGGCGGAACGCCGGACAAGATTCGCGCGCTCAACACGCTGAAAGCTATTTGGGCTAATGTCATCTCGACGCCGGGCTCTGCGCGCGAGGCAAGGACACAATTCGAGACCGGCTATGGTGACGCACTGATCACGTACGAGCTCGAAGGCCTGATGATGAAGCAGGCGGGTGCGGACATCGATATGATCGTGCCGAGATCCACTATCTTCAGTGAGCATCCCGTTGTGGTGATCGACCGCAGCATGACAGACGCAAAGCGTCCCATCGCCCAGGCGTTCATTCAGTACCTTTGGACCGACGAGGCTCAAAAAGCGTTCGTAAAATATCACTTCCGTTCGGTCACGAATGACGGTCTAAACGACGCTCATTCGGAATTTGCGAAGATCGAGCTGCCGTTTGCCGTCGATATGTTCGGCGGCTGGGATAAGGCTTATCCCGATGTCATCGAGGGCATCTTTAGAAATCAGGTCCAAAACAAGCGATAAATGGCCGAGGGGACAGCATCTGGCGTGAAGCACGTCCGGGGTTTTGACCTCGTCAAGCCGATCAGCATTGGCACGATGTTGCTGGTGATGCTGCCGCTCATCCTGTTGCCGCTCGCGTCGATCTTTATTTTTGGGACAAGCAACGGGCTCGGCAGCTTTTGGCGAGCTCTAAAGGCACCGGAGGCGATATTTGCGTTAAAACTCTCTATCGTCACGAGTTTTTGGGCTACCGTTTTTAATGTGATCTTTGGGCTCTTTGCGGCTTACGTTCTATCGAAGTACAACTTCTGGGGCCGCAACGCGATGATCGTCATCATTTCCCTGCCGACGGCGATTCCGACTGCCGTGGCGGGCTTCGCATTGCTGCTCCTTTGGGGTCCATATGGCACCCTCGCTCGAATCATCGGCCAGGACAACGTTCCTCATCTGATGTTCACCGCGTACGCGATCATCCTCGCGAATATTTTCGTCACGTTCCCCCTCGCGTTTGGTGTGATCAAGCCCGTATTCGACACGATGAGCGCAACGCTCGAGGAAGCATCGGCAACGATGGGTGCGAGCCGCTGGCAAACATTCTGGCACGTTACGCTGCCAAGTCTGCGAGGGGCATTGCTTGGCGGCGCATTACTGACATTTGCTCGGGCCGTGGGAGAATTCGGCTCGACGATCCTTGTCTCCGGCAACCTCGCCAGTCGCACTCAAACAGCACCACTTTATATCTTTGCAAAGTTCAACGAGGGACAGGTCGAGGCCGCAAATGCCATCGCGATCGTCCTCGCACTATTTTCGTTCGCGATATTTAGCATTCTATTCTTTGCTCGTGACTGGCTCGAGACTGATTGATGTACAACCCGTCGGACATTCACATCACGCCGATGGATTTCGGCAAGGCCGCCGTGACGGTCGTCGATCTCAATAAGAGTTTTGGCGACGCGACAGTGCTGGAAAAGATCAACTTCAGCGTCGATCAGGACGAGATCCTGGTTTTGCTCGGGGCGTCAGGAAGTGGAAAGACAACTATCCTTCGCATCGTTGCGGGCCTCGAAATGCCGGATTCGGGAATGGTCGTTCTCCACGGCAAAAACGTCACCGAGCTACCGGCGAGGCAGCGCGGCACGGGCGTGATCTTTCAGTCATACGCGCTGTTTCCCAAGATGACTGTCGAACAGAACATCGGCTACGGTCTCCGCATCCGCGGCAGTAAGACAAAGATCGTACGGGCAAAGGTCGATGACCTGATCGAGCTCGTCGATCTCGAGGAGCATCGAAAAAAATACCCGTCTCAGCTGTCGGGCGGCCAGCAGCAGCGAGTCGCGATCGCTCGCGCCTTGGCTTATGAGCCGGAAGTTTTGCTATTCGATGAGCCGTTCGGAGCTTTAGACGCTCAGATCCGCACAATGCTTCGCCGCGAGATCCGTTTGCTGCTTAAGAAGATCAAGGTTCCGTCTATCTTTATCACTCACGATCAGGAAGAGGCCCTCGAGCTTGCCGACCGCATAGCCGTCCTCAATAAAGGCCGTATCGACCAGATCGGCACGCCTTTCGAGGTCTATAACCTGCCAAAAACGGAGCACGTAGCAACCTTTCTTGGAGCGGCAAACATCCTCGACGGTGAGGTCCGCGGTGGGAAATTTGTTTGCTCAGAAGTCGAGCTCGATATCGACAAGGAGGTAAATGCGCGTGAGGGTGAAAAGGTCAAAATGGTCTTCCGGCCGGAGGATGTTTTCCTGCGTCGCCCGGAGAATCTCACGCAGCCCTACGCGAAGCTGACCGATGGAATAGTTGACGAGGTCAGCTTTATTGGGGCCTTTGAACGGGTGACGTTGAAGATCGACTTTCCCGGCAAAGACACGATCATCGTGACGCGTCCCAAGAGCGAGACCTCGGCTTTCCCTCTTCGCACGGGACAAACCGTGCCGGTTGGGCTCGTGCGTTACCGCATTCTCGACGTCGTCAGGGCGTAAACTCCGGCATGAAACGCATCTCCATCATCGGCGGCGGAGCTAGCGGCACGTTGCTAACGGCAAATCTGCTTCGACTCGCGGGAAATGCTCCTGTGGAGATCAACCTTGTAGAACGCCGTTCGCGGATCGGACGCGGCGTAGCGTTCGGCACTTCATTCGACTCGCATCTGCTCAACGTCCCGGCTGGACGAATGGGCGCATATCCTGACGAGGTCGATCATTTTCACAAATGGCTCTCGGCCGGCGGTCACGGCTACGAAGCAAATGATTTTGTTCCTCGGCGACTATTCGGTGAGTACCTGCGTCGGGTCTTCACTGACGCAGCCGAATCGGCCGATCCGAATGTCCGCCTCAATCTGATCGACGACGAGGCCGTCGATCTCTCCGTCGGCGACGCGGACGCACAGGTGATGCTCAATTCAGGAGAGATCTTGCCGTCGCACAGGGTCGTGCTTGCTTTCGGGAATTTTAGCCCGCCGAGTCCGAGCGTTGAGGACCTGTCGTTCGCCTCGTCGCCTAAGTATTTTGCAGACCCTTGGGGCTCGGCTCTTTACGACGCCATTCGGCCGGACGATAGTGTGTTCATTATCGGAACGGGACTATCGATGGTCGATGTCGCGCTTCACCTAAATAATGCAAGACATCGCGGCAAGATCTCGGCCATCTCTACGCGCGGATTGCTGCCCGCCGTGCATAAGCTGGGATTCACCTACGAGAATTTTTACGACGAGCTTAAGGACATGCGACGGATCACCGACATCCTCAAGGCCGTTCGTCGCCACATCTCAAAGGCTGAATCAAACGGCAGCGACTGGCGGGCCGTGATCGACAGCCTGCGGCCGGTAACGCAAGAGATGTGGCTCGATCTGCCGCAACGGGAAAAGGAATATTTCAAACAGCACCTCAGTCGATATTGGAACGTCGCACGCCATCGAATGCCGCAGCAGGCCGCGTCTGTCCTTGATGCAATACAGGCCGACGGACGGCTTGAGATACTCAGAGGCCGGCTCCGCAAGATCCGTGACGACGGCGAATTTGGCGTCGAATTCGACTCCGGGGGCACCGCACACACGCGTAACGCAGACATTCTCGTAAACTGCATAGGTTCGGAGGCAAACTTTACGCGGATCGACTCAAAATTCGTAAAAAATCTCGTCGCTCGCGGCCATGTCAGGAACGACGCCGTAAATCTCGGCATTGACGCCTTGCCGGATGGAAACGTGGTCGGTAAGACAGGCTCATCCTCGAATATCGTGTGGACCCTCGGCACCGCGCTTAAGGGCGTCCTGTGGGAGTCGACTGCAATTCCCGAGATCCGTGCACAGGCCCGCGCACTTGCGCTAAAACTGCTTGCCGATTAACCTAAACGCTCCCATGACAAAGTCCTTTTGCGAGCTGCTTGTCGAGTCATTTGAGTCACGCCCCGACCTCGTCGCGATGCGCGTCGTCGGCAGAGACGACAATGTTTACACGTTCGCGGAAATGCTCCATGCCATTCGGACCGTGGCTTATCGTCTCGGCCAGGAAGGCGTCGGCTTTGGCGATCGCGTCGCGTTGATTGGCGAAAATCATCCCTCGTGGGCCATCGCCTATCTCGGCACGCTTTATCATGGCAGTGTTTGCGTGCCGCTCGACCCACACGGCGAGATCGAAACGATCACGAACTTTCTCGAGAATTCCGAGGCAAAGGTCGCGTTCCTGTCACCCGACCAGATCGACAGGTTCGAGCAGATCCAAACGAAACTTGGCCGCAAGATCCCGGCCGTCGTCTGGGATCTCGAAAATGCGAACGGTGAATTTCAGAAGCTCGAGGACTGGCTTACGACTGAGTTCCCTGCCGAGTTGGTAACCGAGGCACCGCCTGCCAAGGGTGACGACATTGCACTCCTGATGTACACGAGCGGCACCACCGGAACGCCGAAGGGAGTACCGCTGACGCATGGCAACATCATAGGCGAGTTGTCCGGCGTCAATGATGTCCTCAAGCTGACAGAGAAAGAACGCATCCTCAGCCTCCTGCCGCTTTTTCACGCCTACCTTCAGATCGTAAACCTCTGGGTCGCGACGACGTTTGGTCCGCAGGTTGGTTATCTCAAGGAACTCACGCCCGCCGAGCTGAGCGAGTCGATGAAACTCTTTAAGCCTACGATCCTTACGACCGTCCCAAGGCTCTGGTATCTCTTTCACAAAAAGATCTTCGACGCGGTCGACGCAAAACCAAAGATGGTCCAGCGGCTGTTTCGCACGATGCTCAAGCTCAACGGCTTTTCTCGCGACAGGCTTGGGGTAAATCTTGGCCGCAAATTGTTTGGTGAGGTGCACGCCTCTTTTGGCGGCGAGCTTCGCATTGCGATCTCGGCGGGATCGCGCTTTGACGATGCGGTAGCCGAGGATTTTCATCGGCTCGGATTTACTATCATTCAGGGCTATGGCCTAACCGAAACGAGCGGCGCGGCCACGGCGACGCACGAGGACGATAACCGCGTGGGCTCTGTCGGCAAACCGATGAAAGGCGCTGAGATCAAGATCATGGATCCCGACAAAGATGGCGTCGGCGAGGTGCTGATCCGCGGCACGATGGTCTTCAACGGCTATTACCAAAATCCTGACGCCACCAAGGATGCCTTTACCGAGGATGGTTGGTTTCGCTCGGGCGATCTCGGCCGCATCGATTCCGACGGTTTTCTGTACATTGTCGGCCGCGGAAAGGACGTCATCGTTTTGCCGTCGGGCAAGAACGTTCATCCCGAGGACATTGAGGTTCACTACCTCAAATGTCCGCTCGTCGCCGAGCTCGCGATCATTGGCGTCGAGGATGAGAGCGAGGCCCGAGCCGGGGCCGAGAAACTCGCGGCCGTTGTCGTCCCTGACTTTGATTATCTGAAACGCGAAAAGATAGCTAATTCCAAGGAGGCGATCCGTCACGCTCTCGACAATCTGGGCCGCGAGCTGCCCGAGTACCAGCGCGTTCGCGATTACATGATCCGTGCCGAGCCGCTTCCACGCACGGCGACCAATAAGATCAAGCGTTTTCAGTTAAAGAAAGAGGTCGAGAGTGGTGAGATCGAGGCCGACGCAAATGTCGCAAAGACCTGGGAAACGTCCGCCGACGAGGCCGCGTTGCTTGAGACCAGCACCGCCAAAACCGTCGTCGCGGCGATCAGGCAAAACTCCAAGGACATAGAAACGGTCCATCCCTCGATGAATCTCGAGATCGACCTCGGCCTCGACAGCCTGGCACGGGCCGAAACCTTCGCGGCGCTCGAGCAGGCCTTTTCGACCGAATTTGACGGTGAGGAAGCTGCGACCGCTCTAACCGTCGCAAACGTTATCGACCTCGTCAATAAACATGGCGGCGAGGATGTCGAGAACGCCTCGATCGAACTCAACTGGGGCAATATCGTTCGCGAGGCGGACGATGACTTTCCCGAGGTACGCGGGATACTCAGAGACCGGCCGTTTTTCGCTGCCTTTGCATGGACGGTTTACAAGATCTTTAGGTTTTTCTTTGCGTTATTCACGCGGCTCGAGGTCGACGGGCTGGAAAATCTGCACGCTCTTGTCGATGCAGATCCCCAGGCCGAGGATAAGTCATTACGTCCGTTCATCATCTGTCCAAACCACCAGAGCTTTCTGGATCCATTTGTCCTCTGCTCGACATATCCTTATCGCCTTTTCCGGAACGTGTTCCACGTTGGCGCCAGTGAGTTTTTCGAAGGCCGCCTGATGCAAACGATCTCAAAGATGCTCAACGTCGTTCCGGTAAATCCCGACACCGAGCTGATGAAGGCGATGAAAGCCGGTGCGATCGGCCTAAAGCACGGCAAGATATTGAACATCTACCCTGAGGGCGAGCGTGCGTTCGACGGCGAGCTTCACGCCTTTAAGAAGGGCGCGGCGATCCTTGCGACCGAACTAGACTTGCCGATCCTTCCTGTCGCCCTCGATGGTCTTTACAAGGTTTGGCCTCGCCATTCGATGCGGATCCGTCCAGCGAAGGTGAAGATCAGGATCGGCAAACCTATCTATGCTCAGCAGGTAATTCAGGAAGCGGCCCTGAAACAACTCCCCGCCGAAGCGCTCGCAGCTGCCGCCGCCGGCGGCCCCCTGGTCGTCTCGCCCCGCCAAATAATGTCAGCCGACGAGTCTTACGCACTCGTCACCAAAACGGTCAAAGAAACCATCGAGTCGATGATCAACGATCTTCGTTCGGAGTAGCTCTCGCTCAGTATTGTTGAAAAGCCACTCAAACAGGCCTATTATGTCCGCAAGAAACTCAGTGTGGTCCGTTCGCAAATATTAGTTGAACGAAAAACAACTTAAAAACGCAGATCCAAAACTAAGGAGCGTAGAAACATGAAAAAGATCGCGATCGTCGCGGCCATTATCGCTACATTTACATTCGGCATTGCCGCGCAGGACCAGACTTTCGACGACGGCCTAAAGCTGATGAATGAGCGCCATTATCCTGAGGCGACTGAGAAATTCAGGGCATATATCGCTGTCACGAAGAATGTCCCGGCCGCCTATTACAATCTAGGCACCTGCTACGCCCAGCAAAAGATGCACAAAGAGGCGATCGCCGCTTATCAGGAAGCCGTCCGGATCAAGCCGGACTATTTCAACGCATTTATCCAGCTTGGCAATGAGCTCGATTACGACAAGCAGACCGACGCTGCTATCTCGGCATATCGTTCCGCGATCAAACTCCAGCCGAATGAATCACAGCCATATTTTGAACTCGCGGTGCTCCAGGAAGGACAAAAGAATTACGCCGATGCCGAGATCTCATTACGAAGATCTATTCAGCTCGACCCGACATATGGTCCGGCATATGTTCAGCTCGCGGTCTCAGTGAGCAAGCAGAACAAACCGGCGGAGGTTAGTTCGCTGATGTCAAAAGCGACAACCATCGCAGGCGAGAATTACGAAGACCATCGGCAGATCGGCATGGCGTATGTCTCGCTTAATCGATATCCAGAGGCTCTGACATCGTTCAATAAGGCGTTGAGCATCCGTCCTAATGGCTATGAGGCGAATTACGGTATCGCCAGCGTCTGGTACAACCAGGGCAAGTACACCGAGGCGATCGACCCGTTCATCAAGGTCCTGGGTAGTGTCCCGAACTGGGCGAATGTCAATTACTATCTCGCCGAGTGCTATAGGATGACTGATCGTCACAACGACGCGATCCCCTTCTATGAAAAGGCGATAAGCCTCGACTCCGGCGTCACGGGCGCGGTTTATGGTCTTGGATTGGTTTACGTTGCGAAACGTAACAAGCCGCTCGCGATGGTCCAGTATGGCCGGCTCAAGACGTCGGACAATGAAAAGGCATTGAAGCTTTTGAATGCCATCAACGGCATCAAGTAAGCTTTAGCTTATGCCAAATAACGCGATCTGGTTCGGCCGAACTCTCATACTCATTGGTATCGTCGGCTATGGCTGGGGGCTCTATGTCGGGGCCGTCAGCCTTACCGCTTTGATCCCGGCAGGAGTGGGAATAGTACTCATGGTGCTCGGTCATCTCGCCGCGATGCGAGAGGGTCTGCGGAAACACCTGATGCACGCAGCGGTCATAGTCGGGCTGCTTGGTTTCTTAGCGGCGCTTGGCGGATTATTCCGCAAAGGGATGCCGACGAGTATTGGCGCAGGCTCGCTGTCGCAGATCGCTATGGCGGTTGTTTGTCTTGTCTTTGTGATCCTGGCGGTCCGCTCATTTATGGCGGCCCGCAGTGAACGTTTGGGCTAGCCGGCTTTGGCGGTCTCAAGATCGATCTCGATCTGCAGGCCGCCGTTAAAATTTCTCGCGACGATATATCCCTTGTGAGCTCGCACCGCACGCTCGGCGATAGCCAAGCCTAATCCGATCCCGCCGGTCTTTCTCTCTCTCGCTTCCCCGACCCTATAGAATGGTCTAAAAAGGTGCTCAAGCTCGCCGTTCGGTACGCCGCCGCCGTGATCCGAGACCACTACTTTCGCATGGCCATCTAAAGCGGTCAGCGAAATATCTACGGCGGTTCCCTCGCTCGTGTAACGCACCGCATTCCGCAAGACATTCTCAATGGCGCTCCGCAACAGGTTCTCGCTGCCGTTTACCGTGCAGCGGTCGACTGCTGAAACCTCGACATATCTGCCGTTGGCCCGCGCCTCAAAATCCGCATCCGCCGCGACGTCGCGCACAAGTTCAGCAAGATCCACACGCAAAGGTTCGATCTCCTCGGCGCCGCTCTCCAAACGCGCGAGCGTCAGCAAACGTCCGATCATCTCGTTCAGACGCTCGGATTCGATCTCGATGCGGGCCAAGATCGGCTGTGTGTCGGGGCCGGCCTTTTGTTTTGCGATCTCGAGCGCCACGTTTAGCCGTGCCAGCGGCGAGCGAAGCTCGTGCGATACATCGCGCGACAGACGCTGCTGCGACGTGATCAACGACTCGATCCTCTCGGCCATTTCGTCGAAATCGCGTGCCAGATCTCCCAGTTCGTCACGCCGCCTGCCAAATCGCTTTGCAACACGCGTCTGCAGATCGCCGTCGGCTAGGCGCTTTGTGGCGTGCCGTATACGTCGGATCGGTGACGTCAAATATGTTGCGAGCAATGCGCACAGGATAAGAGCGGTAAGGAGAAGTCCCGCCAATCTGACGTTGCCGACCCATGAGCCAAGAAACAGTGAAGGCGACGGCTGTCGTTCCCACTTCAGCACAAGCGCAATTTGATTTCCGTTAGAAAGCGTGACCGGCGTCGCACCATAGGTTCGGTCGTCGGCAGGAGCATCAAGCTCGACACCGCCAGACGCGATCGCACGTGCGGATAGATCGTGGGCCTCATCAAATTCTTCCGCATCGCCAAACCGCAGACTGCCGTCAGGAGCTATCAGGGCGACCTGTCTCGGCGGATCGACATCCGACAGACGTCCGAGAAACGCTTTTAAGCCATTCTCGCCCTCGGTGGCAGCGATCTGGGTCGCGGTGCCGCCGTAGATCGACATCTGATTGCGCATCGATCGTTGCCAGCGACTCTCCATCGGCTCGGTCTGAAAGGTCCGCGTGATGAAGATCACCACGCCAACCATCAGCAGGACGGCGGCAAGGAACCACAAAAAGATCTTTACGAAAAGCTTCATACGAGCGTGTAGATGTAGCCAACCGATCGAATGGTTTTGATGCGCTCGGTGCCGTCCGGGCGGGTACCTATTTTCTTCCTCAAATTGCTGATGTGCATATCGAGGCTTCGATCGTAGGGCGAGAGCTTTCGCTCGAGAACGCTCTCGCTCAAGTCTTCTTTCTTGACGATCTTGCCCGCGTCCTTTAGCAACTCATGGAGTAGTCCAAACTCCACGGATGTGAGATTCAACTCAGTGCCCTCGAGCGTCGCCCCTCGCGATGCGGGCGAGAGCTTTATACCGTCCACCTCGATGGCCTCGTTGCCGCTTGCTGTCTCGGGCAGGGCTGAACGTCTCAGGATGGCCCGCAATCGAGCGGCAAGCTCGCGCGGGTTGAAGGGTTTTGCGAGGTAATCGTCGGCACCGATCTCGAGGCCGACAATGCGCTCCATATCGTCACCGCGTGCGGTAAGCATTATGACCGGCAGCTTTGAATCAAGCCGTAGATTTCTTAAGACGTCAAAGCCATTCATCTTTGGCAGCATGACGTCGAGAATGACCATATCGTGCTCACCCTCGAGAGCTCGCGCTAGGCCGGCCTCGCCGTCATTCACAGATTCGACCTCGAAACCCTCGACGGTGAGATATTCCGACACGAGGTCGCAGAGCTCCTCGTCGTCATCAATGATCAGGATGCGGTCCACACCGAGATTTTACGCGAAAATGGGAGGTCGGCCAGAGGTTTTACACTTCTTTGCAGAAACTAACAATTTCAATACACTTCGGACCGCTTGTTTCCTGTTTACTGAAAAATGGAATGCGATGACTGCGGTGCTTTTTACCGTTGGATCGGTTCTCAACAAGGGGAAGGGCCTCGCGACTGCACCCGCGGGGCTTTTCTCTTCTCAACCTACCTCTTGGCTAATAACGCCTTTTCATGCTGAGCAAAACTCGCTTTGCAGAGTGTGACGAATTCCCTGGCGATGGGTGAGAAATAGCCGCCGCTGATGCGCGCGAGACCAAGGTCCCAATTGATCCTTGCATCTTCGATCGTCCAGGAGATGAGCCGACCTTCGCGGATCTCGTTGGCGATCGTCTTCGCCCCGGCCGTGCCGACGCCAAGATTGTTTTCGACCATCTGATTGACGGCTTCCTGGCGAGAGAGCTCCATAATGACGTTCGGCTTGACGCCGGCTGTCTCAAAAAAATCGTCGATCATCCGCCGCGTATTACCGCCGCGTTCGCCGAGGATGAGTGGTTCTGCGGCGAGGGCTGCGGCCGCGATCGCGCGCTTTTTTGCGAGCGGATGCGTCGGATGGCCGATCGCAACGATCTCATCACTAAAGAGCTTCTCCGTCGTGATCAAGCCGTTCTCGACGGGCAAGGACACGAACGCGATGTCGATCTCGCCATGCGTGATCTTATCGACGAGCGTCTGACTTGTGCCGGCGCTGACCGCGATCTCTGAATTCGTATACTTCGCCCGAAGCTCGGTCAGTATCTGCGGCAGCTGATTTGTCGCAAAGGTTGAGGACGATGAACCGATCCTTAGACGGCCATGCTCGACGCCGCCCAGCTCGGCTATCTCGGCGATCGCCGTGTCGTGCTCGCGCAGGATCGCCCTGGCGCGCTCCATCAATTGCTCGCCGGCCTCTGTGAGGAGAACGCGACGCGGTGTTCGCGTAAATAATGGCAGGCCCAGCTCGTCCTCGAGCTGCCTGATCTGCATCGAGATAGCCGCCTGTGTAATGCCCACGGTGCGTGCGCCCGCCGTGAAGGTCTTAGCCTCAGCTATAGCCAGGAAAGCCTTAAGTTGTCGGATCTCCATACCAGAAGCTCGATCAGTGTTGATTATCGAAGATATAAAATCCGCCAAGTCTCGTTATATGTCAAGTCGTCCGTCCGTTTGGCCGTCGCGCCGCAATATTGCACAATCTGAGAATGTCCCACGGCTGGGAAAAGGAAGGGTTCCTCGAAACCCGCGACGGACGGCTACACGTCGATGGCGTCGATACGTCGGCGCTTGCCGCTGAATTCGGCACGCCGCTCTTTGTTTTCAGCGAGTCCCGCATCAAGCACAACATCGCCCGCATCACACGGACCGCCTCTCTGATCGATCGTCCATTCAAGGTCTGTTACGCGGCAAAAGCGATGTCCACCATGGCGATCTTAAAAGTCGTTCGCGACGCTGGAATTGATATCGAAGTGAATTCGGGCGGGGAGTTGTGGAAAGCTCTTGAGGCCGGATTCCGTGCTGATCAGATCATCTTTAACGGCACGAGCAAGGAAGGCTGGGAGCTCGAGATGGCGATGGAGAATGATATATATGCCATCCAGGTCGATTCGCTCTACGAGCTTTCACTGATCGAGAAGACGGCCGCGCGGCTTGAAAAGCGTGCGAACGTCGGCCTTCGTCTTGTTCCCGAGATCGAAAGCGGTACGCACTCCGGCCTGCAAACAGCTTTGCTGACCTCGAAATTCGGCATGATGCCAGACGAGGCGTTGCAAGCCTTCGCTCAATACAAAGACTCACCGCATCTCGATCTATGCGGTATCCACCTGCACATCGGCTCACAAAACCCGGATCCGAGCGTTTACGTCGAGGCGGGTCAGATCCTCTTTGAGACGCTCGTCCGCATCCACCAGAAGGCCGGCGTTCGGTTGAAGCACATCAACATCGGCGGCGGTTTTCCCGTCGATTACCTGCCGTGCAAGATCGCGGGTCTTCCCGACGAGCAGTCTGAAATGCTCGCGGCTGATTTCGATCCGGCCGAGGCGATCGCCGAAGCCTGGAAGACCGTTGAACGAAAGGCTGCTGAGTCCGGAGTTGGCGACCTTCTCAACGACATAACGATCCTCACCGAACCCGGCCGCAGCATTATCGCGGACGCAGGCATTTGCCTTACGACCGTCCGGAATGTGAAATCGCGCCCGATCGCAGATTCGCACTCAGACCTCGATCACTGGCTGCTTACAGACGCCGGATTCAACATTCTGCTTTCGATGGAGACCTATAAGTGGTACTACCATCTGATCTCGGCGGATCGAGCACATGTGGAACATGACTTGCCGTACAAACTTGCAGGGCCACTTTGCGACGGCGGAGATGTTTACTTTGATATCGAGGGCGAGGGCAGACTGCCCGACTATCGGCTGCTGCCAAGCGATGTTAAGCCAGGTGAGGTGCTTGCCCTGCTCAATTGCGGAGCCTATTCGTTCGCGCAGGCGTCTCAATACAACGGACGTTTTTTTCCTGCGGTTGTTTTGATACGAGGGAATGGTGACGCCGAGTTAGTACGACAGCGAGAGTCTTTCGACGACCTCGTCCGCAGCGACGTTTATTGATCGGCGCTCTGCACCAGTTCGCCAACGATAGCTCTTTCCGCCTCATTCAACGTCCAGTCCGATCCTGAATACAGCCTCCCGAGGTCGGCGAGGGACGTTGCTTTTGCGCTCTCGTCGCGGATCTCGATGATCACCCTGAGAGCCGAAAGTGCTGCATCGCGAGCCTTTTCCGCATTTCCGCCCTCAGCGAACCGCGTTGCAATAGCAACGAGGACATCGGCCCTCGAAACCTTTTGGGCGACCGTCCCTACAAGCTGCACGGCCTCGCCCAGAAGTGCGGCCCCCTCCTCGAGCTGGCCAATATTGGACCGCGTGTCCGCGACCTGTATCAGAGCGAAGGCCCGCTCGCCGTCGTCGGTGATGCGGCCGAGTGTCTGGCGAACGAGGTCGTCTTCTTTTTGGATCGTGAGTATTTGTGCGATCTGCGTCAAGGCGCTCGTCGTTTCGGTGGGGTCAAGATTTTCGAGTGCTATCTCGACGGCACGATCCGTCTTACCGAATCCCGCAAACTGCGCGGCTATCGACGTCATCAACGCGTTTCGGCTTCGCCGGTCGCGCGTCTCGATCTCGCGTTGCGACCTCACGATCTCATATCCCTCTTCGAGCGTCTCGACCGCCTCGTCCTTTTCGCCTTTTTTCCACTGATCGCGAGCAAATCCCAGCAACGCGGAAGCCATCTGGGTCTTGTCCGTTACTAGATCAAGCGTGCGATCGGCCAGATCAAGGCTGCCCGCATGCAGGAATCCGAGAGCGCATCTCACGAATAAAAAGTCACGATGAATGTTGTCGAGGACCTCCGTGAATTTTCCGGCCTCGTCGAAGGCCGCGATCGCCTTTTCGCTTCCGTGCGCCTCGATATAAAGATTACCGACGTCGCACAAGGCTCGAATGCGTTCCTCGTCATGCTCGATCTGGCGTGCTGATCGTGACGCTTTGTCGAGAGCATCTATCGCATTTTCAGTTGCCCCTTTCTCGATTCTCGCTGACGCGATCGTCTGCCAGGCCAAGACGCGAGCTGATGGAAAATCTATAGCCTCGATCGTCGCGGTCGCCTCGGGATCCTTCCCGATCGCGGCCTGATTCACTGCAATCCCGGCAAAAACATAGTCCGGATGCTCCATTCGCTGGGCGATCTCGACGGCCCTTGTCTTGTCGCCATCGTTCGCCTTTACGAGTGCGATCCGCTCGAAGCACTGCGCCTGCATGCCGTGGTCCTCGATCGCGTCCGCGAGCTGAAGGGCATACTCGTCGTCATCGAGGACCGCGCATTTCTCGGCGACAAGGATCAGAAGTTTGTCTCGGGAAAAAGGATCGTCAACGGCATTAGCAAGCTCGGCCGCGAGGTCGACATTCCCGGCGGCGAGATATTGCGGGACGATCGCATTCATCGCCTCGGCGTGACCGTCGGAGCTCTTGATGCGTTCGGCAATGAACGCCGCAGCGGTAAGGAGATCGCCCTCAGCTTGCTCTCTTGAAATAAAAAGATCCGACATACGTTAGACGAAAACCCTTCTGATCGATTCCGGAAACCAGTCTCGTAGGTCCTTTGCCACCGCACTTGCACCGGCGGTACGAAGCGCGTCGGCCGATACTGTATTCGTCACGCCCAGAACCGGCAGACCGGCGGTCCGTGCTCCAACTATACCCGGAGGCGAATCCTCGATCACAAGGCACTCACCATGGGTCATCGGCAGATGTCCGGTCGCCGTGCGCCAAGCGTCGAGTTCCCGAAAACCGACCCGAAAACACTCGGGATCGGGCTTATGCCTACTCACATCCTCGGCACTTATGATCACCGGAAAATGCTGGGTCAGCCCCGCCATTTCAAGCACGAGATCGATCTCATCACGAGGCGCCATGCTGACGATCCCGAGGCTAAACTCTTCTGCCATCGTCTCGACAAAGTTCGTGATGCCCTCAAAGAGTGGCAGCTCCTTATCGATCATCTCCCGCCACTTTGCCTGCTTTGCGGCGATAAGGTCGGGCATTTTCGCCTCGTCACATTCTTTACCGCAAACCTGGTAGGCGTTTCGCACAAATGCGGCCTCGTCCATGCCGAGCGAGCCCATGTAGCTCTCCTCGGTCACCTCGACACCCTCCGCCCCAAGCACATCCTTGTACGCCTGCATCTGTATCGGCTCGTCATCGATAATGACGCCGTTAAAATCCATCAAAATTGCGCGAACCGTCATATAGTTTTACAAGCTCTTTGTCCTCTCAAATCAATGAGACAATCCCCAAGACTTCCTGAGATCGATTTTTTGCGCGGCATCGCGATCGTCCTCGTACTACTCCATCACCATTGGTTGTTCGATCTACCGCAGCGTGTCGGATGGGCTGGTGTTGACCTCTTCTTTGTCCTGAGTGGTTTTCTCGTTTCAGGACTATTGTTTGCTGAATATAAACAATTCGGAGGCATTAAGCCGTTTCACTTTCTTATAAGGCGCGGATTCAAGATCTACCCCCTGTTCTATCTGTCGTTGATTTTCACAATTGAATTGGAAAGGCATTGTCGTTGAGCTTCTGCCCGATCTGTTTTTCTATCAGAACTACAGACCTTCGTTCTGGGAACATCACTGGTCACTCGCGGTCGAAGAGCATTTTTATGTTTTCCTAACTGTCCTGATTTTCATTCTCGCAAAATTGAAACTGCTTGGCCGCCATAAATTATTTATGGGAATAGCTTTGTTTATTTTCATTTTATGCCTTGCGCTTAGATACTACGCTTACAATTATCATTTCGAAGAGTGGGGATTTGGGGAAACACAATTCAGAATGGATTCCCTGTTTGCGGGAGTTTTGATTTCGTATTTTCACGCTTTTCAAAAGGAAAAGCTTACGTCTTTCTATCAAAGGTTCAAATATTTGATCTTTTTCTTTGTGATCGCACCAGCGTTTTTCATGCCGTTTTTGAAAATCGACGAATCGAGTTTTTTGCCCGTATTCGGTCTAACCTTGCTTTATATTTCGTTCGGCTCGCTGCTTTTGGTCTTTATTTTTACGAAAACTATTTCGGTGAAATTAAGCACGTTGCTCACCAAGCCCCTTTTCTGGTGCGTTACCAGGATCGGTTTTTACTCGTACGGGATTTACCTATTTCACATGTATTACCTGAAATTGGTCACTAAGTTCAAATATGCCTTCCCTGTCGAAGGGCGTACACGCTCACCTGAACTCATAATGGACTTTGTAATTTACTTCTCCACCGCGGTTGCCGTGGGCGCTGGTTTATCGAAGCTTGTCGAGATCCCTTTTCTAAGATTGAGAGAGCGATATTTTCCGCGACGCGCGATCGTCGGACAGGATAAACAATTCTGATCTATTCTCTTGTTCTGATGTGCAATCGAAATTGTTCCGATCATAGATAACTCTCGTCAAACATATTGCCGCGGCCCAGAATGCCGTTCGGGTCGAAGGCGCGTTTCAGCTCAGACATCTCGTTCAAATATCGCTCGCCCATCATCGCCGCGAGATACTTGCGCTTCAACTTCCCTGTCCCATGTTCGGCCGAGATACAGCCGCCGAGCATCACCGCCTGCGCCACGCAACGGCCATAAATGTGCCGCGCCCGCGTCGCCTCGTCCTCATTTTTTGGGAACAGGTTGAGGTGGAGGTGGCAATCGCCGATGTGGCCAAACATAATGTGGTCGATGCCGCTCGCTCCGCAGGTGTCCTCGTAAAATTTCAGCAGCCCGCGAAACCCATCGACCGGTACGGCCATGTCCGTCGAGACCTTCCTAAATCCACTGCGTGTATATCGCTCATTTGCCGCGAGCGGCAGAGCGTGCCGAAACGCACGCATCTTCTCCTTGTCCTGCTCGGTGGTCGTAAACCAAGACCGCTCGAGGTCAGCATCATGCTTCTCAAGCAACTCATTCCAAGCCGCAAATACCATATCCTCCGACTCGGCCGACGTCTGCTGCTCAAAATAGACGGCACCCGCAATATCCACGGGCGACTCAGGAAAACGCTCCGCGATGAATTTCAAAGAGTTGTCATCAAAATATTCAAGAAGCGAAGCATCGATGACAGGACTCCCCTCCTTACGAAGACGGGGTGGCATCCCGGCTTTGCTGGATGACGGGGTTGTTCTCTCACGAGACAGCTCTCGAGCCGAGTCGACAAAGTTAACTAGATCTTCGCGACGCTCAAAAAACACCACTCCACTGAACGTCCCTTCAGGCCGCTCAGCAAGCTTCAGCTGGGCCTCGACGATCACACCGAGCGTCCCCTCACTGCCGATAAACACATCGATCGCATCCACGGGCAGCGCACTGTAATAGCCGCTGACATTCTTTGTAACGTCCGGTCGTTCGTATGTCGGAACCTTCGTGTTGATCTCACGGCCGCTGGCCGTCTTCGCACGAATAAGGCCATCATTTGAAAATACTTCGCCGCGTTTAAGGTCCAGAATATCACCGTCCGCGAGCACGACTTTCAAACGATCGACCCAACGACGCGTAGATCCATACTTGAAGCTCCTCGCTCCCGAGGCATTCGTTGCGATCGTTCCGCCGATCTGACAGCTCCATTCGGTCGGGTCTGGCGGATACAGCAAGCCCTCGGCGTCGGCGGCTTTTTTTACCTCGTCGAGAGTCGCTCCGGGCTCGACTATCATGGTCATCGATTTGCGATCGACCGAGTTTATCTTGTTGAGCTTTTCGAGCGAGATCACCCATCCACCGAAAGGGATCGCACCGCCGACCGTTCCCGTCCTCGCTCCCGAGATCGTCACCGGTATCTTTGCCGCATTCGCATCGTGCATTACGGCTTGGACCTCCTCAATAGACGAAGGCATGACGAGCCGCTCGGCATGCCCGCCAGGCATGTTGCTCGTGTCCTTTAGGTAGTCCTGGATCTCGTCCGGAGCGGTCTTTACCTGCATATTAAGGCAAAGTCCGATTGTAAAGCATCGGCCGCGGGCGTGCGAGTTAGATGTATTCCAACTGCCTTTCTCTGAGGTATTTGAGCCGATCGCGGATCTCAGCCGCCTGTTCGAATTTCATTTCCTTAGCCGCATGACGCATATCGGCCTCGAGTTGCTGGATCGTCTCCTTGAGCTGTTTTGGCGAATATTCGTCAAAGTTCTCGATCTCGAGCGGCACCTTAAAGTAATCGGCCTCATACGCGGTGACGAGCGTGGCGTCGATCGATTTGACGATGGTCGTTGGCGTGATGCCGTGTTCCTCGTTGTACGCCTCCTGAATGGCACGGCGACGCTCCGTCTCCTCGATGGCGTAGCGCATCGAGCCTGTGATCTTATCGGCGTAGAGTATCGCCTTGCCGCCGGAGTTTCGCGCCGCGCGGCCGATCGTCTGAATAAGTGAACGCTCGGATCTCAAGAATCCCTCTTTATCCGCATCCAATATCGCCACGAGTGAAACCTCAGGCAGATCAAGACCTTCTCGAAGAAGGTTGATGCCTACCAGCACGTCGAATTCGCCCCTTCGGAGATCCCGCAGGATCTTGATCCGCTCGAGCGTCACGATGTCGCTGTGAAGGTAATTGACCTTGACGCCGACCTCGGCAAAGTATTCGCTCAGGTTCTCGGCCATCCGCTTGGTCAGCGTCGTCACGAGGACGCGCTCGTTACGTTCAGCACGCAGCCGGCATTCTTCCAACAGGTCGTCGATCTGCCCTTTCACCGGCCGAACTTCGACAATGGGGTCAAGCAGTCCGGTCGGGCGAATAAGCTGCTCGATCACCTCGCCTTCGGTCCGCATCAATTCGTAAGGTCCTGGTGTCGCCGACACGTACATCGTCTGACCGATACGGTTCTCAAACTCTTGAAAATTCAACGGCCTGTTGTCTTTCGCGCTCGGCAGGCGAAATCCGTACTCGACAAGAGTTCCCTTTCGCGACTGGTCGCCCTTGTACATCGCACCAAGCTGCGGGATGGTCTGGTGCGACTCGTCGATAACTATCAAGGCGTCCTTTTGAAGATAGTCGAGTAGTGTCGGCGGCGGCTCGCCGGGTTTTTTACCGGTCAGGTGACGCGAATAGTTCTCGATGCCGCGGCAAAAGCCCATCTCCTTGATCATCTCGAGGTCGTACATCGTTCGCTGATGCAGTCTCTGCGCCTCGACAACCTTGCCCTCCTCGACGAGCCATTTCTCATGCTGCTCAAGCTCCTCTTTGATGGTCTGGATCGCGCGACGGATCACGGGCTTCGACATTACGTAGTGAGTCTTAGGGTAAATGGGTATTCGCGTCTCGTGCTTTTCGATCACCTCGCCAAGCAGCGGGTCGATCGTCGAAATGGAGTCGATCTCGTCGCCCCAAAACTCGATCCTGTATGCACGGTCCATGTAGCTCGGATACAACTCAACGACATCCCCCCGCACGCGAAACACTCCGCGGTCAAAGTCGATATTTACCCGCTCGTACTGCAGCTCGACGAGACGCTTTAGAAAGTCCTCGCGCTTGATCTTTTGCCCCGGCTCGATGAACTGGAGCATTCCGTAATATGCGTCCGGGTCACCGAGACCATAGATGCAGGACACCGAAGCCACGACGATCACATCGCGCCGCTCGAATAGGGCGCGCGTTGCGCTCAAACGCAGACGATCGATCTCATCATTGATCGTCGCCTCTTTTTCTATGTAGAGGTCGGCCGCAGGCACATAGGCCTCGGGCTGGTAGTAGTCGTAATAAGAGACGAAATACTCGACCGAGTTCTCCGGAAAGAACGTTTTGAATTCCTGATAAAGCTGGGCCGCGAGCGTCTTGTTATGAGCTAATACAAGCGTCGGCCGCTGGACCTGCTCGATCACGTTGGCAATAGTAAAGGTCTTGCCCGAGCCTGTTATGCCGAGTAAGACCTGGTCCTTGGTGCCGTTGTTCAGCCCGTCAACGAGCTGCCGAATAGCCTCGGGCTGATCGCCCTTTGGTGTGTTTTCAGAAATGAGACGGAATTGCACACTTCAATCATAGCCGATTGAAGCCCGATTTAGGAAGTCTGCCAAGCCTCGGTTTGCACCCCGGACTGGACGCCGGCGATCGTCTCCTTGATCTTTTCGAGCATGTCCGGACGGCGCGTCATCTTGAGCGCAAGTCGATTCAATTCGTCGAGTGTCCGCTCGTCCTTTTGAACGCGTATGACGTGCAACAGCGCGAACCTAACGCGCTCGTCCTTGTGGTCCTCGATCATCGTAAAGATCTCTTTTGTCTCGCCCGCCTTTATCAGCAGCGACACGAGAGCGAAGGCCTCATATGCGACCTTTGTGTCCTCATGGATCAGCCTTTCAAAGGATTTCGAGACGATACCGGATTCGGTCGCCGCACGTGCGGCCTGTGTGAAGCGAAACTCGTCGTTCGCCTCGATGAGACGCTTCCATGCGTGAGCACGATCAAAATTAAGGCGGAAAAGACCGCGGGCAGCGGCGGCCCTGACTTCCCTTGTGGGATCGGCACACGCCAGCAGGATCGGCTCAAAGACCGACTCATGATCATACTCCGTGAGCGCGTTCACGGCTTTGGCTCGCAGATTTGCTGATAGATCGTACAAAGCGATCTGCGTTACCGCGTCAACCGCATTTCGATTTCGAAACGCCGCGAGAACACGCAAGCCAAGTTCCCGCACCGCCTCGTCCTCTTCAAATTCCTCACTCGCCTGCTCGATCGCCGAGAGCAAGGCAAGGTCCTCGGATAGCGGGAGCGGCGTATAGCCTTTGGCCGGTGCAAGCTGGCTGAAAGAGTTTATCGGCAGTTGCGAGTATTGAAGCCGCCGCATTTTCTCTTGAAAGACCCGTGTATCGAGGCTCGCTCCATCGGGATCGGAGGCTCTGCTACCTTCCGCGGGTTTTGTGCCCGGCTTTTTTAGGCCAAAGCCTAGTTTCGGCGACCCATTTTTTGTCGAGCTTTGTTTCTTGGCCTTCCTCAGCCACTCGAGTTCCTTTTCAGCGTCAACACCCTCGTCGGAGTCGTAGGCTTGTTCGGTGTAATAGTTAGCGTAGCGATTCTGGTAGTTGTACTCGACCTTATTCGCCCCTTTCTTGCTCTTGCGCCAAAAATACGCGGCGAGTCCGAGGCCGACGACGAAAACCAAACCCATCGTCATCCACATTCCCCCGCCAGACGAATCCACAAATTCGCGTTCGCGCTGCAGGCTCTCCTGCGCACCAACTTGGGCTGCCAGGGACAGAGAGAACAACAAAAGCCTGAATGATCGGCCTAAATATAATGCTGAGAGTTTCATGGTGGGTCAAAAACTGTACGGGCCGCAGGCTGGTTGCCGAAGGCCGGGAATTAAAAGGGCGGGGACGGCAAGCCTGGCGCGTCAGGTCACCAACAATTATTATGCACGCGTCCCGCTGTCTTGTCACGTACATTTTTCAACCTTGTTAATATATTTTCAACACATGCCCTTTTCCAAAAGATCCTTTACGTTGGTTGAGGGCGAAGTGTACATCTAATAGAGTGTTCATATGCCCGCAACCGCGCCGATAGCCGAGAGTCAGGTTCCCGAGCTTAAGTTGCTTCATCGCGGAAAGGTCCGCGACGTTTACGAGGTTGACGACGAACGCCTGCTGCTGGTCGCGACCGATCGGATCTCGGCTTTTGACTGCGTTCTGCCGACGCTCATACCGCGCAAAGGAGAGGTGCTGACGCAATTGTCAGCGTTCTGGTTCGATAAGCTAAAAGATATTACTCGAAATCACCTGATCACCGCGGATCTTGACCAGATGCCGGAGAACATTCGACTCCACGAGGAGCTTCGCGGACGATCGATGCTTGTAAAAAAAGCCGACGTCTTTCGCGTCGAGTGTGTCGTCCGCGGGTATCTCGAGGGTTCGGGGTGGAAGGATTATCGCGACAAAGGCGGCGTCTGCGGTCACGACCTTCCTAAGGGCCTGCAGCAGTGCGATCGCCTGCTCGAGCCGATCTTCACCCCATCGACAAAGGCCGCCGAGGGTCACGATGAGAACATCAGCCAGATCGAATTCTCGCGGATCGCTGGCCATGACGCGGCCGGTGAATTGAAACGCCGAACGCTCGCAATCTATGAATTTGCCCGCAAATACGCCAAGGAACGAGGGCTGATCATCGCCGACACCAAATTCGAGTTCGGCCTCGATAAAAAAGGCCGTATCATGCTCGTCGACGAGGTGCTTACGCCCGATTCGTCGCGATTCTGGGCCCTCGATTCCTTCGAGCCGGGCCACGCCCAGCCATCGTTCGACAAGCAGTTTGTAAGGGAGTATCTCGAAACGCTCGACTGGGACAAAACACCACCCGCCCCACCGCTCCCCGAAGACGTGTGCGAAGCGACCTCAGAGCGATATTTGGAAGCGTATCGTCTGTTGACCGGAAAAGACCTTTAGGTCGTTCTTAAAAAGATTCCAGAACTTCTACGCGGTCGTCGATCCTGACCGTTGCGCCCGGGTTTTCACAGACAAGGTTTTGGCCGAATAGGACTGCGTTCTCTGAGAGCCCGAGGTTTTCGATACGCTCCGGCATGACCATCCTTGCCTGCCGGTATGTCGCGAGCGTCTTGAGCGGATCCTTGCCGTCAAATTCACCCGTGGCTTGGTCGACGGTCGTCATCACGCATCGCTCGCAGGGTTTTGTCGAGCGGAACATCGCTTCGCCGATGCGCGCGGTGCGCCAATCGTCCTCAGCAAAAGGCTCGGACCCCGAAACTACAAGGTTCGGCCGAAAGCGATTCATCGGCAATTGCGTCTCGAGCCGACCGTTTAGTTCCTCCAGCGATCCTTCACCTATCAGCATCAGCGGATAGCCGTCCGCAAAGCTTACGACGTCGTCGCCGCGGTCAAATCTTGGGTTGATGTGCCGACGCGAGGCGTCAGGCATATAGACAAGACGGCAATTCGTGCCGATCGCATCCGAAAACCACTCGCTCACCGCGCCGTTATATGCAAGCCCATCGCACACGCTCTGCCAGACGGTCACACGTTGCCGTTCACCACTATCGGGCTCAAGCGGAATAGACAATACGCCCTGGCCTTCACTCTCAACTCTCAACTCGCCGCTCTCAACCACGACAGACAAAGTTGCCATCCGCGGAAATTCCCTCTGCGCAAAGAACATTCCGTCCGGCGTGGTCAGCATCCAACGCCGGTCGAATTCAAGCCCTCGCTCCTCAACCTTCGCTGAATCGAGCGAAATGCCCTTCAGCGATTTGATCGGGTAAATGTTTATCTCGGAAATGTGCATTTCAGTGTTCTAGGAGCTTTCCGCGGATCTCCTCCGCCATTCGATCAAGCTCCGCGCGATCTACTCGCCTCTCAGGCCAGCCTAGCTGTATATCATCTCCCTCGAACCGCGGCAGCAGGTGCATGTGAAAATGAAAAACTTCCTGCTGTCCCGCACTGCCATTCGATTGCACCAGATTTAGCCCTTCGCAGCTGGATGCGTCGCGAATGGCGATCGCCAACTTGATGGCCGCTCGCATGATGGCCGCGGCTTCATCGGGGTAAAGGTCGTAGATCGCTTCGGCATGTCGTGCGCTAGCGATCAAAACCTTATAGGAATTTGGCTGATCAAGACTAAGGAAAGCTATGCAGTGTTCATCCTCGAAGACGACGCTAGCCTCGGCTCGTCCCCGAACTATTTCGCAAAAAACACACTCAACCATAACTTGACAATACCATTGTCAACTTTTCTAAACTTTCTGTTACACCTATTGACCAGCGACCAAAACTCCCATATACTAGCACTCACGTATTACGAGTGCTAGAATACTGATATCGCCACCTTGCTTTGCAAGAACGCTATTTTACCAACAACTCATCACAAGGAGTAAACGACTATGGCTACTAAGATCACACCCCTCCACGACCGCGTTATTCTCAAGCGGATCGAGGACAACGTCAACCAGACCGCGGGCGGGCTTTTTATCCCCGACACCGCAAAGGAAAAGCCGCAGGAAGGCGAGGTCATCGCCGCCGGCGAAGGCAAGTATAAAGAGGACGGCACGCGTCAGCCGCTCGACGTCAAGGCCGGCGACCGCGTCCTTTTTGGCAAATATTCGGGCAGCGAGATCAAGCTCGACGGCGACGAATTCATCATCATGCGTGAGGACGAGATCCTCGGCATCATCAACCGCGCCGGCGAAGCCGCCAAATAATCAGGAGACATTAAGACAATGGCAAAACAAGTAGTTCACGGAGAAGAATCACGCGCGGCTATCCTGCGTGGAGTCAACCAGCTGGCTGACGCGGTAAAAGTTACGTTGGGCCCCAAAGGCCGCAACGTCGTCATCGACAAGAAGTTCGGAAGCCCAACGATCACCAAGGACGGCGTGACTGTCGCAAAGGAGATCGAGCTCAAGGATACGCTCGAGAACATGGGTGCCCAGATGGTCCGCGAGGTCGCGTCTAAGACCAGCGACGTTGCCGGTGACGGCACGACGACCGCGACGGTTCTCGCACAGGCGATCTTTAAGGAAGGCGTTCGCACGGTCGCCGCGGGTGCAAACCCGATGGCGCTCAAGCGTGGTATCGAAAAGGCGGTCGTCGCCGTCGTTGCCGAGATCGCAAACCTCTCAAAGCCGGTAACCGGTGACGCTATCGCACAGGTCGGCACGGTGTCGGCAAATGGCGACAAGACGATCGGCACGATCATCGCCGAGGCGATGGACAAGGTCGGCAAAGACGGCGTCATCACGGTCGAGGAGTCCAAGACAATGGACACTCTGCTCGAGGTTGTCGAGGGAATGCAGTTTGACCGCGGCTATCTCTCGCCTTACTTCGTCACCGATCCCGATCGCATGGAGGCCGTTATCGAAGAGCCTTTCATCCTGATCCACGAGAAAAAGATCTCGAACATGCGCGATCTGCTTCCGATCCTGGAGCAGGTGGCAAAGATGGGCCGTCCGATGCTTATCATCGCTGAGGATGTCGAGGGCGAGGCCCTTGCGACTCTCGTCGTTAACAAGCTCCGCGGCACGTTGAATGTCGCTGCCGTCAAGGCTCCTGGCTTTGGCGATCGCCGCAAGGCGATGCTCGAGGACATTGCGGTCCTCACGGGCGGCAAGGTCATCAGCGAGGATCTCGGCATCAAGCTCGAGACGATCACTATCGAGGACCTCGGCAAAGCTAAGAAGGTTACGATCGACAAGGAAAACACGACGATCGTCGAGGGCGGCGGTTCGGGTGAGGCCATCGACGGCCGCATCAAGACCATTCGCAATCAGATCGAGGACACCACCAGCGACTACGACCGCGAAAAGCTCCAGGAGCGTCTCGCTAAGTTGGTCGGCGGTGTTGC
>DASYKW010000286.1:0-3637 GCA_035995005.1 Pyrinomonadaceae bacterium
TCCTCATCATCGGGACGAGTGCCGTAGCCGTCTTCAAAATCGATACGAAAATCCTCGACGGCCTCGCGGCCGAGCTTCTCGACTACGCGGTCAAAAACGTCTTGGCGTATCGAGCCCGGTATGTCGAGCACGCGACCAAATTCCTCGGCATCGGTAGCATTGGCCCTGAATGCGCGTTCAGCTAATTGTCCTAGACGGACTGCGGTGTCGGCCTTAAATAGATGAGCACCGCCATACACTGTATGAACCGGCTGCCGATGGCCAGTTTCGCCCGGATAACGGTTGGTAAAGGCGGTCATTGCCGGTCGTAAAACGCCGGTAATGTTCTCAGTGGTTTCGTTAGAAAGGGTTGGCTGCATTACAAGATGTTATCGGCTCAGGCGCGCCTCGATGAGGCCGTGCGGCTCCTCGGTCGGAAGAAAGATCGCGTGCTTCTCCTCCTCGCCAAAGCGCGTGACGTCGACCGGCAAGCAATGGATATTAGGAAGCGAAAAAGCGATCTCGGTGACCTCGGGATGGGCGTCGAGCACCGCCTCGCCCATGGCATAAAGCGTGTGCTGGACCGAGAGACTGTCGTGCGTAGCAAAGGTCTCAAGGATGGTCTGGCGAACGCTGCTCCACAACTCCTCAGTGGCGACCTCGGGGCTCGAGTACCGCCAATTAGCCTTAACCGACGTGCAAAAGATGCGGTCGTCGGTCTCGGGCAGGAAAGTGTACTTGTCCCTAGGAAAGCCCGCGAAGCCCGACCTCGTAGTCTTGATCACTGTCAGGTCTTCGAGACCGGAATCGACCGATGTGCCCTCGCGCGATGCTCTGATCGACGTGGTGCGTTTTTCACCACCGCTCTTTGTGAACGAGTGGTCGTGATCGCGGCCGTCGACGGGAATGCGCGTGTACTTATGCTCGATAATATCGATCGACACCTGAGTCACCTGCGGATTTTCCGACAGAAAATGTCTCGATAGCCTCAGACCAAATGATTCTATCTCTTCTATCTTTTCGGTCTGGGCGGCGAGGGCGTAGACCGTGTTCTTCATCGTATCGGTCGGCAAACACTTTGAATTGTCTCCCGTCGTGTGGATCTCGTCGAAATCTCCCTCGAGTGCGATCTTGATGTTGAGATTTTGCAGCTCGTGGTGATCGCCGTGTCGCTCGACCTTCATCAGCCGCACCCGCGATTTGCCGTAGCTATTACTGACGATCTTTGCAGCCATAAGTTAGCTTCCGCGATATGTGCTGTATCCGAACGGGCTCAGCAGCAGCGGCACATGAAAATGCTGGGCCGAGTCCTTGACGACGAAACTGATCGAGATCTGGGGAAAGAAGCATTGAATATTCCGAAGCAAAAAGTATGAACCGATCTCAAAATTCAATCGATAATGCCCCGACATAAAAGCCTCGCCCGGCGGGACGAGATCGTTCACACGACCGTCAGTATTCGTGAGGCCCTGACCAACCGCTTGCCAGCCTGCAGAGTGAGTCTTGCGCTCAAGCGCGACAGCGACGCCGGCGGCGGGGCGTCCGGTCGTCAGGTCGAGGATATGTGTTGTTACAGCGCTCATTTTTCAAGCAGTTTGGCGAGGCGAATCGCCGTGATCTTACTTTGTTCCTCAGCAGCGAGACGCAATTCCGTTTCGGCAGAATTTCCGAGTCGGGCACGGGCTATCGCGAGCATTTCCTCCGCCGTCTTACCGCTTGCGCAGACGATAAATATAAACCCGAACCTCTGGTGATACAAGCGGTTGATCTCGGCCAGCTGCTCGCGAGTGTCGGCCTCAGCGTCCTTTATGCGGGCTTGCTCGCCAGCCGACCAGTCGGCTGCTTGCTCTGCCTGGACCGCTGCCGGTTTAGACGCTCCGATCTGCGGATGCGCCGCAAATGCCTCCAGATGATCGACAGTGGTCAGGTCAAACCAAATGTCTTCAGCCTTTTGAAATAACTTCTCAAGAGTCGCGTAGGGCCGCTCCCTTGCCATTCGCTCGGCCCATTCCTGAGCGCCGCAGCAATCGAGCAGCGCTGACTCGGCCTCGTTGGGGGGCAATTCGTTGAGCCACGCGAGGTTCTTATAGATCTGGTACGTCACACAATGCGGCCGTAAAGGCGCAGGCGGCTGACGCCGCCATCGGGAAAGATATTAAAGCGCACGTGCGTGATGGCACCGAGATCGGCGATCTCGTCCGTGAATTCATGACGCGCGTGTGCTTGCAGCTTGTGATCCGACAAGAGCTCTCTCCACTCGATCGACGCAATATCGTCACCGTTCGCCACACCGCCCTCGAGCGTGCAGCTCTCAGGATAGTTGCCGCGAAAGAACGATGTATCGACCTCGGCCCGCGTTATGCGTCCAGTCGTGCCGAGTTTTACCACGCACCAGTCGTACCCAGGTCCGCGCCGCCGCCGCGTTTCCCACCCATCGCTCATATCACTTGCGAGGCCGGGCATTATCAGATTTTGCCTGTGGCCAAAGAATTCATCGCTCGCCTCGATAACATCTCCACCAGTCTCCGCAGCAGCAAGATCGATCTCGCTGTCTCTGGCTTTCAAAGAAGCCCAATCGGGTAAAACGTGCCCGTGAACACGAAGCCTTGCGACGCCGCCATCCGGATATATACGGAAACGCAGATGTGTGATGCGTCCCGTGCTTGCTATCTGAAAGCTGTTTTTCGAATCACCCTTGAGCTCCGATACCGGAAAGATCTCTTTCCAATCGGCAGCCATTACTTCGTCGATGTTCGGATGGCCGTCGACCGTACATGCGTCGAGAGAGCAGTGGGACGGAAAGTTACCGCGAAAAAATGCGGTGTCGACGACGATACCCTTGATCTCGCCCGGCATTCCGAGACGGACGATGCACCAGTCGTGAGTCTCTTCTAGTCTCGGACTGCGACGACGACGGGATTCCCAACCGTCCATCCACTTACCGTCGTCGGTGTACTTACCTTCGATCCAGATCGGCTCGGCGGGTTTTATAAGGTTTTCTTTGGCCGCAAAGAAATCGTCGTTTGCGTAGAAGACCGCGCCGCCAAGCTTCTCGGATGCAAGGTCAATGAGCTGCGTAAAGTCCATGCTTAGTCAGTTACAGGTGATGCGTCCTTGTAGAGCCAGGCCGCGATAAGGTTTCCGACGATCGATGTCACAAGCTGTGCACCGGCGACAAACAGCCAAAGGTGCTTTGAATAGAAACCCAGAGGAATAAACTGCGCCGGTCCCGTGATCGAAAATGCCAGCCAGGCAACGATCGCAGCAAAGACCGCTGTCTTTGGGCCGGGCCCGTGGAACGGTCGCATCAGCGCATAGAGGAGGATCGCGAGAAATCCGCGGCCGAGCTCGAAGACCAAAAAGTAAAGCACTGCCATGCCGTGCTCCGCAGGTTCGTGACCTCCGATCCACTCGTAGACGTGCTGCCAATATTCATGAAGGACCTTTTCGTGGAGCAGGCCATCCGTCACAAACAGGATCACCGTCGCGATCACTCCGCCGATAATGAGTCGAGTAAAGTTGATCTTATTCATCGTTCACGCTCCTTTATTCCGAGCAATTGCCCGGTTGGTGGTGGTACAACGTCCCCGCTTGTATAGATCTTTTTTCCGCGGCTGTATGTTACCGCGACCTGACCGTAAAGCTCCAATCCCGAATA
>DASYKW010000287.1:0-6650 GCA_035995005.1 Pyrinomonadaceae bacterium
CTCGATCGAGAATTTTGACCCGATGGGCGTCCACACCGGCGATTCGATAACAGTCGCCCCCGCGCAGACGCTCACCGATGTCGAATACCAGCGGCTTCGCGATATGTCGAAGGCGTGCATCCGCAAGGTCGGCGTCGAGACCGGCGGCTCGAATATCCAGTTCGCAGTAAACCCCGAGAATGGGGAAGTTCGGATAATTGAGATGAACCCGCGGGTCTCTCGGTCGTCAGCGCTAGCCTCAAAAGCAACCGGATTCCCGATCGCCAAGATCGCCGCAAAGCTCGCGGTTGGCTACACGCTCGACGAGATCGCTAACGACATCACGAAAAAGACGCCCGCGTCATTCGAACCCACGATAGATTACGTCGTCACTAAGATACCGAAATGGGCGTTCGAGAAGTTTCCCGGAGCCGAGGATGTGCTCGGCACGCAGATGCGTTCTGTCGGCGAAGTGATGGCGATCGGCCGCACTTTTAAGGAAAGTCTGTTTAAAGGTCTGCGTTCACTGGAGGCTGTTAAACCATTGCGTTTACAGGATGTTCCGGATGCGGAGCTGCAGCGCAAGCTAGCCCGGCCAAATTCGCAGCGTTTCTCATACATCACGTACGCCCTGCAAAACGGGTATTCGATAGAGGAGATCCACCGCCTGACAAAGATCGACCCTTGGTTCTTGGACCAGCTCTCCCAAGTTATGGAGTTACAAGCGGCTATCGGCGACAAGGATCTGACCTCCTATTCCGATGCCGAGCTCAGGCTTGCAAAGGAGTTTGGGTTGTCGGACCGGCGTGTTTCTTTCCTATCGAGATCGCCTGAAGACACCGTACGTAAGTATAGGAAAGAACAAGGGATAACGCCGGTCTATAAACGGGTAGATACGTGCGGAGCGGAATTCGAGTCATTTACGCCATATCTCTATTCCACCTATGAGGAAGAGTGCGAGGCAGAGCCGACGGACCGGCGAAAGATCATGATTCTGGGCTCCGGGCCCAATCGCATTGGGCAAGGGATAGAATTCGATTACTGCTGTTGCCATGCGAGTTTTGCTCTGCACGACGCGGATTTCGAGACGATCATGGTCAACTGCAACCCTGAGACCGTCTCGACCGACTATGACACATCAGACCGGCTGTATTTTGAGCCTCTGACCTTTGAGGACGTGATGAATATCGTCGACGTCGAGCAGCCGGAAGGGATGATCGTCCAGTTTGGCGGCCAGACGCCTCTGAATCTCGCTCATCGTCTTGGTGAGGCGGGCGTGCCGATCATCGGGACCTCGCCTGACTCCATCGACCTGGCCGAGGACCGAAAACGCTTTGGAGCCCTGCTCGATGACCTCAAAATTCCGTGTCCGGACAATTCCAGCGTCACCTCAGTCGAGCAGGCTAAAACTGTTGCAAACAATATCGGTTACCCGATCATTGTTCGCCCAAGTTTTGTTCTTGGCGGTCGGGCGATGGCGATCGTTTACGATGAAGAATCGCTGGACGAATATATGCGTTCGGCGGTCGACGCCTCGCCCGAGAAACCGATCCTGATCGACAAATTTCTCGAGCGTGCCGCCGAGATAGACGTCGATGCTCTCGCGGACGAAGAGACCGTCGTGATCGCGGGCATTCAGGAGCACATCGAGGAGGCAGGTATCCACTCAGGCGACTCATCCAGCGTTCTTCCTGCCCAGAAGATCGCGGCCGAGCATCTTGAGACGATCCGTCACTACACGCGGCTTTTGGCCAAGGCCCTCAAGGTCAAAGGCTTGATGAATATCCAATTCGCCGTCAAGGACGACCGCGTCTACGTCCTTGAGGTAAATCCGCGTGCATCCCGAACCGTTCCGTTTGTCGCCAAGGCGACCGGCGTCCCGATCGCCAAGATCGCGGCTCTCGTTATGGCGGGCGCAAAGCGCTTAGCCGACTTCACTCTACCCGACGTACTGCCGGTCCCGCTCGTATTCGTGAAATCGCCGGTTTTTCCGTTCAAAAAATTTGCGGGCGTCGATCCTGTCCTTGGGCCCGAGATGCACTCGACCGGCGAGGTAATGGGGGTCGGGGCGACCTTTGGCGAGGCCTACGGTAAGGCGATGGAAGGCGCGGGTCTCAGATTGCCGCTCGAGGGTCGTGCTTTCATCTCAGTAAACGACGCCGACAAAGGCTCGGCGGTTCTTCTGGCAAGACGCCTGTATAACCTTGGTTTCAAGCTCGTCGCGACCTACGGTACCGCGACGCGCCTGCTTGAGGTTGGTCTCGACTGCGAGGCCGTCTTTAAGGTGAACGAGGGCCGGCCGAATATCGCCGATCTCATCCGGCAGGGCGAGATAGCGTTGATCATCAACACGCCGCTCGGTAAGGCCTCGTTCTACGACGAGCAGGCCATCCGAAAGGCTGCGCTGCAATTCAACGTTCCGTGCGTGACCACGATGACCGGTGCCGAGGCCCTTATTGAGGGCATTTCCTCAAAGCTCGCCGAGACAGCGATCGTCGTCCGCAGCTTGCAAGAGATCCATGCAGCTCGTGCGGAAACGTCCGCCTAGGTAACATCCCGAACACACCTCATTCTTGACGAGCCTCATTCTTTGCAATAGCTTAGAGTGAAGCTTTTTCAAATACTTTCGTACTTATTACCTCATGAACGAATCGCATGATCGCGAGATAATCGGCGGCTATTTGCTTGTCATCGGCGGTGCCGAGGACAAATACAACGAGCGCCGCATTCTCAAGAAGTTCCTCTCACTCGCCGGGGACGACAAGGCCGAGATCCTGATCGTGCCGGTTGCGTCGGACTTTCCGGAATTCGCGGCGGACGTTTATGTCCAGGCCTTCAGGAATCTTGGCATCGCAAATCCGCGTGTCCTTAGGGCGACGTCGCGGCAGGATGTCGTGCAGGCCGACATCGATAAGCTGCTCGACGGTGTTACCGGCGTTTTTATTACTGGCGGCGACCAGATGCGGCTCGTGAGCCTGCTCGGCGGGACGACGTTTGCGGACAAGCTGCGAAACATGGTCCGCGAGACCGATATCGTTCTTGCCGGTACGAGTGCCGGCGCCGCGGGAATGAGCACGTCGATGATCGTTCGCGGGGAATCGACCTCACATCCGCACAAAAACAGCGTCAGGCTCTCGCCGGGCCTTGGATTTCTAAAGAACATCATCATCGACCAGCATTTTACCGAGCGCGGACGCATCAGCCGACTGATCACTGCTGTGTCGTTCAATCCATACAACCTCGGCATTGGGATCGACGAGAATACCGCCATCATTCTCGACGGTAAAGGGATTCTTGAGGTCTATGGACAGGGCTCCGTCACAGTCGTAGACGGTTCAAAGATCACTTTCAATGAGATAGCGGAAGTTGCTGATAACGAATCGTTTAGCGTTTGCAACGTGGGGCTTCACGTCCTGCGTGATGGCCTGATATACGACTACCGCGAACGCCATCCGCTGCAGCCGGCGAACGAATTCCTTTTGCCCGATCTTGGATAGAAAATCCTATGAATATCTTAGAGATTCGCACACTCCGCGGTCCCAATTACTGGAGCGGCTATTGGAAAAAGCTGATCGTAATGCGTCTCGACATCGGCGATTACGAAAAGAAGGCGACGGATAAGCTCAAGGGCTTTTACGAGCGTATGAACGAGGTCCTGCCGGGCTTGCTCACCCATGGCTGCAGCTATCAGGAAGAAGGCGGTTTTTTGCGACGCGTGAAGGAAGGTACCTGGGCCGGACACGTGATCGAGCATTTTGCTCTCGAGCTTCAAACCCTGGCGGGGATGGACACCGGTTACGGCCGCACGCGTGAGACGGGCGAAAAAGGCATCTATAACGTCGTCTTCAGCTACGTAGAGGAAGAGGTCGGTCGTTACGCGGGTCGTGCTGCCGTCAAACTCTGGCTCGATCTCGCTGAAGGTCGCGACCTCGCAGAGGTAAAGCAGTCGATCGCCGATGAAATACAGGAGATGCGCGAGATCCGGGAACGGGTCCGATTCGGCCCATCAACGGGCTCCCTCATCGAAGAGGCCGACAATCGCGACATACCGTACATTCGCCTGAACGAGCGGTCGCTCGTTCAGCTCGGCTACGGCGTGAACCAAAAGCGCATTCAGGCCACCACGACCGTCAATACGAACATGATCTCGGTCGATATCGCCGGCGACAAGGCTGCGACCAAAAAACTGCTTGGCGACATGGGCGTGCCCGTACCGCAGGGCTCGCGTATCAGCGAGATCGAGGAGCTTGAGACTGCAATCGAAAAGATCGGGTTTCCGGTGGTCATCAAGCCTCTTGACGGCAACCACGGTAGAGGGGCAACGGTAGGCATCAAGACGCTGGACGACGCGAGGACGGCGTTTGAGAAGGCAAAACAAGCCGGCCGCAGCCGGTACATTATTGTCGAGAAGCAGCTGTTAGGAGCCGACTTTAGAGCGCTTGTCGTCAACAATCGCCTTATCGCGGTTGCGGAGCGTGTGCCTGCGCATGTCGTGGGCGACGGCAAGAGTACGATCCAGGAACTCATCGACAAGACCAACGCCGATCCACGCCGCGGTTACGGCCACGAAAAAGTCCTTACGCAAATCGATATCGACGGCCAGACGCAACGGTGTATTCGAAAGGCCGGCTATGAGCTCGATTCAGTCCTGAAAAAAGGCGAGAAACTCGATCTCAAGACGACGGCAAACATCTCGACGGGCGGCACGGCTATCGACGTCACGGACGAGGTCCATCCCGAGAACGTTTTTCTTTTTGAACGCATCGCCCGCATCATCGGTCTTGACGTCTCAGGTATCGACGTCATTGCTCCGAATGTCAGCGAGCCGCTGCACGAGAGCGGCGGCGGCGTGATCGAGGTCAATGCGGCGCCCGGCTTCCGCATGCATCTCGCACCGAGTGAGGGCATCGGGCGAAACGTCGCTGAGCATGTTGTGGACATGTTGTTCCCGCCAGGCACGCCCGCGCGTATCCCTATCTTTGCGATCACGGGAACGAACGGTAAGACGACCACGACGCGGCTTATCGCACACATTCTAAAGACAAGCGGTTGCACAGTCGGTTTTACAACGACGGACGGCACATATATCGGCAACCAGCAGATCGTTCGCGGCGACAATACGGGCCCAGTGTCGGCGCAGCTTGTGCTCAAGGACCCGACCGTCGACGTTGCCGTTCTCGAAACGGCTCGCGGCGGCATCATTCGCTCGGGACTTGGGTTCGACTATTGCGACGTCGGGGTGGTGATGAATATCGCGGCCGATCATTTGGGCCTGAAGGATGTGAATACGCTCGAAGACCTCGCACGCGTAAAGGCCGTCGTTCCACGCGCAGTCTCGTCAAAAGGCCACGCCGTTCTCAACGCCGAGGATGATCTCGTTTACGGCATGCGTGAGCTGACGAACGGCAACATCGTGCTTTTCTCGATGGACGAGAACAACAAGAACATCCAACGCCAGGCACGCCGCGGCCGCATCTCGTGCGTTTATGAGAACGGCTACGTCACCATCCTGAAGGGAAAGTGGAAAGTCCGCATCGAGCGTGCGGCGAATATCCCGATCACATATGGCGGACGTGCGGAGTTCATGGTGCAGAATGTGCTCGCGGCGACGCTCGCGGCCTTCGTTCACGGCGTGTCGATCGAGGCGATCCGAGTCGGATTAACAACATTCAACGCGGGAACCGCGCAGACGCCGGGACGTTTGAATTTTGTCGAGATCGGCGACACGACGCTGCTGATGGATTACGCGCACAACCCTGCCGGATTACGGGAGCTCGCGAAGTTCATCAACAAGCTGCCTAACAAATATCGCACGGTCGTAATGAACGGCACCGGCGATCGTCGCGATGAGGACATTCGCGAATTTGGCAAGGTCGCGGGCGAGACGTTTGACCGGATCGTCATCCGTCGCGGCCATTACCTACGCGGACGCGACGAGCAAAATATGTACGAGAACATCAAGGCGGGCATTGCCAAGAGCGGCCGCGAGCCGGCTGTCCGCGTGATTCCCGAGGGGCCGGACGCGATCCGTCACGCAATAAAAAATGCCCGCAAAGGCGAGCTTGTGGTCACACTAGCGGATAAGGTCCCAGAGGATATCGCCACCGTGCAGGCGCTTCGCGACGAGTACGCCGACACCGACGGCCAAAAGGGTCAGCGATAGATCTCCACGGTCGGTTCGCCGCTGGCGATCCAGCCCCGATACATTCCTTCAGAGTTGAAGGGAAGTGTGACGTTGCCCTCGGTATCGACCGCTATCAGTCCGCCCTCCCCGTTGATCGATGTGAGGTGCTCGATCGTCTCACGCGCGGCCTGTTCGACACCGATATTCTTGTATTTCATTCTCGCGGCGACATCGTAAGCCGTCACACCGAGCATAAAAAACTCTCCGTGGCCGGTGCCTGATACCGCACAAGTTCTATCCGCATAAGTTCCGAGCCCAACTAGCGGCGTATCGCCGACGCGGCCGAATTTCTTGTTCGTCATGCCGCCGGTCGAGGTCGCGGCCGCGAGCCCTCCGTTGGAGTCGCAGGCCACCGCACCGACCGTGCCGACTGGCTTAACACGCGGTGCGGTTGCGGCGGCTGTCGTTTCGGCCATGGATATATCGCCCGTGTGATCGAGCAAGATCCGTCCGGCGGCGAGGGCCTCTTGAAGCTGCAGCCAGCGAT
>DASYKW010000288.1:0-18920 GCA_035995005.1 Pyrinomonadaceae bacterium
CGGCGGCCGATAACTCACAAATATCGACGAAGCCCGGCCTAACAATTCTTGCAAGTGACATCCCGCTCCGCCGTTCCTCAGACATCAGCTTTTGCTGGATCTTGGAGGGATGGAGCTTTTATATGTCACGCTTTGATAGTCCGCTAAATAATATTCGGGTTGCGAGTCCTTGTTCGGCAGATTGGGATGCGATGTACGGTGACGAGCGCAAGCGTTTCTGTAAGCAATGCAAGCTAAGCGTCTATAACCTGTCCGGTATGAGCCGCGAAGAGGCTGAGAGGCTTGTAATGAACGCTGAGGGCCGCCTGTGCGTGCGATTCTATCGCCGGGCAGACGGAACTATGATCACCCAGGATTGTCCGGTCGGCTGGGCAAGGATCAAACAGCGGACACGCATCTATGCGACGGCGGCGATGTCGATGCTGATGGCTCTTTTAACGGGAATGTTCTTCGTCTCGCTTTTCCGCTCGACACCGAGAGCGACTGTCGGCCTAATGCTGCCGATGGCAACACCGACACCGATGATGGGAAACTTCACCACAATGGGTGCTATCGCATCCAAGCCACCATCAAATTCGACCAAAGAAAGTTTCGAGATCGGTAAGATGCGTGTGCTCAAGAGCGACCGTAACTAATTCTTCGCGTAGTAACCCTGACGAGCGCGTATCTTGACGCCGGGCCGTGTGGGTACAGCGACGTCGAGCTTGACGTAACGGCCATTAGGATAATCGGTCTCGGAATAATACTGGACCAAATACTGCGAGCGAAGTTCGTTAGCGAGCTGGCGAAAGATCTGGTCAAGCATCTCACCGTTTAGGCGAATGTTCGTCGCCTTGTCGTAAGAGAGCTTTGCATCCATCGCCTTGAACCTCGGCACAAACGCGGTACCGCCCGTGTCCGCGGCGAACTTATCCATATTCTCCTGCCCAAATACGCTGATCTTGTTGAGCTGGTAAGAATTACCGGCGGGATTGATCGAGTAAAAGACTGTGTCGGCGTTCTGCAGCAGTTGCAGAACGCGTTGGCGTTCGGCAAGGCTCGCGTCAAGGCTGCTTTTGACCGTTAGCTGGTAGCGCGTTTTATCGTCGATCTTATTCACGTCGATCTTGCGGTATCCATCCTGGATGGCCTTTGCAACGCGAGTGCTGTTGGTGTCTTCACCGTCGGAGATCACGAGGACCACGCGTCGGGAATGCTCGGGAGCGTTGCGGATCAGGTAATCTGCCGCCAGACGAACCGTGTCGTAAAAAGCCGTGTAGTTCTTGGTCGGACGCAAGGTTTTGATCGCCGCCGCCGCCCGGTCGACAGTATCGCGAGACTGGACCATCAGTGGTGACGCTCCGATCGCAAATACCGATGCTCGGTCATCCGGACGCATGACGCCTTGGAGGAATCGCGCGGCAGTGTCCAATTCGTAGTCGAACATCGCATCCGTGCTCGCCGAAACATCAAATAGAAGCGCGATCTCGAGCGGCACCTTTTCGCCCGGACTGACGTTCTCGAGCGTCTGCTGTCGCCCCTCCTCGAGGATCTTGAAATCGCTTGCCGTCAGTCCCGCAACGGCGTTGCCGCTGGCATCGGAGACCGACGCCGGAACCATGATCAACCGGGAAGAAACTTTTATAACGTCGTTAGGATCGTCGATCCTGCCCGGCGTCGGAGTTGGGTTTTGGGCGACTGCGCCGATCGCGAAAAGAGCGACAGCGACTATCGTTGAGATACAAAAGAGACTGCTCCTACACATATGTAAGGTGATCGGCGCGGGTAGCTGGGGAAGAAAAAGAAAGGAAAGAGGGCCTCTTGAGTGACGACTGGTTTTGGCTCGCCACCCAAGAATGCCCTCTGAACGAAAACGAGTTAGTCCTCGATGTTATCGGTCTGCGATTTGACCTCGACGTTCTGGTTGATGCCGCGGCTCACAAGGAGCTTGACCTCAACACGTCGATTCTGCTCGCGTCCCTCGCGGGTCGTGTTGTCGGCAACGGCCTGTAATTCGCCGTAACCATACGAGGTGCTCATGCGGCGAAGCGGTATGTTGTGATTCTCGATGAGATAATCCTTTACCGCCTGTGCTCGGCGCTCGCTGAGAACCTTATTTTTCCGCGTGTCACCGTCCGCCGATGCGAATCCCGTAACCTCGATCACGTAACCCTTGAGTGACGTGGCTGCAGCAGCAACCTGATCGAGCGAAGCCTTAGCATCGGGCGAGAGGATTGAACTACCGACCTTAAAGTTAACGGTCGCCGTCGACTGGACCGCATAGTCGTCCAGGTCACCGATACGCTTATTTGTCGCATTTACACCGGCGACAGCCGCATCAGCGGTGTCCTGAGCAGCCTTTGCACCGCCCTTGGCAGCGTTAGAGATCGCCGTCAGCTCATCGATCTGTCCGGAAACGCGTTGAGCATTCTGCTCTGCGGCAGTCAGCCGTTCCTCGGCAGGAGAGACACGAGCATCGATCGATTGTGCGGTTTGAAGGTTAGCCTTTGAGAAACGAACCTTGTTCGCCGAAACTGCCCCGTTCGCATCACCGCGTCCCTCGACCTCGAGATTGAGGCCCCGGACCAATGCGGTCATAGCGTATTTGTCGCCACCGCCTAAAAAGCCGCCATTGCTTTTTACGCTGGCATTCGGCTCGATCACAATGCGGGTATCTACGCCGACCGTGTCACGAACGATAAAAGTGCTGTCGTTCTCCTTGGCGACGATAACGCCCTTTAATTTGTATTTCTGGCCCGAGACGGCGTTACGGAGCTGAGCGTTCTGTGCGAACAGGCTTACCGCGCCGAGCATGATGGATAAAAAGATTACCGAGATCCGTTTGATCATAGATGCCTCCTAATTTGATTAATGCTGAAAAAAACTCAAGTACAACTTAGATAGACGCTCAGACTTTACGAGCGCGTTGTTCACTAAATCCAAAAATTTGAATAAACGTGTCTTGGGCGGTCCAAAATTTTCCTTTCCGGCCGGGGGTGGCCTCGCCTATCAACTGCAGAGCGTCCGAATTGACGCTAATTAGGGAGAGAAACTCAATATAAGTCAAGGATACAGCGTCCGGACGCCCTTGTATACCCTAAACCTCGAACTGTGCGTGCTCGAGATACTGTTTTAGGTAAGCAAGAAACCTCTCCGCATCCGCGCCATCCACGACGCGATGATCGTATGTAAGTGCGAAATAGGCCATTTGCCGAATAGCGATATAGTCGTCTCCGTCGGTCGATGTCATGACCTTGGTCCGCTTTTCGATGGTGCCAACGCAGAGGATGGCCACCTGAGGCTGGTTGATGATGGGCGTGCCAAATAGGCCGCCGAAAACGCCGGGATTTGTAATGGTAAAGGTCCCGCCCTGGACCTCGCCGGGGTTTAACTTCTTCGTCCTGGCTCGGTCGGCGAGATCGTTAGCCGTCGCGGCGAGCTCGGCGAGCGAAAGTGTGTCGGCGTTTCGAATGACCGGAACGATCAGCCCCCAATCTAGGGCAACGGCCATCCCGAGGTTGATGTCGCCCTTGTAAACGATGTTGTCGCCATCCACCTGAGAGTTGACGATCCGGTGCTCGCGGATGGCAGCCGTCACCGCTTGAAAAATGAACGGCATGAACGTCAGCTTCGTGCCGTATTTCGCCTGAAACGCCTGCTGATTCGCCGCCCGGAACTTGGCGACATTCGTCATGTCGATCTCGTAAACGCTCGTCACGTGCGCCGACGTCTGCTTCGAGAAGGTCATGTGCTCGGCGATCTTCTTTCGCATCACCGACATTTTTTCAACGCGATCCTCCGTCGACATTGAAGACGGAGGCGGTGCGGCGAACTTCGGTTTCTGACCTTGAGCCGGAGCGGGCGTGAAACTCGGTGCACCCTTGACCAAAAGGTCCTGCGGTTTAAGAGCAGCGCCGGTCTCGATAAAGGACATGATGTCCTCTTTCGTTACCCGGCCGCTGATGCCGCTGCCGGGAATACGCGTGATGTCTATTCCGTGTTCTTTGGCAATGTTCCGCACGAGCGGGCTCGATTTTGTGCGACGAAGGTCATCAACGGTCGCATTACCGTTACCGCTATTGGACGCAACCGCGGCCTTTGCCTGCGTCGGTACTGGCGTCGGCTCTGCCGCCTTTGGCTGACTACTCGCGGCTGACTGCTTACTGCTTACCGCCGCCGCACCCTCGGCGCCGACGAGAGCGAGAACTGAGCCGACCTCAACCGTTTCACCCTCCTGCACGCTGATCGACAGGAGCTTGCCGGCCGCAGGAGATGGCACTTCGGCATCGACCTTATCTGTCGAGATCTCAAGCAGTGGCTCGTCCTTGGCAATATCGTCGCCAACAGCCTTGAGCCACTTGGAAACAGTCCCCTCTGTGATCGACTCGCCCATCTGGGGCATCACGACCTCGATACCGCTCTCGGATCTCAGATTTGAAATTTCAGATGTTGGATCGGTCGCGGTAGAGACTTCGACCGCCTCTTTTTGAGGAGCTTTTACCGACCCGGTTGCTACCGCTCCCGGTTCTGACATTGACGACGCGGCCTCTAGTTTGGGTTCTGCCGCCTCATTGACTGCCGGTGCTTCCCCTTCCTCGCCGATCACCGCTACAACTGTCCCGACCTCTACCGTCTCGCCTTCCTGAACGTTGATCGCAAGCAGCACGCCGGCTGCCGGGCTTGGCACCTCGGCATCGACCTTGTCGGTAGAGATCTCGAGGATCGGCTCGTCCTTCTCGATGCGATCGCCCTGCTGCTTGAGCCACTTTGAGACGGTCCCCTCTGTGATGGACTCACCCATCTGCGGCATTACGACATCAACACTCATAAGACTCCGTCGTGGTCACGTCTTCCTCAAACAACTAGGATACAAAATCTCTTAGCGTATGAGAATTCAGGTACTCCGCGACCACGTCTCGGATAACGGCGCACAACGGGCAAAATTGAAATGCTACTTTTCTCGAAATGACGCATTTTGCACAAAATGATGCAAAGTGCACATTTTGTCGCATTTTTCGCAAAATGTAACATTATGCGTACTTTTACCCTGTAATTACGGGCTTTTCGTTCTATCACGAAGCGTCTCGAGAAGCGATCCGAACCCGTCGACGCTCTTTGGGAGCGTCATCGTGCGGCCGTCGGATGTCCGTAAAATTCCGTCTTCGCTCACCGACTCGACGTCCTCGTACCGGATATCCGACCTTTTGAACCGCAAGCCTTCCTCGTGGAGCTCGACCGCGCTCTTACGCTGGGTAAAAACGGAATACATCATCACGAGATAGACGAGCAGGAAAGCCGTACCAAGCAAAAAATAGCCGATGTTCTGGCGCAGGTAGAACGCGAACATCATCCCCAGGAAAAACAGGAATGAAAGGACAGCGATAAAGACCGCCCGCTGGACCGCCGCGGGCGCTATCGGGTGGGTGGCGATCCGGCGGCCGAGAGGCTTTTCAGGCACTTAGGCTTCGGCCGTGGTCGGGTCGATGATCGTCTTGACCTCAGAAATACTGTTTGCCGGGAAGCCGCCACGCTTCGCGTGTTCGCGAATGATCTCTTCGTTTGGTGCGATATAGATGCAGTAGATCTTGTCGCCCGTCACATAACTCTGGACCCACTGGATCTGTGGGCCGAGCTCGCGAAGCACGTTGCACGAAGTTTTGGATACGGCTTGCAGGCCGTCGGCGGGCGTGTCGCCGACACCGGCGATCTCTCTTTCGATTACGTATTTAGGCATAAATTAGATTGATTCTCCGTCTATTGTTTGGGCTTTGCGATCTCGGAAATTATGTCCGGCTGGCCATCGGCTCGTACGAGATGCGGGTTTCGCAAGCCGCCGTGATAATCCATGCTGTAGTTGCCGACAACGCCGCCATTGTCGACCTGGAGGCTGATCGGCAGCGGGTTGGACGCGGCAGCAGTGATCGCCGATGCGAGATCGTCGTTTGAGAAAGGCTTGCCGCCGCGGCCGAGGATATGCATTCCCGGTGCGAGGCCTGCTCGTGCCGCCGGACTGTCAGCCTGCACATCGCTGATCGCTCCGCTATCCGCGACATACATCCCGAGCGAATAATAATAATTGCGAAAGCCCTTCTCCTTTTCGCTGCCTGCAAGCCTGACATTTGGCGCGGTAGAATATTCGAGCCGCCAGCCGCCGTTGGTCACACCACCGGTCGGCGCATCGGGGCGCACCTGATAGATCCGCTCGCGGAGGAATGCTGCCCAATCGTACGGCATCACGCGATTGAGCGAGGCCACGATGTCACTGAACGTATAAGGCTTTACGACCGGTCCAGAAATACCACCGTGAAAGTCGTGCAGAAAGTCATCGAGCGATCTGCGTCCATTTGTCCCTTTCCGGATCATGACATCCGCCTCGAGCCAGACAAGACCGCCCTCGTAGTAATAGTCGACGCCGCGGCGAGTATTGCGCCAACCTCTCGGGCTCGGATATGTAAATTGAACGGCTCGCGCCGTATCGACGACCGGACGCCAATTCCGGCCACGCTGCTGAGCCATCATTGCCGAGTCGCTGGCAAGCGTCTCGCGAAACTCTTCGGGAGTCCACAATCCGGCACGCGCCGGAAGGACATAGCCCATGTACTCGGTCAGCCCCTCGTAGACCCAAAGCAGCTCGCCCTCCTGAGGTTTTTCGAAGTCGGGCGTCGCGAGACCGGCGGGCCGGCGGTATTTGCCGTTCCAGGAATGGGCCATCTCATGGCCGAGGAGGTCGCCGAGCGCGATAAGGGCCTCGCCGCCCAGAAACGCATTTAGACCGACGCCGTCCTCGCTCGACTGGTGATGCTCAAGCCCCTCGCTGCCGCCGACATCGCTCAACGTCAGCAGAAAGCGATAGCTTTTGTAGTGATGCCCGCCAAAGGTACGGTCGGCCTGTATAACCAAATTCCGCCAGCCGGCTAGCGTCTCGGCCGAGTAATTGAGGGCCTCAGGCGTGTCAGCGGCGATGTCCATTTCGTGAAGCGTTCCGCCGGCCGACAAGGGCACTTTCTTGAAATATTTACCGATTATCGCGGGTGAATCTATGAACTGCTCAAGGTCGACCGGTGCGAACGAGAAGGTCGGAGCCGCCTCGGTCTTGAGCGGCAGGGCCGTCGCGTAATCCCAACCGGCCGGGACTTTGAGCGATGCGGTGACGCTGATCCTGTTTTGATTGACGCCTCGCTGATAGACAAGCAGGCGGTTCCACTTGATACGCGCGAGGCTCGCACTGTTCGTGGTGCCGGGATCGGCAGCGTCGTCAAAGCTCACCTCGAGGCTCGTAACTCCCTTGGATACATCCACCCAAAAGGCAAACATCTCGACGTTGTCGCGGTTCCACGCGAGCGGTTTGCCATTTGCCGAGACCTTGAAATTGACGAGGTTGTTGATCGGCCCCGTTGGCGAGTGTTCGCCGGGAATCCATTTTGGGTAAAACAACGCGACCCGGCCGGGACGAACGGTCAACATCTCCTTGACGTGGACGAGGCCTCGTGAGACCTCGCTGGCATCGACATTCAATGTGATCCTGGATTGGGCCGCGATCGCGGCGACGGAAAGGAGAACTACGGCAAAGACACTGATCCGAGCGGCGGCGTATACAAATTTCTTCATGATCCTATTCAGCTAATAATAGCAAAACGGACCCGCGTATCTTCGTAAATCACCGCTTACGAAGCTCCGCCGTGTCGTCCTCGAAGATCGACTCTAAAGGCGGATGCGGCGGCGGCAGGCTCGCTCGCTGCTCCGCCATATCTTTCTGAAGGCGTGCGACCGCATCGCGTGCAAGCTCCCAATCGCCCGTCTCGACCTTGAGCAAGATCTTGCCTTGCTGGCTCGGCAGTTCGGCGAGTCTGGCAAAGGAATTCATGCGGATCTCGATCCTCGCCCCGCGCTTCATCACGCCTTTTTTGAATTTGACGTCCAGCAGGTCTGCGATCGGCAGTTGAGCGTCCTTGAGCCCCTTTGAGATCAGGCCGAGGATCTTCGACTCGTACTCGAGAACGATCCCAGCCGGCGAGAACTTCGCAAGGCCGTTGACCTGCGAGAGACCATGCTCGGATTTGAATGGAACGCTCGTAAAGGTCTGCATTTAATGGATGTACGAACTCCCGACCGCTATTTCTTCAGGAAATACTTCCCGATCCCAAACAAACTGATCAGCAGCCAAAACGATTCTACAACGACGGACGGCAGGTTTGGTGCGAACCAGAGCGACACGAGGATGAGCGTCGCTCCAACGGCATTTAGCAAAGAATACGCCGGTTGCTCGCTTCTGATCCGCGCGGTCTGAAGCAGAACGTACGTCAGGATTATCACGGCGACACCAAGCGTACCGAGGATGTCGTACCAGTGCATCGCTAGTAAACCATCCGGGCCTTGATCGTCCCACGAATGCCCTTCAAGATCTCGAAGGCCTCGTTCGACAGCTTTGAGTCGACGTCGAGGATCACGTAACCGATCTCCTCGTTGGTCTTGAGGTATTGGCCGAGTATGTTGATCTTGCTCTTTCCGAGCCGCGAGTTGATTTGGCTCAAAATGCCCGGAATATTACGATGAATGTGCAGTATTCGGTGCGTGCCGGCAGTAGGCGGTAAGCTGACTTGCGGCACGGTGTGCGAGCCCTCGGAAATGCCGAGCTCGAGATATTTGACGAGCTTTGACGTGACGTCGAGCCCAATATTCGCCTGTGCCTCCTCGGTCGAGCCGCCGATATGCGGCGTTAGGATCACGTTTGGCAAGTTCTGCAGCACCGATGAAAACCGGTCGCCCTGCTTCTCGGGTTCGGACGGAAACACATCCACAGCAGCACCCGCGAGCTTGCCGCTCTTGAGCGCCGACGCAAGAGCGTCAAGTTCCACGACATCGCCGCGACTGAGATTGAGCAACACCGCGCCCTTTTTCATCGAGCGAATAGCAGTCGCGTCGATCATGTGACGCGTTGTTGCGTCGGACGGAACGTGCAGGGTCACGATGTCTGACGTCTTGAGGAGTTCCTTAAGCTCGCGCGCCTGTCGGGCGTTGCCGTGCGGCAGCTTGATCGAGGTGTCGTAATAGATGACATGCAGGCCAAGGGCCTCGGCCATGATCGACACCTGCGAGCCAATATTGCCGTAACCGACGATGCCGAGCGTCTTGCCGCGCAGCTCAAAGCTCCCTTTCGCGTCTTTAAGCCAAAGACCCGCATGAGCCGCGGTGTTCTTATCAGGTATCTTGCGGATCAGCATCACGGCGAGCCCGATGATCAACTCCGCGACCGAACGCGTATTCGCATGCGGCGCGTTAAATACCGCGACGCCTTTTTTGGTCGCCGATGCCAGATCGACCTGATTCACGCCGATGCAGAATGCCCCGATCGCGAGCAGCTTGTCGGCCGCGTCGATGACACGCGTTGAGATCTGCGTCTTTGAGCGAATGCCGAGTATATGAACGCCTTTTACCGCCCGCGCAAGTTCCGCCTCGCTCAACGCCCCGTTGATCCGCTCAACGTCCGCGTAGCCCTGCGCACGCATCTCCTCAACCGCAGCGTCCGAGATGTTCTCGAGCAGCAGGATTTTGATCTTGTTTCGAGGATATGAGGTCTGAGCCATAAGAACGTGGCCAATTGTCAGAGCATAACCGACAAATGGCCACCGTCGATTCTCGACAAGTTTACATGTGGATCGTCAGGTCGTGGACGCCTTCCGCCGCTTCCATAACGCTCTCCGAAACCGTCGGATGTGCATGGATGATGCGGCCTAGTTCGTCGGCGGTGCATTCGAGGGCCATCGCTACGCAGACCTCGGCTAGAAGCTCAGTGGCGTGCGGGCCGATGATGTGAACGCCGAGGACCTCGTCGTATTTTTTCTCGGCGACGATCTTTACAAAGCCATCGGTCTCGCCGAGTATGCGCGCCTTGCCGGACGCGGAGAAGGGGAACTTACCGACTTTTACGTCGTAGCCGGCCTCTTTTGCTTTCGCCTCGGTAAGGCCGACGCTGGCGACCTCTGGGTCGCAGTACGTGCAGTTCGGGACAAGGTTGTGCTTGATCGGCTCGACCTTCTTACCGGCGATCTTTTCGACGACCAGAATTCCCTCTTTTGAAGCAAGGTGAGCAAGCTGGGCCGTCGGGATGACGTCGCCGATCGCGAAGATGCCAGGCTCGGCGGTCTCACAATACTCGTTGACCTCTACCGTTCCGCGGTCAGAGACCTTGACCTTAGTTTTTTCCAGACCAAGATCCGTGAGATACGGCATACGGCCCACGGCGACAAGCAGCATCTCGGCCTCTAGCGTGACCGTATCGCCTTTTGCGTTTTTGCCGGATACTTTGACACCGGACTTTGTCTTTTCAAGCTTGTCGAGCTTGAGGCCCGTCTCGACCTTCATACCTTGCTTTTTGAAGGCACGCTGCAGTTCCTTCGAGCAATCGGCGTCCTCAAGCGGCACGATCCGATCGAGCAGCTCCACGAGCGTTACATCGGTTCCGAAGCGAAGATACACGCTCGCGAATTCCGATCCTACGGCTCCCGAACCCATGACAATGAGCGACTTCGGCACCTTTTGCAGCTCAAGAATATGATCGGAATTAACGACCGTCTTACCGTCGGTGTCAAAGCCCGGAATGGGTCGCACGACCGAGCCCGTGGCGATGATGATGTTCTTGGTCTGAAGCGTTTCTTTCTTGCCGTCGGCGAGCGCAACCTCGACTTTACCCGCTCCAAGGATCTTGCCAAAGCCATTGAAGATCGTGACTTTGTTCTTTTTCATCAGGTAGGTCACGCCAGCCGAATTCTTAGCCACAACGTCGGATTTGTATTTTTGAACCGCCGGAAAGTCGTAACTCAGCCCATCGACCTTGAGCCCAAAATGCTCGAATTCACCCGCCTTCTGGTAAAGATGTGCCGCGTTCAGCAACGCTTTGGTCGGTATGCAGCCCCGCAGGCCGCATGTTCCGCCGAGGCGCGCATCCTTCTCTTTCTCAACGATCGCGACCTTGAGCCCAAGCTGTCCGGCACGGACTGCCGCTACATAACCGCCCGGCCCGGAGCCGATGATAACTACGTCAAATTGTTCTGCCACGTTAAGTGAACCTCACGAGTGTCTTTGTAAAAGAAAATTATAGCGAGTCGGGGGTTTGCGCCAAAATCGACGGCCTCTTGGAGCAGTAAATGCGGTAGTCGATCTCGGAAAAGATGTTGTCGCGGTTCTCGATCTCGACGAGAAGTTCCTCGTCCACGACGCCGGTGTCGAGCATCTTCGCCAGCATGTCGAAGCGTTGAATATGCGATTCGAATCTCCGCGACGAATACTGCACGGTCGTGCCCTGGTAGATCTGGAACGCCCAGTCCGACGACTCGGCGAGCAGCAGCTCGCGTGCGATCTGATTGAGGATGCGCTCGTCGCCGCCGCGATTCGCAAGCTCGGTCATCCGGCGCTCCGCGTCGTGTTGGTATGGGTACATCCAGGAGTTCTTTTCGTTGATCCAGACCTTGTAATAGCCGTTCTCGCCCCACGACGAGGCTATCGGCTGCTGGACTTGGATCGGAAGGCCGGAATCCAGAAAATCGCCTGGAGTTATGCACTCGATGTCGTTCTGGTCAAAGTGAACCTTCTTGAAGAAGAAATCGAGAAATTGCGGCCCCTCGTACCACCAGTGACCGTACAACTCGGCGTCATACGGCGAGACGACAAGCGGCGGATGACCCTCAAAGGTTTCTCGCAGTGCATGGGCCTGCTTGATTCGCTCGCCTAGAAAGTGAGCCGCATTTGCGGCAGCCTTGTCGCGGGCCATGGCGGGAATGTACGGTGCTTTGCGATTCTGCGGGACATCGCGGCCGGTAATGCGGTGGTATTTGAGGCCCAGATGCCGTCGGGCCTCGTCGGCATGAAGGTGCGGTTTCAGATAATCGAGCGGAGCGTCCCAACCGATATCTCTGTAAAACTCGCGATAAAGGTCGTGGCCCGGATAACCGACCTCAGCGGACCAGACCTGTTGGCTCGTTTCAAGATCGCGTGCAAAAACGGCGACGCCGTTTGGCGTCACGACAGGAGCATGAACTCCATACTTTGGCCTCGGGTCGCCGTAAAGGATCGCATGCGTGTCTGAAATGAAGTATTCGATCCCGGCATCCTTTAGCAGCTCGCCTACGCCGGGCTCGTAAGCACACTCGGCGAGCCAGATCCCACGCGGCTGACGGCCAAAATGCTTTTTGTAATTGGCGACCGCGATCTGGATCTGCGCTCGGCGCGCTTCGTGCGTTGAGATCAGCGGGAGGAAGCCATGCGTCGCGCAGCACGTGATGATCTCCACGACGCCCTCATCCTGCAGCTCGCGAAACGCGTTGAGAAGATTGCGCTTGTAGCGATCGTTCCAAAGGCCTAGCGAAGCCGTCAGGTTCTCGACGTACATTTTTGCGACGGCGTGAAACTCCGCCGCATCGGTGCGCGTCCGATGCTCCTCCTTTTTTGCAAGCTCGATGAGATTCTCGAGATGCCGCGTATAGCGGTCCTGCAGGAGCGGGTCGGCGAGCATTTCGCACAGCGGTGGCGAGACGTTCATCGCGAGCCGCGGGCGAGCGCCGGCCTCATGCAGCGACTGGAAAATGAATATGAGCGGAAGGTAGACCTCGGTGATCGCCTCGTAGAGCCAATCTTCCTCAAGGAATTCTGGATACTCGGGATGCCGGACAAACGGCAGATGTGCGTGAAGAATGAGGCTGAAGTATCCCGCCGGCATAGACCGATTCTAGAACAGGATGGACAGGATAGTCAGGATGCGAAACAGAATCGTCGGCATTCTGTCACGATCATCGACCGAGACTATACGACGAGACCGGATTGTACCGTGGCGAATAGGTGGCATCGCGGCGTGCCTTGAGGGTCTTGGGAAAGTTGATCAAACTCGCGCCATATACCGCCGAACCCAAGACCTCCTCCTCATTCCACTCTGTCTCGTCAACATCGAAATGCGTGGTTAGCACCTCGCGTGCCGACTCGGCCGAGAGCTTGCCGGCATTTGACTGAAGGGTCGCGAAGAGCGAAGCGCTTACTCGGCTCCGCAAGTCTTCGATCGTCGTCCCGCCTGCAAGGGCAAGCATTGTGTAACGAAGATCCTCGGCAGCGATACCGCGTGTCGAATACTCCGCATCGCCCATCATCTGAGAAAAGGCCACCTTTGTTGTGTGCTCGGCCGATAAATGGTCGTCCCCCGCGATCGCGACATCGACCGCGTCGCGAGAGAATCCTGAGGCGTCGAGCACCTCTGCAAACTTTGTCGCTGACACCGTCCAACGTGCTTCGCTAGCGGGGTGCGGACTGGGACTACGCCGCGGTATTGTCACGTTGTTGGAATAGAGAACACGAAAATATGGACGGTTCACTGCGTAAAAGCCGATCTCGGCCTGGTACTCTGCGTCAGGATCGACATCGAACCACCATTCGCCCTCGGCCTCGGCCGGAGTGATCTCCTCGGTGCCGGCCGTCAGATTCTTGAGCGTAACTACAAGCGCGTAGCTGCCAAGGTCCGGGCCAAAGACGGCACGAAGCTGCTGCCAGGGGTTTTGTCTGAGCGACCAATAGAAATAAAGTCGTGTCGGCGACTGCATCTGGAGCCGCGCACGATTCTCGCGGTCGAGCTCGGGAAGCTTGACGTCGGCAAGAGCCTTGAACGCTGGCGAAAGCTCGACCTCAGGTTCCGTTGCCGCGATCTCGGCAGTCACGTCAAGGGTTGGAGCTACTTTGGTTTTTGAACTCTTCTTTGCGGTCTTTTTTTCGGACTTTGCAGGCGAGGCGGCAGCTACAACTTCCACTCCCGGTTTTGACACGGGTACTGCGGCTTTTCGATTCGTCCTTTTCTTGGGACTTGCTGAACTCTCAAGGACGTCATTGGCGACCTTTGTTGGCGAAGAGACTGTAGCGATCTCAGCGAACGGTTCAATGGCAGCCGCCTTTTTCGCCCGTGAGCGAACGGGAGCGGTTACGGCTGCTTTCGCTTGAGGCGTGGCTGCTTTTGTCACGCGGATGGCGCGTTTAGGCTTCGCCTCCGTGGCCGCCGTCGGCTCGACCTGCGATGCGAACGGATCGATCGTCGATCCAGATCCAGCTTTGCTCACCGTCGTTTTTTCTTTCTTTGATACCTTAGTAGCCATAAAACAAAAGACCGCAACCTGTAAGTATGCGGCCTCAGGAACGGGATGACAAGGTCGGTGATTTATTTAGCCGACTGAATGACGGCCTCCATCTGCGTCGCTTTCTTGTATTCCTTTAGCTTGATACTGATCGTCCCGTATTCGGAATTGATCTTTGCAAGGACCGGCACGCGGGCCGCATCGTCCGTGACCCAGATCACCATTTTGCCCTTTCGCTCGATGAGCTTGCCCGGACCGAAGATGTCAGGCTCGATGCGCCAGCACTGGAGCTTACCAATAGCACTCTTTTGCTGCTCACGGCCGGTAACGACAACCGGCAATTTGTAAACAAGGCCCGAGTCACTCACCTCAAGGTCAAACCTTTTTCCGATCGCGAGCTCCTGCAGGCGAATGTAATAAATAACCGATACGAGGTCATAACTCGGGTCCGAGATGCCGGAAGCGATCCGTCTCGGTGCACGCATCTTGTCTTTAGGATCGGTCTCGACAAATGTTACTCGACGCTGTGCGTAATCGAATACAGCCTCGCTGTCGCGAACGCGCTCCTTCTGAACGTCGTGCTTGTCTGTTCTCGTTGCCTTGAAACCGGCAAGGTCGATATTTGAATTGATCTGCTGGAGGAAGCTGTAGCGGAAAAGGCTAAGAAGCGTTCCTTTTGAGACGGCTTCGGCCTTAATAAGCAGGCCGTCATTCTGCGGGTCGTCAGCCGCGGTGAAGGTGATCTCGGCAACAGAGAAGGTGAACTTCATCTTGCTGATCTTGCCGTCGTAAACGAGCCTTTCGCCCGCGAACTTACGTCCCGCGTCATTGATGGGCTGGGAAGGCTGCGCACGAACGCCAACGGCTGTCGTCATCATTACGGCCGTCGTCAGAATGAACGCTCTAAACGCTCTGCTAGACATTTCGATCAACCAAAGAAGTAAGCTTTCGCTCCCAGTATCGCCATGGCCCCTGCTGCTCCCAAGGCGGCCCGATACTCCCGATATCGTAAGTATAGCTGGCCATCAAATCGCGTTGCTGTACGCTTCCATACGCTTAGCCTGGGAATGAAGAGCGGGACCGCTTTTTGATACTCGTCGAATTCCGTCCCGAATATTCGCCGGATATCTTCCTCTTCGACGCGCATTACCGGCAAATAGATGCCGAGGTACAAGGCGGTAAAAGCGAGCGCCAGCCACCAGACACCGGCCGCCACTGTAAAGCCGACACCCAATAAGAGACTGCCAAGATAAAGCGGATTTCGCGTGTAGGCGTAGGGCCCACTTACCGCAAGTACACTCGCCTTACGAATATGTCCCGACGCCCACGCGCGAACGGCAAGCCCGAGTACAGCGATCACTCCTCCTGCGACAAGGGTCCACAACGTCGGCCGCGAGAAGACAATAAAAAGAACGGCAAAGATAAATCCCAGCGGGACGCGGACGCGTTGAAGTGTTCGCTTGTTGAATTTCGGCATCGCGGAGAGACTATGCTACCAGTTCGCCGAGCGACGCGTGGTTTGCCAGGCGCTGCTCTACTGCCTCAAAGACCTTGTCCATCCCAAAGTCCATGCAGATCCAAACGCCGCACGTGCGCCGATGACAATCGACCCTGCATGAAATGTCGGTCCGGTCCACGCAGACGTCATCTGGACGCGGGCTTCCGTTCCGCCACCATTCAGTAGGCCCAAAAAGGCCCACGATAGGCACCCCAGCGGCAACCGCAATGTGTGTCGGGCCCGTGTCGCCGCCGATATAAAGATGAGCCTGCCGTGCGAGCTCGTAGAAAGCTTTTAAGCCCGGCACGGCTAAGACCAGCCGTCCGCACTTGCTCGCTGCGGCCACGTCACGGGCGAGCTCATGTTCCTTTGGCCCTGTCACCACGATCGGCGTGATTCCTCTCTCCGTCCACAAACGATCTGCGAGCTGGCCAAACTTCTCGGCGTGCCAAAGCTTTGTGACCCATCCGCCGCCAGGATTGAGGATCGCAAATTCACCACCGCCAGACGTTGAGACAATAGCTTCGGCCTCAACGACATGTTCCTCGCTGGTCGAGATCGGGAATTCGAGATCGGTGTTTGGAACATTGATACCTAACGCACCCGCAACGAGCGCAAGGTTCTTGCGAATGACGTGTATCTTTTCTGGTACCTCGACGGTGTCTGTCAGCAGGACGCGACTGGCCGGTTCGCGGAGCGCCTGGCGCGAGAAGCCGAAACGTTTTTTCGCGCCAGAGAGTTTTGCGATGCCGGCGGACTTCCAAAGGCCCTGCAGGTCGATCGCGATATCGTATTTGTGCCCACGGAGTCCTTTTACTTGCTTGCCAAAACTGGCTAGAAGGTCGTCGATCCGCCGACCGCCGCGAAACTCCCGCGTGTCGACCTCGACGAGGCGGTCGACCATCGGATTCCCGCGCAGGATCTCGGCAGACCGTTCTTCGACGACCCACGTGATCTCGGCCTCCGGTAGCGCCCTTCGAACGGCCGCCAACGCGGGCAGCGTGTGGACGATGTCGCCGATCGAACCGAGTTTTACAAAAAGGATACGCACTCTAGGTCTATGGTAAGTGCTTACCTTCCTAGGCGAAAATGTCCGCGCGCCCGGTAGGAGGTCAGGCCAACCAGCGAGTAAGCCAGCTCGCGAACGTCATCCACGCACCGGTGCCCGACAACAAGATCCGCAGCGGATACGACGCGATAAGGATGAGCGAACCGATAAGAAAGACCTTGTTAACCTTTCCGTTCTTCCACCTATCGAGCACGAGCAGGATCAAGAGAAGCGCCGCCGGAATGCCGAAAAAAAGCAGTGGCCCGCCGGAAATGAAAGGCTCGAAAGGAAATCTTCCGATCCCAGGCGGCAGGAAGTTGATCGCCGTTAGCAGCATCAGGCGTTTGTGCTCAGCCGGTCGCGTACGGTAGTAAATCGCCGCAGAAAAGAGCCCAGCGAAGATAAGGATGTCGAAGAAGGGTACGACCACGAAAGCGAGCGGCGGTATTCCCGGCGGCGTCGAAGGCGAACCGTACTTTGCCGCGGCAGTCGCGGTAAAGAAGCCAACTGCGACCATTGCGATCGCGAGGGCAATGCCGAGCACCCCGAACCTCATGTGGGTCCGGTGATTCTTTGACCGGATAAACCACACCTGTGCGATGAAGAATGCGATTCACGTCGTCATCAGCGCTCCGTGAAGATGGACGAGTAGGCTTGGAAGCGGCGGCCCGCCGAAAGCCGCCTTCAGATAGTAGGTGCGGGCAAAACCTATCACCATGACGACAGGAAAAATCAGGGCCACCGCAGCGAACAATCTGCGGTCGTATCGACGCCAATCGAGGGGATGCTCTGTCGCCATATGCTTTTGTGGGGAATTTGGGCTGACGGCCCACGAGACGCATATTACAACGAAATTGGATATACCGCCATTAAAGCCCGTATTTGGAAAGATGTTAAAGCGGTGCGCGATCAGCTCTGGACAGTGGCCGTCGTCGATCAGTTCCCGACACTGTGCGGCAGGCAACGAGCGATCTCGGCAGAATGGCGAATGTTAATATTCATCGATCGGCATTCAAAGCCCGTGAATACCGTTTCGCTTGACACTTTTAAGACCGGAACGTATATTCGAAAATCGGCCAATTGGTCAAACGCCGCGCTGCGGTTCTCACCTCAAGCCACCCTAGCTCAGTTGGTAGAGCATTCGATTCGTAATCGAAAGGTCGTCGGTTCGAATCCGACGGGTGGCTCCATTAAAACTAAGAGGTTACGGGAAATACAGCATTAATATGAAAGCTGTATTTCCCTAAGCTTTTCCCTAACTCTCTCATTTTCGCCCTTTTTTAGGCGGCTTTTTGTCGGGCTCGAGCCTGCGCCGTTTGCTCGGCGATATAGACATCCATCGAGGTTCCGATCTTCTGTGCGTTAAGGAGATCGACGCTAACGTAGTGGCCTTGAAAAACTTCGTCGGTCGTGTGACGCGTGACCTTGCGGACCTGTGGAGCGGGCGTGCCCGCCTCAAGCATCCGGTTGGAGGCGGTGTTGCGAAGGTCTCGAAACTGGAGACCGACGATCCCGGCCTCGCGACATGCGTTTTCAAAGATCGTGCGGTAATCGAATCTACGAAATACTTTTTGACTGTCTCGCTGCCCTTTATATATTCGAGTGAATAGATCGAAGAGGCGTGTGGTCATCGGGAGAATGCCGGGCTCGCCCGTCTTGCTCTGCTCGGCAGCCTCTTTTGTGAGATAGATCACACGCAGTTTGAGGTCGATCTGCCACCAGCGGAGATTGAACACTTCGCCCGCACGGAGACCCGGATCGCTCGATGCGATGACCAGATCCCAAAGGTGACGCCGATCGACATGGAACTTTTGTTGGTATGTGAGCCCTGACTTTTTTCGGATGCACGCGACGACCTGCTTGTGCGGCTGACACACATCGAATAAAGCGATCTCCTCTGAGAACGTAAGCGGGCGGTTGCGGACCTTGCGGCCGGACTGCTTGATGAGGCCCTTCTTTTTGGTGAAAGGGTTGACGATGAGCCAGTCCATTTCGAAAGCCACGGTCAACACGCGGTTGAGAAAGGCGAGCTTTTCGTTATAAGTGGAGACCGCCGGCAGCGTTCCCCGCTTCGTTGGTGTCGATTGGAGGTGGATCTTGAAGTCCTCGATGAGTGAGACGGTAATCGCGGTTAGCGGCGTATGCGGCTTAAAGAAGCTCTCGATTTCGGCGGATCGTCCCGATGTGCGTGAGATTTTTGCGATAGCCGACGATCTTTTCGCCGTGGGAGAAGGTCGCGGTTTTCACATACTTCGTTTTGAATGCGGTCAGCAGCTCGCCGAGGGTGTGCCCG